>SXKQ01000010.1 GCA_005778045.1 Planctomycetia bacterium
GACGGAGCGCGGTCAGTCGCCGAGGGGCACGCGCAGGGTGGCGCGCAGGCCGCCGCCCTCCGCGGGCTCGAAGCGCATCGTGCCGCCCATGGCCTGCGCACGACGCTCGAGGTTCGAGAGGCCGTTGCCGCGCGGGCGCGCCGGGTCGATGCCGCGGCCGTCGTCCTGCACCTCGAGCGTCAGCGCGTCGGGCTCGGCGGCGAGTCGCACCGAGACGTTGCGCGCGCCCGAGTGGCGGATCGCGTTGCTCAGGAGCTCGCGGTGGCAGGCGATCAGGTTGCGGTAGGTGGCGTAGGAGAGCTGGCGCGCGTCGATGCCCGTCGCTTGCCAGCGCGACTCGAGCCCAGCGCCGTCGAGTCGCTGGCCGCTCTCGTGGCGCAGGGCCGCGGCCACGGCCTCGAGCACGCGCCGCTCGCCCACGAGGCCCGACGCGATCGTGCGCACGTCGGCGAGCGCCTCGCGCACGCTCTCGCGCGTCGCCTCGAGGCTCTCGCGGTGCAGCCCCGAGAGCAGGCGCGCGCCGACGTCGTCGTGCAGGTCCGCGGAGATGCGGCGGCGTTCCTCGGCGGCGCCGCGGTCGTAGGCATTGCGGCTCTCCTCGATCCACTGCGCGAGTGCGCACAGCTGCCGAGCGAGCGCGAGGTGCGTCGGCCCGAACAGGCCACGGCCGCCCCACGGGTTGCGCACGACGAGCGCGGGAGCTCCGGCGCGCGCGGGCAGGGCGAGCGCGAGGCCGTCGTCGCGCAGCGCCGGCTCGGCCACGTCGCCTTCGGCCGCGGCGAGCTCGAGCGGGTCGAACAGGCGTGCGAGCAGCGCTTTCCAGCGGCTCTCGCGCTCGGCGGCGCTCGCGGCGAACGCGACGTCGACGACGGAGCGGAAGAGCTCGTTCTCGTCGACTCGGCGGCGCGCGACGAAGCGGCGCCAGAGCCAGTCGCGCAGCGGCATCCACAGCAGGCCGAGCGCGAGCACGGCGAGGCCGAGCGACGGGCCCGGGGAGAGCTGCAGGGCGAAGACGAGCAGGGCGTCGAGGCCGAGCAGCGCGAGCAGGGCTCCCACGTAGAACAGGAGCCGGAAGGCCCACTCGTCGAGCTCGAACAGGCGGTAGCGCGCCACGCCGAGCGCCACGCCGACGTGGATCAGCAGGAACAGCAGGAATGCGGCGCCCTGCGAGACGGGCGGCAGGTCGCCGATCAGGATCGGCGCGATCACGAGCGCGACGAAGCC
Organism: Planctomycetia bacterium; assembly: GCA_005778045.1. The sequence goes on from SXKQ01000010.1 coordinate 1,225, forward strand.
GCCAGCGCCGAGCGCCACGGAGAGCCCGAGCCAGCGCAGGGCGGCACGGCCACGCGGGTCACGGCGCGTGGCGAAGGCCTGCACGCCGATGGCGGCGAGGATGCCGAGCATCTCGAGCAGCGTGGGGAGCTGGTTGCCCGTCGCGGGATCCGGCACGAGCCGCGCGACGTCGGCGAGCAGCCACAGCGCGACCACGGTGAACAGCAGCGCCAGCCAGCGCGCTCGCACGAGCGGCCGCGGATAGACGAGGAACAGCGCGATCATGGCCGCGCCAAAGGTCAGCGCGCCGGTGTGGTTGAGCGCGGAGAGCGCGCGGTGCGTCGCGGCCGGCAGTGCGAGCTCGCGCGTGCTGTAGACCGCGGCCGCTTGCGCGAAGACGAGGATCGACGTGCCGACGAGCGCGAGCCAGCGCGCCGAGGCCTCGCCGCGCCGCAGGGCCCACACCCACGCGCTGACGAGGAAAGCCGCCGCGCCGATCCCGAGCTGCATCCAGAATGCGCCGGGCAGGTCCACGAGCGCGCGCTCGCGGGGCGCGATCGTCACGCTGCGCGCCGCTCCCAAGGGCTCGGTGAACTCGACCTCGACTGCGGGCTCCGCCAGCAGCTCCGACAGCGCCTGCTGGCGCTCGAAGAAGCGCTCGATCTCCGCGTAGCTCGGCAGGAAGTCCGATTCCTCGATCAGGTCGACCGGCTCGAGCTCACAGCGGCGTCCATCCGCCACCGCCAGCGCGCGCACCGCGCTCCCGACCGGAACCTCGCTCGCGGCACCCTGCGCGTCGCCCCCGAGCACCACCACCCGCTGCTCCGCCTCGCCCTCGACCCCGAGCGCGAGCCCCAGCGACCGCTGCCCCAACGCCAGCCCCAGCGCCGCCGCCGAGACGGCCGCCCCCAGCGCGAGCGCCGCGACGAAACGCCGAAACGGAGTGGCGAGCAGCATCGAAGGGGAAGGCTGGCCGACGCGCCGGCGCGGTCAGCGGGTGCGGGCGATGAGGCCGAGGTGGGAGAGTTCGTCGAGGAGCAGGTCGGCGCGGGCGGCGACGGGGCTCTCGGCGGGCAGGCGCAGGAGCTGGTAGCCGAGCTCGCGGTAGGTGGCGATGAGGGAGGCTTCGATCTCGCGGGCGCGCTGGAGGTCGGAGGTGCGGCCGGTGTCGACGCGCGGCTTGAAGGGCAGGCAGATCTCGCACAGCACGATCACGTCGTAGCGCGAGCTCTGGACGGCGGCCTTCACGAAGGGCGTCGGGGGCGCGCCGACGAGGCGCATGTAGGCGAGGCCGTCGACGAGGCCGCGGTCGCAGAAGACGGCGGCGGCGCTCTCCTGTCGGGCGGCGTATTCGAGCTGCAGCTGGCGCTGGGCGATGCGCTCCTGAAACTGCGGCACGTGGGTCAGGCGCCAGACGCGGGCCTCGTCGCGGCCGAGCTCGGCCACGAGCTCCTCGATGACGCGGATGGCGGCCTCGGGAACCGTGCTGAACCCGCGCGCGGCGAGCTCCGCGAGCAGGGTGGACTTGCCGCTGTGCGGCCCGCCGGTCAGCGCGATCTTCACGGGACAGGAACCTCCCGAAGTCGGGGAGGACCGTCGTAATGGTAGCGGCCCGGGGCCAGGCGTGGGGCGCCGAGGGGCCCTCCTCGAGCCATCTGAGGGCCATCCGTCCGGGTCGGTGCCGACGGGCCCCGGGGCGCCGATCGGCCGGGCGGGCCGGGGCGGTCGCGTTGACTTCCCGGGCCCTGCCCGTACCATGTTCGGCCCTTTCGTCGTCCTCACACGCCCCCTTCGTTTCCATCGCGAGAGCCCCATGTCCCGGCCCGACACCGTGATCATCTTGGCAGCAGGCCAGGGGACTCGGATGAAGACTGGGTGGGCCAAGGTCATGGCGCCGCTCTGCGGTCGACCGATGATCGCGTGGGTGGTCGAGCTCGCGCTCGCGCTCGACCCCAAGCGCGTGCTGGTTGTGGTGGGCTACAAGGCCGACGAGGTCACGGCTGCACTGGCGGGACTCGATCCGCAGCAGCGCATTCGCACCGTGGTGCAGGCCGAGCAGAAGGGCACTGGCCATGCGGTGCAGTGCTGCCTGCCGGAGCTGGGCGCGGATCCGGGCCGGGTCGTGCTGCTCTACGGTGACATGCCGCTGCTGGCGGCGGAGAGCCTCGAGCTCCTGTGCAACGAGCAGGCGGCGACCAAGGACGGCATGGCGCTGCTCACGGCGCAGCCGGCGAATCCGCGTGGTTTCGGACGCATCGTGCGCGGCGCGGATGACTCCGTGGCGCGCATCGTCGAGGAGAAGGACGCGACCACCGACGAGCGCACCCTGCGCGAGGTCAATCTCGGGGTGTACTGCTTCGATGGCCGATTCCTCGTGGAGAGCCTGCCGAAGCTCTCCGACCGCAACGCTCAGCGCGAGTACTACGTCACGGACGTGGTCGGCATGTTCTCCGAGGCCGGGCGGCGCGTGCTGCCGGTCGAGATCACCGACGAGCGCGAGGCGATCGGCGTCAACACGCTGGTGCATCTCGCCGAGGCGCGCGCGGCCCTGCAGCGGCGCATCGTCGAGGCGCACATGCTCGCCGGCGTGTTCGTCGAAGATCCGGCGACGACCTACATCGCCCACGGCGTCACGATCGGTGCTGGGACGCACATCGCGCCCTGCAGCGTGATCGAGAAGGGCTGCTCGATCGGTGCCGGCTGCCACATCGGGCCCTTCGCGCACATCGGCGAGGACACGACCCTCGACGACGGAGCGGAGATCGGCAACTTCACCGAGACCAAGCGCTCGCGCTTGGGCAAGAAGTCCAAAGCCAAGCACCTCGCCTACATCGGCGACGCGGTGATAGGTGAGCGGGTCAACGTCGGCGCGGGCACGGTGTTCGCGAACTACGACGGCGCGAAGAAGCACAAGACGACCGTGGCGGACCGTAGTTTCCTCGGGTGCGGCACGGTGCTCGTGGCGCCGTGCTCGACGGGCGAGGGCGCGACGACCGGTGCCAACGCGGTGGTGACGCATGGCTCGCACGTCGGAGCGGGCGAGCTGTGGGTAGGCGTGCCGGCCAAGGCCAAGGCGCGCCGCAAGAATGGGAGCGCCTGAGGAGCACGCCATGGGCTACACGACCGATCGTCTCGTGCTGATGTCCGGCACCGCGCACAAGGAGCTCGCCGAGTCGATCAGCGCCGAGCTCGGGATTCCCGTGGCGAACGCGCACATCGGGCGCTTCCCCGACGGCGAGATCGACATCAAGGTCTACGACGACATCCGCGGCGGCGATGTGTTCGTCATCCAGCCGACCTGTCCGCCGGTCAACGAGAACTGGATCGAGCTCCTGCTCATCATCGACACCCTGCGCCGCGCGAGCGCCGGGCGCGTGACGGTGGTGATGCCGTACTACGGCTACGCCCGCAAGGACCGCAAGGACGAGGGCCGCGTCCCGATCAGCGCCAAGGTCGTCGCCAACACGCTCGCCAGCGTGGGGGCCGACCGCATGCTGACGATGGACATGCACGCGGCCCAGATTCAGGGCTTCTTCGATATCCCCGTCGACCACCTCTACGCCAAGCCGGTGCTGATGGCGGCGGTCAAGCGCCTTGGCATCGAGAACCCGGTGATCGTCACGCCCGACGTGGGCGGGGTGAAGATGGCGCGCGCTTGGGCCAAGGCCATCGGCGCGGACCTCGCCATCGTCGACAAGCGCCGCATCTCGGGCTCCGAGATCGCGGTCGAGCACGTGATCGGTAACGTCGAGGGGCGCAACGTGATCATCGTCGACGACATGATCTCGACCGGCGGCTCGATCTCGGAGGCGGCCGCCATTACCCGCCGCCACGGGGCCAAGAAGATCGTCCTCGCCGCCTCCCACGCCGTGTTCTGTGGACCGGCCGTCCAGCGCCTCGACGCCTGCCCGGCCGACAAGATATTGGTCACGGACACCATCCCGCGCCGGGGGGACAGCCCCAAGGCGCTCGAAGTCGTCAGCGTCGCGGGCCTCCTTGCCCGCGCCATCCGCAACATTCACCGCAGCGAATCTGTAAGCTCGCTCTTCGAGGAAATCCAATGAAGCAGACCAAGAACGCCCCGACCGCCGTCCTCCAGTCCGAGCCGCGCAAGAAGCTCGGTTCGCGCACCGCCACCGCGCTCCGCTCCATGGGCCGCATCCCCGCGTCGCTCGAGCTGACGAAGGAGGCGCCGCACGTCGACTTCTCCATCGACACCGACGAATTCATGACGGCCCGCCGCCGCCACCAGCACGTGTTCGAGCTGGATTTCGCTGGCAAGAAGGAAGCCGCGATTGTGCGCCACCTCGACTGGGACACCTTCGGTGAATCGATCATCCACGTCGAGTTCCGTCGCGTCGACCTGACGAAGAAGACCGAGGTCGAGGTCGACCTGCACTTCGTCGGCCACCCCAAGGGTGTGCTCAACCAGATCATGGCGCAAATCAAGGTCATGGCGCTCCCGACCGAGATCCCCGACGAGCTCGAAGTCTCGGTGGCCGATCTCGAACCGGGCACGAGCGTGACGGCGGCCCAGATCAAGCTGCCCGCCAACGTCGACCTCGTGACCAACCCCGCCGCGACCGTGGCGCGCATCAGCGAGATCAAGGTCGAGGCCGTTGCTGCCCCGGCCGCCGCCGAGGGTGCCACCGCTGGCGCCGAAGGTGCGACCGCTGGCGCTGCCCCGGCCGCGGGTGCCAAGGGTGCTGCCCCGGCCGCTGGTGCCGCCCCGGCCGCCAAGGCTGGCGACGCCAAGAAGCCGGCCAAGTAAGGCCCCTCGCGTGGCGCAGGGGACCGTGCGGTCCGCTGCGCCCCTGTTCCGGATGCCGTCCGTGGGGTTCCCGCGGGCGGCATCGTCCGTTGTGGGGCGGCTCGCGCGGGACCGGCTCCTCCCGCTCGGGCCCGGCGCTTGCGCGTCGCGCGGCGCTCCCTACAATCTTGCCCCCGCTCCTCGCACGGCACCCGCCGGACGAGGGGAGGGCTGGAGCACCTCGTGACCCGTCTCGTCGTCGGCCTCGGCAACCCCGGACCGCAGTACGAGTGGACGCCGCACAACGTCGGCTTCCACGCACTCGACGAGCTGGCGCGGCGCTCCAAGCTGATCTTTGAAGCTCCCGCGGTGCTCGAAGTCACCATGGCCGGCATCCCTTGCCTGCTCGCCCGCGACACCCGTCGCGACGCGCTGCTCGTCAAGCCGATGACGTTCATGAACCTCTCCGGCACCGCAGTCGCCCCGCTCGCCCGCACATTCGGCGTGCCGCCCGAGCAGGTTCTCGCGGTCTTCGATGACCTCGACCTGCCCGTCGGCGCGCTGCGCATCCGCCCTCACGGCGGAAGCGGCGGACACAACGGGGTGCGTTCCATGGTGCAGATGCTCGGCAGCGACCACTTTCCGCGGCTACGGATCGGGGTCGGCAGGCCGAGGACCGACGCGGCGCGTCATGTCCTCACGCAGCTCACCGGCGACGCGCGCATTCACGCCGAGATCACGGTCGCTCACGCGGCCGACTTCCTCGAGGCGTGGGTCGGCGAGCCGGAGAGCCTCGAGAGGCTCATGACGCGGTTCCACAGCCGCTGGAAAGACCTTGGGTCAGAAGGCGGCTAGGAACCGTCGGCCCGCTCAACCAACTGAAAGCGAGACCAAGTTTTGACGACGACGTACGAAGGCATGTTCCTCCTGGACAATCAGGTGGTGCGAGCGGACTGGCGCCAGGCGAAGGCCATGGTGACGGATCTGCTCGCGAAGAATGGCGCCAAGGTGCTCTGCGCCCGGCGCTGGGACGAGCGCAAGCTCGCCTATCCGATCCGTGGCCGCACCCGCGGCACGTACCTGCTGGCCTACTTCGAGATCGCTGGCACGAGCCTCAACGGCATGCGACGCGACTTCGAGCTCGACGAGCGCGTCCTGCGCTACCTGATGCTCAAGGTCGACGCGATCCCGGCCGGCGAGATGGAGAAGGCCGCGGAAGAAGGCGCTGACGGTTACGTCGTGCCGCCGCCGCCGACCGAAGAAGCGACCTCGCCCGAGCGCGCCGTGTTCGGCGATCTCGCGGACCGTCCGATCCAAGAAAACCTGCGCCGCAATGCGCCCGCCGAAGCCCCCGAAGTTGGCGACGGTGCCGAAGTCCCCGAAGCCGCTGCCGCGGAGGAGAGCTGAACCATGGCCGAGAGCCGCAAGCCCAGCCCGCCGATCGCAAGCCGTCACTGCGACGACCCGAAGATCGAATACAAGGAGGTCGCGTACCTCCAGAAGTTCCTCACGCCTCAGGCGCAGATCCTCTCCCGCAAGCGCTCTGGCTTCTGCACGCAGTGCCAGCGCGAGTTGAAGGCGGCGATCAAGCGTGCCCGTCACATGGGCCTCATGGCCTTCGTCCAGTAAGGAGCTCCTCCCATGGCGAACATTGAAGTCTTGCTGCGCGAGCACGTGCAGCACCTCGGCAAGTGCGGCGACGTCGTCCGCGTGCGCCCGGGCTATGCCCGCAACTTCCTCTTCCCCAATCGCTTCGCCACCGAAGCCACGGAAGAGAACAAGAAACTCATGGCCCGCAAGCGTGCGCGCCTCGACATCGAGGACCGCAAGCGCGACGAGGAGATCGACGCGCGTGTGGCCAAGCTCACGGGCGTGGTCGTCTCGACCAGCGCCAAGGCCGACGACCAGGGCCACCTGTTCGGCTCGGTCAGCGCGGCGGCGATCTCGGAGCTGCTCGTGGCTGCTGGCCACGGCGTGCCGGAGAAGGACGTGCGCCTCGAGGCCCCGATCAAGATGGTCGGCGCCCACGCGGTCAAGGTCCACATCCACGGCGAGCGCTTCGCCGAGGTCACGGTCAACGTCAACGCCGAGGCCTGAGAGCCCCGCGCGTTTGCGCTTTCACAAGGAGGCCCGGTCCGCAACGCGCGGGCCGGGCCCCCCGCGCATCCTGCGTGGCTACCGTGGGCTCGCGGGGTCGAGTATCCTCCGCGGCCCAGTGGCAGTCGCGTGGGCGATGGTCCGGAGAGGGAGCGAAGAGGATGGAGCAGGACAAGATTCCCGGCCGGATACCGCCGCACAACGAGGCGGCCGAGCGAGCCATTCTCGGCGCGATGATGCTCGTGCCCGATCGCATCCCCGAGGTCGGCGAGACGCTCAAGCCCGAGGACTTCTTCGTCCGGCGCCACCAACTGCTGTACGCGGCGCTGCTCGACATGAGCGCCAAGAACATCAAGGTCGACCTGATCACGATCGGGGAGAGCTTGCTGTCGGCAGGGCTCCTGCACGCGCTCGGCGGCAACGAGGCCCTGCTGGAGTTGCAGCAGTCGGTGACGAGCGCGGCCCACATCTCGCACCACGCTCGCATCGTCGCGGAGACGAGCGTGCTGCGCAGGCTGATCGACGGCGCGACCGAGATCCTCTCTGACGCCTACGAGACGCGTCCCGATGGCGAGTCGGTCGCGTCGCTGCTCGATCGCAGCGAGTCGCGCATCTTCCACCTCGCGACCCGCGCCCAGAACCAGGGCCCCGAGCCGGTCGAGCCCGTGTTGCACGAGGCTATGCGCCAGATCGAGAATCGGACCTCGCATCGACTCACGGGTCTGCCGACGGGCTTCCACGAACTCGACGACCTGCTCGGCGGGCTCAACGCCGGCGACCTCGTGATCGTCGCGGCACGCCCCGCCATGGGCAAGACGGCCTTCGCGCTCAACGTGATCGAGTCGGTGTGCATGTCGCGCCCCGACTGCCTCGAGGGACGCCCTCCGGTGGCCATGTTCTGCAGCCTCGAGATGGGCAAGCACCAGATCATGCAGCGCATGATCTGCGCGCGCGGCCGCATCGACAACTCGCGCCTGCGCACCGGGCGCCTGCCCGACGAGGACTACCAGCGCATGAGCGAGGCGGTGGGGGAACTCGCGCAGATGAAGCTCTTCATCGACGACAGCCCCAGTCTCTCGGTGATGGCCCTGCGCGGGCGCGCGCGGCGCCTGAAGGCCAAGCACAACCTCGATCTGATCGTGCTCGACTACCTGCAGCTCATGACCTCGGGCCAGAAGAGCAATGAGAGCCGACAGCTCGAGATCAGCGAGATCTCGCGTTCGCTCAAGTCACTCGCGCGCGAGCTCGGCGTGCCCGTGGTCGCGCTGGCTCAGCTCTCGCGCGCCGTCGAAGGCAAGGACCGCACCCCGCGCGGTTGGCCGATGCTCTCCGACTTGCGCGAGTCGGGCTCGAGCGAGCAGGACGCCGACGGGGTGATGAGGCTGTACCGGCGCTGGTACTACGAGACCAACAAGAACGCGACCGAGGAGCAGATGTCGCAGGCCGAGCTCGACGCGATCCGTCACGACGCGACGGTGATCGTGGCCAAGCACAGAAATGGAGCCACGGGCGACGTGGGCCTGCGCTTCTTCGGCCACCTGCTGCGGTTCGACAACCCGGCACCTTCGGCGGCCGAGCCGATCTTCGCCTGACGCGACGAAGCGCCGCCGTGCCCGTCCGCCCCTTTTTCGCAGCTCCGCTCGCGCTCATGGGCGCGCTCTTTCCCGCCCATGCGCAGGAGGGGGCGCCTGTGGCGGAACTGCCGCTGGTGCAGGGCCTCGTCGTGGAGGGCGAGCGACGCTACACCGACGCGCAGATCGTCGGAGTGCTTGGCCAGAAGGTCGGCTCGCCGTTCGATCCGGCGGCCCTCGACCAAGGCATTCGCCGGCTCGGCACGGCCTTTCAGGTGCGCGCCCTCGTCGCGCGGCGCGATGTCCCCGGCGGGGTCGAGTTGCTCGTCAGTGTCGAGGAACTACCCGTCGACCGCGAGCCGCGCTTCGTCGGGAACGAGGCGATCAAGGAGTCGAAGCTGCGGACTTGGGCGCTGCTCGAGGAAAAGAGCGAGCTCTACCTGCACCAGGCCGGTCGCGTGCGTCAGCGCATCCTCGAGAACTACCGGCGCGAAGGCTTCTACTTCGCGGAAGTCAGCGTGCTGACGCGTGAGGGCGAGGGGGTCGTTCCCGACGTGATCTTCGAGATCCGCGAGGGACGCAAGGTGCGCGTGAGCGACGTCGTCATCGAGGGCAATCGTTCGCTCCCCGACACGAGCCTCCTGTTGCTGTTCAAGGATGGCCTCACGTCGCTGTCGAGCGCCAAGCTCGACGGCCCGAGCCTGCTCAACTGGCTGGGCGAGGTGTTCGACGAGGAGATCCTGCAGGCCGACCTGCTCGCGAGGCGCAACGTCTACCGCGACCTCGGCTGGTACGACGCGGTAATCGAACTCGAGCGCCTCGAGTTCAACGAGGACCGCTCGCGCGTGACGGTGCACGTGCGCATCGACGAGGGCGAGCGCTACTCCGTATCTTCGGTGTCGATCGAGGCCTTCGAGTGGGCTGATTCCAGCGCGCGGCTGAACGACGAGCTCGTTCCGGCGCAGCTGCTGTACCCGCAGGAAGAGTTGCTGGCGCTGTGCTCGCTCACGCCGGGCAAGTACTTCGAACGCACGCTCAGGGAGAAGGACCAGTCCGCGCTGCGCGCGCGCTACGGACGGGACGGTCGCATCTCGCATCCCACGCTGCCGCGCGGGATCTCTTGGAGCTTCGAGCAGCCCGAACTCGTATTCGACGTGGAGAATCACACGGTGGCGGTGACCTATCGCCTCGTGCAGGGCCGTGAGGTGACCATCCGCGAGATCCTGATCAACGGCAACACCCACACGCGCGACCGGGTCGTGCGGCGCGAGATCTCGATCTTCCCCGGCCAGCGCGCCGATCTGAAAGAGATCGAGCGCTCCCTCGGTCTCATCACGGCCACGAACTTCTTCTCCGATTCCTACAATCGGATGCAGCACCGCGAACCGACCTATCGGTTCATCGCGACGCCCGACAATCCGGGGCAGGTCGACCTCGAATACGTGCTCGAGGAGGGGCGCGTGATCGACGTCAACGTCGCCGGTGGCATCGGCAGCGACAACGGGGCGTTTGCGCAGGTCGCGCTCACGATGCGCAACTTCGACGCTTCGGACGCGCCAGACTCATGGTTCGGCTCGTTCGGCGAGGTGTGGCGCAAGGAGGCACTGCACGGCTCCGGACAGTTGCTGGAGCTCTTCGCTACGCCCGGCACGCTCGTGTCGGAGTACCGGGTGCGCTTCATGGAGCCGGACCTGTTCGGCTGGCACCTGCGGCCGATCATGCTCGACTTCGACTTCTCCAAGCGGCTGCGCCTCTACCGCACACACGACGAGCAGCGCTCCCAGCTGCGCCTGCGCCTTGGCCGTCGCCTCAACTTCGAGACGCGCGCGTGGGCGGGACTCGTGCTGCAGGATGTCGAGGTGAGCGATCTCGATCCGGATGGCGTGCCGCTCGAGCTCTACGACCAGTACGACCGTGGCTTGACCCGACTCGCCGGCGTCAGCTTCGACCTGTCCTCGAGGCGCCTCGATAACCAGCTCATCCCGCACGACGGCTACACGCTCGCGCTGGGCTCCGTCGTGTACTCGCGCCAGCTCGGCAGCGAGTTCGACATCACGACGGCCGAGCTGCGTGGCGACTGGTACACGCCGACTTGGACCACGGACGACGGTACCCAGCCCGTGCTGCACCTCGAGTTCAACATCGCGGCCCAGCAGCCCTACGACGAGACGCCGCGCGTGCCGTACTCCGAGCGCTATTTCCTCGGCGGCACCAATTCGATGCGCGGTTTCCAGTTCCGCGGCGTCGGTCCGATCGACCCCCTCTCGCGCGAGCCGCGCGGCGGCGAGACGCAGATGTTCGGCACCTTTGAGTGGTTCTACCCGCTGCACGCCACCACGCAGCCCGGCACGTACCGCACGCTCGAGGTGCTGCGTGGAGGCCTGTTCTTCGACTACGGCCTGATCGATCCGGAGTCGTGGAGCCTCGACTTCGACGAGCTGCGCACTTCGGCCGGCTTCACGCTGGGCCTGACGTACCCGATTCCGATCACGCTGAACTTCGGCTACCCGCTCCGCCAGTTCGACGGCGACGACCGCCAGACGTTCTCGTTCACCATGGGCACGCGTTGAGCCCGTGCCAGCGCGCCCTGTTTGACAGGGCGTAGTCGTGCCGGTACACCCTTGCGCGTTCGGAAGCCTCGATTCGAGGCCTTCCGCGGGCCGTTTCGCACCGTAGAACGCCTGAGGGGTCCCGCCTGGGGCCCGGATCGACGATGTCCCACCGTACCCTGAGAGATTTGGCCGCCCTGTGCGGCGCGTCGCTGGAAGGCGACCCCGAGCTGCGCGTTTGCGGCCCGGCGGCGCTGGCCGACGCCGGCCCCGACGAGATCAGCTTCTTTGGCCACGCGCGCTATGCGCGAGAGCTCGCGGCGACGCGCGCGAGGGCGCTGGTCGTGCCGCGGGGCCTCGCCGTCCCGCGCGAGGGGATCGCGCTCTTGCGCTGCGAGGACGCCAACCGCGCCTTCGAGCTGCTGCTCACGGTGTTTGACCGTCTTCCGCTGCGCCCTGCGAAGGGCCTTCACCCCTCGGCCACGATCGCATCGGATGCCGAGCTCGGCCCCGATGTCTCGATCGGCGCGGGTTGCGTGATCGGGCCGGGCTGCGTGATCGGTGCGCGCGTGGCGCTGCATCCCAACGTGGTGCTCTCGCGCAACGTGCGCATCGGAGCGGACAGCGAGCTGCGCTCGGGCGTCGTCGCCTACGACGGGATCTCGATCGGGGCGCGTTGCCTCGTGCACGCCGGTGTTGTGATCGGCTCGGATGGCTTCGGTTTCGATCCGGTGCTCGGCCCGCGCGGCATCGAGGGCTGGAACAAGGTGCCGCACGCCGGCACGGTCGTCATCGAGGACGACGTGGAGATCGGCGCGAACTGTGCGATCGACCGCGGTCGGTTCAGCGTGACGCGCATCGGGCGCGGGGCCAAGCTCGACAACCTCGTGCACGTGGGGCACAACGTCCATGTGGGAGAGGCTGCGCTGCTCATCGCGCAAGTCGGAGTCGCCGGCTCGACCTCCATCGGACGCGGCGCGATCCTCGCGGGACAGGCGGGCATCTCGACGCACCTCAAGATCGGCGATGGTGCGCGCATCGGGCCGGCGAGCGCGGTGTTCGAGGACGTGCCTGCGGGCGCGGACTACATGGGCTGGTGGGCGCGCCCCAAGGGCGAGTTCATGCGCACGATGGCGCTCGAGCGCAAGCTCACGGAGATGCATGATCGACTGAAGAAGCTGGAGCGCGAGCTCGAGAAGCGAGGTGAGTCATGAGTCGTTTGCAACGGACCTTGCGCGCTCCGGTGGAGTTCTCGGGCGTCGGCCTGCACTCGGGCCGGGCGGTGCGCGCGCGCGTGCTGCCGGCTCCCCAGAGCACCGGCATCGAGTTCGTGCGCACGGACGTGCCGGACGCGCAGCCGATCCCGGCGCTGGTGCAGTACCGCGTGCAGGCCGACCTGCGCACGCGCCTCAAGCGCGGCAACGCGGAGGTCGAGACCGTCGAGCACCTGCTCGCGGCTTGCTCGGGGCTCGGTATCGACAATCTGCGCATCGAGATGGACGGCGCCGAGATGCCGGGAATGGACGGCAGCGCTCGCCCCTTCCTCGAGCTGTTCCAGCAGGTCGGGACCGTCGAGCAGCGCGCGGAGGCGCGTACGTTCCGGCTCGACGAGCCCATCTATGTGCGCGAGAAGAACGCCACCCTCGTCGCGCTCCCGTCCGACCAGCCGGGCCTGACGCTGCAGTACATCGCCTCGTTCGACGATCCCGACGTTCAGGGTGGCTCGCTGCAGTTCGACGTCACGCCGGAGAGCTTCGCCACGGACATCGCCTCGGCGCGCACGTTCTGCCTCGCCTCCGAGGTGGAGAAGCTGAAGGCTGCCGGATTCGGCAAGGGCGCGACGCGCGAGAACACCGTGGTGCTCGGCGATCCGCAGACGCAGCTGCGCATGCTAGGCGAGCCTGTGCGCCACAAGATGCTCGACTTGATCGGAGATCTCGCGCTGCTCGGGGCGGATCTGCATGCCCACGTGATCGCCACGCGCTCCGGGCACGCGACCAACGCCGAGCTCGTGCGACGCCTCGTCGACCTGATGCAGGAGAAGGAGACCGGCGGGCTGATCCAGCGCGAGAGCGGGCTGGACATCCGCGAGGTCATGAAGCTCCTGCCGCACCGCTACCCGTTCCTGATGATCGATCGCGTGATCGAGATCGACGGCTACCAGCGTGCGGTGGGCATCAAGAACGTCTCGATCAACGAGCCGTTCTTCCAGGGCCACTTCCCCGATCACCCGGTGATGCCGGGCGTGCTGCAGCTCGAGTCGATGGCGCAGCTTGCCGGTGTGCTCCTGCTGCGAAAGCTCGAGTTCACGGGCAAGCTCGCGGTCCTGTGGTCGATCGACAAGGTCAAGCTGCGCGGCGCCGTGGTGCCCGGCGACCAACTGCGCATCGAGGTCGAGACCCTGCGCATGAAGGGCGAGATGGGACAGGTCAAGGGCACCGGCAGCGTCGCCGGTCGCGTGGTCTGCGAAGCGCACCTGATGTTCACGATGCTGGAGAGCTGAGCATGGCCACGCAGATCCACCCGACCGCCGTCGTCAGCCCGGGTGCGGAGCTCGGCCTCGACGTCGTCATCGGACCGTACTCGATCATCGGACCGGGCGCCCGCATCGGCGACCGCACGCGCATCGGGCCGCACGTCGTGATCGACGGAGTGACGCGCCTCGGCACGGACAACCTGATCGTCGGGCAGGCCAATCTTGGCGGCCCGCCGCAGGACCTGTCGCATCGTGGCGAGCCCACACGGCTCGAGATCGGCGACGGCAACACCGTGCGCGAGTTCGTGACGATCAACTGCGGCACCGTCAAGGGCGGCGGGCTCACGCGCATCGGCTCGGGCTGCCTGCTGATGGCGTGCTGCCACGTCGCGCACGACTGCGAGGTGGGGGACCGCGTGATCCTCGCCAACGGCGTGCTGCTCGCCGGGCACGTGCGTGTCGGCGACGGCGCGAACGTCGGCGGCGCCGCGGCGGCGAACCAGTTCGTGTCGATCGGTCGCTACGCCTACATCGGTGGCATGACGCGCGTGCCGCAGGACGTGCCGCCGTTCATGCTGCTCGAGGGGCATCAGGCGCGCGTGCGGCAAGTGAACGTCGTGGGGCTCGCGCGCGCGGGCTTCAGCGAGACGCAGATCGAGTCCATCCAAGCCGCGTTCCGCCTGATCTACCGCTCGGGCCAGCCGCAGCGGCAGAGCGTCGAGGCGCTGCGCGCGGCCGCGGGCAGCTCGCCCGAAGTGCTCGAGCTCTGCACGGCGCTCGAGGAACAGGCCCGCGGACTCAAGGGGCGCTATCGCGAGAGCCTGCGCGAGCAGTTCAGTCAGCTCGGTCGCGAGCGTATCTTCGGTGACGCCCATGCCGCCCGCTGAGCGCCTGCGCGTCGCGGTCTTGGGGGTCGGCCATCTCGGCACGTTCCACGCGCGCATTCTCGCGCAGCGTACGGACGTCGAGCTCGCGGCCGTGATCGACGCGAGTGCCGAGCGTGCGCAGATGATCGGTGCGGAACTCGGGGTCGAGTCGCGCACGCTCGCGGGGCGCGGCCCGGCCGACGTGCTCGCGGCCTTGCCGCAGGGAACGCGCGCGGTCGTGATAGCGGTCCCGACCGTAGCGCACGCGCAGGTGGCCGTGCCGCTCCTCGAGCGTGGCGTCGCGTGCCTCGTCGAGAAGCCGCTCGCGCACGACCTCGACTCGGCGCGCGCGATCCTCGCCGCGGCGGAGCGCGGTCGTGCGACGCTGACCGTGGGGCACGTCGAGCGCTTCCAGCCCGGGATGCGCAAGGTACGCGAGCTCGGCATCGTGCCGCGCTTCATCGAATGCCAGAGGCTCGCGCCCTTCAGCTTCCGCTCGACCGACATCGGGGTCGTCCACGACCTGATGATCCACGACCTCGACCTCGTGCGATACCTCGTGGGCTCCCCGGTCGCGAGCGTCGACTGCGCCGGCGGGGCGATCCTCACCGACCACGAGGACATGGCGAGCGTGCGCGTGGTGTTCGAGAACGGCGCGCGCGCCAACATCACGGCCAGTCGGGCCTCGCTGCAGCCGGTGCGCCGCCTGCGCCTGTTCTCGTCCTCCGCCTACGTCAGCCTCGACCTTCACAAGAACTACGGACTCGTCGTCAAGAAGGGACCGCGCTGGGTCGAAGGGCGCAGTGCGCTTTCGAACCTGACCCCGGAGGAGATCGCGGCCCGCACGGACCTCGTGTCGAGCGGCATGCTCGAGATGATGGAACTTGACCTCTCGGGGCACGATCGCCCGCTGCAGGCCGAGCTCGACAGCTTCCTGTCGGCGGTGCGCAGCGGCACGGCGCCCGAGGTGAGTGGCGAGGACGGCTACCGGGCGCTCGAGCTTGCCGAGCGCATCGCGGCGGAAATCCGGGCTCAGGCTTGGTAGAACGCTCGCTCCTATGAGCGAGACCCACGACGCCTCGACCGCCCGTTTCGCGCCTTTCCCGAGCGACTACTCCAGCGCGCCGTCCGCGGCCGAGGAGAGCGTGCTCGAGCTGTGGCGGGGCGAGGGCACCTTCGCCGCCGTGCAGGCCGCGCGCGCGCAGGGCGAGGGGTTCGTTTTCTGGGAAGGCCCTCCGACCGCGAACGGCAAGCCCGGCATCCACCACGTGCTCGCTCGCACGCTCAAGGACAGCGTGTGCCGCTGGCAGTCGATGCTCGGCAAGCGCATCGAGCGCAAGGCGGGCTGGGACACGCACGGACTGCCGGTCGAGCTCGAGGTCGAGAAGCGGCTCGCGATCAGCGGCAAGCCGCAAATCGAGCAGTACGGCGTCGGCGCGTTCAACGTGAAGTGCCGCGAGTCCGTCTGGACTTACAAGCAGGACTGGGAGCGCCTGAGCGAGCGCATCGGCTACTGGCTCGACTACAGCCAGCCGTACGTCACCTACGACGAGACCTTCGTCGACTCGATCTGGCACATTCTCGCGCGCATGCACGCGCGCGGGCTCGTGTACCGCGGCAAGAAGGTGCTGCCGTTCTGCGGCCGCTGCGGCACGGGCCTCTCGTCGCACGAGCTCGGCCAGCCGGGAGTCTACAAAGACATCCCCGACCCGAGCGTGTACGTGCGCTTCGTGCTCGCCAGCGAGCAGGGGCTTGAGCGCGAGAGCCTGCTCGCCTGGACCACGACGCCGTGGACGCTGCCGTCGAACATCGCGCTCGCCGTGCATCCTGAACGCGAGTACGTGCGTGCCCGCGTCGCGCTGCCCGTGCCAAAGGGGGTCGAAAAGGGCTCGGCAGGCCACGAGATCCTGTGGGTCGTCGCGGAGCGCGCGAAGGGCGTGCTCGGCGAGTTCACCGAACTCGGTCGCAAGCTCGGCCGCGAGCTAGCGGGTACGCAGTATCGACCCGTGTTCGACGTGACCGTGCCCGAGGTCGACCCTGGCGCATGGACTCCCGATCGCGCGGGCTCGTACCGCGTGTACACCGCCGAGTACGTGACGGTCGAGGACGGCACGGGCATCGTGCATCAGGCGCCGAGCTACGGCGCCGACGACTGGGAAGTTGCGCGCAAGCATCGGCTCGTCGTGAAGCAGGCCGTGGGTTCCGAAGGGCGCCTTGTGTGCGACATCGCGGGCGTGCCGGAGGCCGCCAAGTTCGGCCCCGCTGCGAAGGGTGTGTTCTTCAAGGACGCCGACAAGGCGCTCGTGAAGGACCTGAAGAACCGCGGGCTCATGTACCGCGACGCCGAGGAGACGCACAGCTATCCGCATTGCTGGCGCTGCAACACGGCACTGTTCTATTTCGCGGCGCCGGCCTGGTTCCTGCGCACCACGGCGCTCAAGCAGCGCATGATCGAGCACAACCGCCGCATTCGCTGGATTCCCGGCGAGGTCGGGAGCGCGCGCTTTGGCGAGTGGCTCGAGAACAACATCGACTGGAACATCTCGCGCGACCGCTACTGGGGCACGCCGCTGCCGTTCTGGGTCTGTTCCGACTGCGATCACGAGGTCTCCGTCGGCGGGCGCGAGGAACTGCGCCAACGCGCAGGCAAGCTGCCCGACGGATTCGACCTGCACAAGCCGACGGTCGATGCGGTGACGCTGCCTTGCGAGCGCTGCGGCGGCACGATGAAGCGCACGAACGCGGTGCTCGACTGCTGGTTCGACTCCGGTGCGATGCCGTACGCCCAGCACGGCTGGCCGCACGTGCCCGGCAGCGAGCAGAAGCTTCGCGACCAGTTCCCCGCGAGCTTCATCTGCGAGGGCCTCGACCAGACGCGCGGCTGGTTCTATACGCTGCACGCGATCGGCGCGTTCATGACGCAGGAGTTCCCGGAACTCGGCGACACGCCCGCGTATCGCACCTGCCTCGTCATCGGCCTCATCCTCGACAAGGATGGAGTCAAGATGTCGAAGCGCCTCGGGAACATCGTCAACCCGTGGGACGCGATCGCGAAGCACGGCGTTGACGCTGTGCGCTGGTACCTCGTCGCTAGCGCCGCGCCATCGCTTCCCAAGCGCTTCGACCCCGAGGCGCTGGCCGAGGTGCAGCGCGGCTTCTTCGGTACGCTCGCCAACTCCTACCGCTTCTTCCAAGAGTATGCGCGCATCGATCGCTTCGACCCGGCGGACGCGCGCATTCCTGCGCCGCACGCGCGTCCCGAGATCGATCGCTGGCTTGTCTCGCGCACGCAGTCGCTCGTAGCGGATGTGCGCCGTCGCTTCACCGACTTCGACCTCGCCGGTGGTGCGCGCGCGATCGAGACCTTCGTCGTCGACGAGCTCTCCAACTGGTACATCCGCCGCAACCGCCGGCGCTTCTGGAAGGGGGAGACCGGGGCCGACAAGCTGGCGGCCTTCGCCACGCTTCATGAGGCCCTCCGCTCCGTGGCGCTGCTGATCGCTCCTCTGGCTCCGTTCACCGCGGAGCTGCTGTGGCGTCGGCTCGAACCCCGGCGCGGCTCGGTGCACGCCCAGCTTGCCCCGACCGCGGACGAGCGCGCGCTCGCGCCGGCTCTGGAGCAGGGCATGGAGGTCGTGCAGCGACTGGTCGTCATGGGGCGGGCGCTGCGCGAGAAGGCGGGCCAGAAGGTGCGCCAGCCCCTGCGCGCGCTGCATGTTCGCTCGAGCGACACCGCGGCACTCGAGCTCCTGCGCTCGCGTTTCGCGAGCGAACTCGTGCTCGACGAGCTCAACGTCAAGGGCTGGGGCTCGCTCGACGCGGACGATGGCCAGTTGTGCAGGCTCTCGGCGAAAGCCAACTTCCGCACCCTCGGCAAGCGTCTCGGCGGGCGCAGGAAGGCCGTGGCGACGAAGATCGAGGCCCTCGAAGCCTCGAGCCTTGCGGTCCTGCGCGGTGGGGGCACGGTGGCGCTCGAGCTCGACGGCGAGCGCATCGAGGTGACTCCCGAGGACGTGCTCGTCTCCGTGCAGAGCACGGCGACCTTCGATGTCGAGACCGACGGGCGCTTCGTCGCGTGGCTCGACCTCGAGCTCGACGCCGCCCTGATCGCCGAAGGTCTGGCCCGCGAGGCGGTGAACCGGGTCAACACGCTGCGCAAGGAGTCCGGCCTGGCGGTGGAAGACCGGATCGTCCTCGAGTTCGCGCCCGAAGGTGCGGAGCTCGCGGCAGCCCTGCGTGAGCACGAGGCGTTCCTCGCAGGAGAGACTCTGGCCACGCGCGTGGTGCACCTCCCGGCGGGCTCGCTGGCCGACAGCCCTTCGTGGGACCTCGGCCACGGTCAGCTCCTGCGCGCCCGCATCGCGCGCGCTTGATCGCCGTTGCTGCCGCAGGCAAGCGGTGCTAGAAGGTTCTTGGGGATAACCCTGGCGAGCTCGTGACCCGGACACACCCCCGGACCGAACTCGCATCTAACGGGTCCCAACGCGATCGCCCGGCATTGTCCGGGCATGTGGGACCCCCCTGAACCTGCGCAAGGTTCCGGATATCAGAGCCGGCACGGCATCGCCGGGGCTCCCCGATCCTCCTCCTGCCGGGGGAGCTACCCGCGCGAGGGGCGCGGGGGCACCCTAGGCCCCTCTTGCCCCCGCTCCCGGCCGCGTTGCGCGCGGCGCTCTCCCATGTCCCACCGCTCTGCGCCCTGTGCGCCCGTGGTCTTGGCTTCGCTCCTGCTGCTCGGTTCCTGTGGGTCAGAGGCCGCGGCAGGGGACGGGGGAGGCGAGGACGGCGGTTTCCTGCGTTTTGAGGCTTCGGACGGCACCGCAGGCGAGGCGGTCCCGCCGGACCGCAACGGCGCAGCGCCGGCGGAGCCCGCAGCGGGCGCGGAGGCGGCCCCGCAGCTCAACGCCGAGGCCGCTGGAGGTGGCATGACGCCCGCGACGGCCTCCGAGGAGGCCGCGCTCGAACTGCGTGCGAGCGAGCAGCTCGCGTCTCAGGCCTACGCCGAGGCGTCCGCGACGCTCTCGCGCCTGATGCTCGGACACGTTGCGGCCGGGCGGGACGACCGAGATGCGCTCGCCCGCTGGGCGGCGCTGCTCACCGCCGCCCAATCCGAACACCGATGGAACCCCAAGGGTGGCTGGCCCGCCGCGGACGTCGGCGTGCAGTCGGGCGACAGCCTGATCGCGATCCGCAAGCGCACGCTTGAGGGTCGCCCGGGGCTGCTGCTTTGCACGGGCGAGATCGTGCGCGCCAACCGGCTTTCAAGCTCCACCGCGATCCGGCCCGGGGCGCTCCTGCGTGTTCCGACCCAGACGCCCTCGATGCGCGTCGACTTGAGCGCGATGTGGGCCTTCTACTGCTTCGGCGAGGAAGTCGCGGCCGCGTGGCAAGTGGGTGTCGGGCGCGAGGGCAACGAGACGCGACCCGGCTCCTACACCATCGGAAACAAGCAGGAAAACCCCATGTGGAGCCCGGCGGGCCGCGAACCCGTTCCGTTCGGCGATCCGCAGAACCCACTCGGTACACGCTGGCTGGCGTGGAACCTCGAAGGCCGCGGAACGTCGCTTGGATTCCACGGCACCAACGACCCCACCAGCGTGGGCCAGCGCATCAGCGACGGGTGCATTCGCATGCGCAACGAGGATGTGGAACAGCTGTTCGAGATCCTGCCCGTCGGCGCCGAAGTGCGCGTCGAGCCGTAGGCCGAACCACGTCGCCGAGCTCGATCGGCGCAAGTGGGCAGCGACAGACACGGGCATGGGCCCAGTTGCCGCTCCGCAATCCGCGCCGGAAAAACCGTGAAAACCACCGCGCGCGCCAGCGTGGAGTGGTCTGACGTGCGGCCGCGCACGTGGCGCGCTGCGGGACCCGAGCCCGCGCGGATGCGGCACCCACCACCTCGCCGGTGCCGGTCGGCGGCCCCGGCGCGGACCTTGCGGTCGCTGTGCTTTTGGTCCGTGGGCGATCGCCGTCGGCAGTGCCACCGATGGGTTCACCGAGCGTCGGATGATCGACGCGGGACACGGCCGCAACGCCCTTGCGCCTCTCGCCATGGCCAGCGAGAACGGGCGAAAAGCGCGGCAAAACAGCCCAACACGCACCCGAAGCCAGTACGGGCCTCCGTCCCGGAGAGGCCCTGCCCGTGGGCTGCCCGACGAATACCGGCCAGCGCGTCCGGGCGAACGAAGCAAGCCACGGCCTCATGTCACGTACCCAAAGCAGCCGAAACACACTCCCCAGCCTGTCCCGGCGCGGCCAGCCATCGAAAAACGGGGCTCATAAACCCTTGTCGGGCAGGCGCTTACAGCCGACGCACGGGGCAGGAAGGCGAAAAAACGCCAGAACGTTGACATCAGACTTTCCGCGCCTATTCTCTCCCTCCCGCAACGACGACCGCAAGCGCGTTCGACGGAGCGGAAACGGGGGCCTCGAGCCCCTGACGGCGGGTCCCTCCGGGGAACCGACGGCTCTTTGAAAACAAGGGTGACCCTTGAAACTCGTGCGAGCATGAGCCTCGACGGTGCCGGCTACGTGCCTGGCGCCTCGGGCTCCTGATTCCAAATAAGCCATATCAAAAACTTCAAGTGAAGGGTTTGATCCTGGCTCAGAGCGAACGTTAGCGGTGTGGATTAGGCATGCAAGTCGCGCGCGAAAGTCCGCAAGGATGAGTAAAGCGGCGAAAGGGTGAGTAACACGTAATTAACCAACCCCCGAGATCGGAATAACCACTGGAAACGGTGGCTAATGCTGGATGACCCTGCGAGGAGGCATCTTCTTGCAGGTAAATGGTGGCGCAAGCTGCTGTTCGGGGACGGAATTGCGGC
>SXKQ01000100.1 GCA_005778045.1 Planctomycetia bacterium
CGAAGCCTCGCTCATAGTGCGGGCCACGCGGCGGCGGGCCGTCGAAGCCTCGCTCATAGTGCGGGCCACGCGGCGGCGGGCCGTCGCGGTCATCGCGCGGACCGCGACGCGGCGGCGGGCCATCGAAGCGCCGCGCTCCGGCACGCGGCGCCCGCTCGTCCCGACCTTCCGGTCGCGGACTGCGGCGCTGCAGACGACCTTCGAGCGGCTCGCCGCTCTCCTCCGCGAGCTCGCGCCCCTGCACTTCGGCGAGCGACTGCGGCGCGCGACCGGGCACCTCGAACAGGCGCCGCGCCACCAGCGTCGCGTAGGCGCCGCGCGGGAGCTCGAAGCGCACGCCCACCATGGCCGCGTTGCGGTGGTACGGGTCGGCCTTCGGCGGTCGCACGCGCAGGTGGGCCGGATGCACGAATAGCGGACGGTCCTCGCCCTTGAGCGCCATGCCGCTGACGCCCTCGATTTGGAACTGTCCGGGCGTGAGGCTATGCCCGGCGAGCACGTCCGCGAGCAGGCCGCGCTGCACGGGGTCGATCACGTCCTCGAGGCCCGGACCCGGCAGGCGGAAGGTCGCATCCGACGCGACCGGCAGGAGATCGCGCTCGACCGGATAGATTAGCGGGCCTTCCTCGCTCTCGATCACGACGCGCTTGTCGACGGGCACGTGCTCGCGCACGAAGTCGGCTACCGAGCGGTTCCACACGTGCGACTGGTACGCGTACAGGTGGATCAGTCGCACGCGCGACCCCACGTGGTAGAACGCGCCAGCGAAGTCATCCGGATGGCGGCGCAATTGTTCGAACACCGAGTGGTGCGCGCCGAGCTTGCCGGCGATGTCGCGGCAGGCCGACCAGTCGCCCCAGTTCTCCCACAACGCCTGCTTGAGCACCTTGGTGCGCGGATCGTCGTGCAGCGAGCGCGCGGCCAGAAGCATCTTGAGCGCGCGATCCGCGTGGCCCTTCATCAGGTCGAGCGCGATCCAGCCCTGCCCGTGGCGCAGGTTGCCGAAGCGCTGCTCGTCGAAGTAGTTGATCACACCCTGCTTGCGAATGCGCGCGAGGTTGATGCGCAGCGCGGCGAGTTCCTCGGTATGCAGGTCGCGCACCACGAGCTCGAAGGCGTTGCCCGTGCTGTCCTTCGAGTCGAGCTCCTTGGCCGCGAAGCCGATGGTCTCGATCTTGACGTCGGAGCCCGCGGCGCTGACCTCGGGCCCATGGCGGATCGACATGTACTGCGTCGTGACGCCCTGGCGGTCCTTGAGTCCGCACATCGCGATCTCGCCGGCGCCTCGGCCGGATTCCTGCGCGAGGACCTCGGCCGCCTCGAGGGAGGTCAGCTTGCGCTTGATGACGCGGTAGACGCGGAACTCGCCCTTCTTCTGCACCACCTCCGGCGCGAGCAGCTCGCGCACGCGGAAGTCGGCGGCCCTGGATTTCAGCTTCATCGGCGCGGAGGCCTCACCTTGGAGAGTTGCTTGAGCGCACGCGCGAGATCGCGCGGGATCGGGGCCTCGACGCGCTGGAGGCGCGCAGGCTCGGAGACGGAAGGGAACTCGAGACTCGCCGCGTGCAGGGTGAGTCGCTCGATCAGCGGAGTCTCGACCTGTCCGGGCTTCTTGCGATAATCGCGTTTCAGCTCCGAGAGCTGCAGCGCCTTGCGGCGACCGTAGATCGGATCGACCGCCAGCGGGAAGCCCTTGGCGGAGAGGTGCACGCGAATCTGGTGCGTGCGGCCGGTACGGGGCTCGCACTCGAGCAGCGTGTAGCCGCGGAAGCGCTGCGCGACGCGCACGAGCGTGAGCGCTTCCTTGCCGTCGCGGCGCGCGCACATCTGGCCGGTGCGCTTGGGGTCCTGCGCCACAGCGAGGCGGATCTCCTCGACCTCCCCGTCGGCGAGCGGGTGCTCGCCCTCGACCAGCGCGAGGTAGCGCTTCTGCACGCGCCCCTCCTCGAACGCCGCCCCGAGCACGCGCTCGGCCTCGACGGTCTTGGCGAGCACCATCGCGCCCGACGTGTCGCGGTCGAGCCGATGCACGAGCCGCGGCCGAAAGGCCTCGGCTGCGCCCGCCGTCGCCCGCGCCTCGACGAGGCCCTGCACCGTCGCCACCACGTTCGGGCGCAGGTCGTCCCAGCGGTCGGGCTCGACCGCGAGCCCGGCCGGCTTGTCGATCGCGAGCACGTGCTCGTCCTCGGACAGGAACGGCACCTCGCCATCGAAGGCGTCGGGCTCGTTCGACTCCGGCAGCTCATTGTCCTCGAGGTCGACGATCACGACCTCGTTGTCGCGCAGGCGGTGACCGGGGTGCGCGTCCTGCCCGTTGACCGTGATGCGCCCTTCGCGCACCAATTGCCGCAGCAAGCGCTTGTGGACGCCCGGGTAGAGGCGGCTCAGGAACTCGTCGAGTTCCATGCCGATCTGCTCGGGCGGCACGGTGTAGGGTTGCATGGGCGCGACGGGGCGGCGGTGGAAGCACGGGAAGCGGGCCCGGGATGGGCTCAGCGCGCGGAGCTGCGCGGGCGCTCGTAGCACTCGCGCTTGAGGGCGCCGACGTAGGGCAGGTTGCGGTAGTGCCCCGCGAAGTCGAGCCCGTAGCCGACGACGAACAGGTCCTCGACCTCGAACACGCGGAAGTCGGCTTGGAACGGCACCGCGCGCCGGGCCGGCTTGTCGAGGAACACGCAGCTGCGCACCTCGGCCGCACCGCGCTTGTGCATCTCCCCCACCAGTCGCGAGAGGGTCTTGCCGGTATCGAGGATGTCGTCTACGAGCAGCAGGTTGCGACCGGCGATCTCGCTCTCGGCCGGGAAGAAGTTGAGGGCGAGCTGGCCGGATTGGGTGCCGTCGCCGTAGCTCGAGGCGCTAACGAAGGCGAGTTCCAAGGGGATCGGGATGCGCCGGATCAGGTCCGAGGCAAAGATACAGCTGCCCTTGAGCACGCTCACGACCGTGAAGGGACGCCCCGTGTAGGCCGAAGTCACCTCGGCGGCGACGCGGTCGATGCCCTTGCGGATCTCGGCCTCGTTGAAAAGGATGCGTTCGACGTCGTGGTCCACGGCTGCGTCTCGTCCTCGGGCGCCTCTGGGCCCCCAGGGTCGAGGGCGGCCCGCACTCGGGTGGTACAGGGTACGGGGAAGCGCGCGCTGCGGCAACCGCGCCCATTTTCCGGCGGTAGGACGAGGTCCCGAGTGGTGCTAGAGTGCACATGGCGAAGGTTTTCACTCGGCGTCGATCGTCGCAGGGGCGCGGCCTCCCCGCACCCGCGTCGGTGGCGCCCTTTCGGTCCGGGGCGAAACTGTTCGCAGTCTCCGCCTCCTGCGCCCGACTGATCCGCCGGATACGCCGTCCCCGCGCGTTCGGTCCGGCCCGACTGGTTCCGCGCCCTCGCTCCACTCTCCTCTACACGACTGCGACAGATAGCAAGCTAACGATGGTCCAACGACGCTCGGATGAAGAACGAATCGCGGCCCTGCGGGCCAAGATCGAGATGCTGCGCTCCAAGGCACAGGAGGCGGCCCGGCCGGATCAGGTCCTCCTGCGCGAGGCACCGAAGATCCACAAGCGCCTGCGTGAGTTCGCCCAGCTGGCCCACGACCAAGGCCGCGCGGACGTGGCCAACTCGATCGTGGCCTTCATGGCGGGACTCGACCGCATGATTCAGGAGCTGCCCGAACCGACGCGGCGGCCCTTGGCTCGACGCTGACCGCTGGCTGAGGTTCGAGATCTGGCGCGCGCCCGAGTGGCGCGAGGTCTGATGCTTGTCCTTCGGCGCTCGAAATCCGGAGCTTCGATGAAGAATTCGAATTCAATTCAAGTGCACTCCAAAGCCGTCCTGTTCACGGGGCGAGTCTTCGACGTAGTGCGCGAGGAGATCGAGCTTGCCTCGGGCCTCCGTCAGGACCTCGCCATCGTGCGCCACCCCGGCGCCGTCGGCGTGGTCGCGATGCAGCCCGATGGACAGGTGCTGCTCGTGCGCCAGTACCGTCACGCGGTGGGGCGAGAGCTGCTGGAGATCCCGGCCGGCCGGCTGGAGCCGGGCGAAGAGCCGCGCAAGGCCGCCCTGCGTGAGCTCGAGGAGGAAACGGGCTACCGCGCGCAGTCCCTCGAGCCGCTCGGGAGCTTCTTCCCGGCGCCGGGCTTCTGCTCCGAGGAGCTGCATCTGTTCCTCGCCCGAGATCTCGGCTGGGCCGGACCTGAGCGGGCCGCCCACGATGCCGACGAGGAGCTCGCCACCGTGCAACTCCCCCTCCGCGAGGCCCTCGAGCGCTGCTCCGTCGATGCCAAGTCGTGGATCGGGCTGTCCCGAGCCGCCGCGCGACTGTCGATGCCCCCTGAGGGGCCGCCTCCCGACCGGTGACTCTCGGGCCGAGCGCCTTCCTGCGCTTGAGACGGCCGCGGCGGAGGGGTACAAACGCTGGGGCACGCACTCGCCCGCGGCTTCCCGGCCCGGTCCCACCATGCTCGACCGCATCCTGATCGTCGACGACGAGCCGCTCGTGCTCGAGACCCTCTCCGAGGTCCTGAGCTCCGAGGGCTATCCCGTCTCCCAAGCTCCCGACGCACGGGAGGGGCTGGACGTTCTCGCGCGCGAGCCGCACGCACTGGTGCTTTCGGACATTCGCATGCCGGGCATGGACGGTGTCGAGTTTCTGCGCGAAGTGCGCCGCCTGCATCCGGGCACCGACGTGGTCCTGATGACCGGCTATGGCAGCCTCGACGGGGCCATCGACGCGATGGCACTCGGCGCGGCGGACTACCTGATCAAGCCGCTCAAGCCCAAGGAGATCCTCGCGCGCGTGCGCTCGATCCTCACGCGCCGCCGGCTCGAGAGCGAAGTGCACTCGCTGCACTCCGCCCTGCGCTCGCGCTACGACATGCACAACCTCGTCGCCGACAGTCCGCGCATGAGCGCCCTCGTCGCCGCGGTGCGCCGCGTCAAGGACGGCAGCGAGGCGCTGATGGTCTATGGAGAGTCTGGCAGCGGACGCCACTTCCTCGCCCGCACGATCCACTACGCCAGCGAGCGCCGCAGTCATGAGTTCGCGCTCGTCGAAGCGCGCGTGACGGCGCCGCTCGATCTCGCCGCAATGCTGTTCGGCGTGCGCACGCCGGGCGGTCGTCGCCGGCGAGGCCTGCTCGAGAAGGTCGAGAAGGGCACAGTCCACATCGCATCCCTCGAGGCGCTGCCCGAGGACCTGCAGCAGCGGCTCGGGGCTGCGCTCTCGACCCGCAAGCTCGACGTGGGAGAGAAGATCGTCGAGCTCGAGTGCCGCGTGATCATCTCCAGCGACGAGCCTCCGATCGACCTGCTAAAATCCGCTCGGCTCGTGAAGGAGCTCGCGCTGCTGCGCGAGTGCCCCGCCCTGCATGTGCCGCCCCTGCGCCAGCGCAAGGAAGACCTCGCCGGACTGGTGGCCGTGTTCGTGGAGACCTACTCCAGCGAGCACGGGCGTTCCATCCGTGTCGGCTCCGGCGTGATCGAGCTCCTCGCCTCGCACCAGTTCCCCGGCAACGTGACCCAGTTGTTCGCGGTGCTCACCAACGCGGCCAAGTACTCGGTCGACGGCGATCTGTCGGTGGACTCGATCGAGCGCGCCCTGCGCCAGTCGATCTTGGCGGAAGACCGTGGCATCGCGGACCACCTCGGTGACCGCGAGTACCAGGTCATCGTGCGCGCCGTGCAGCGCAACCCCGGGCGCCTCGACCATGCGGCCAAGGAGCTCGGCATCAGCCGCACGACGCTGTGGCGCCGCATGCGCAAACACGGCATCAAGCTCGAAGGCGAAGAAGAGTGAGGGCTGCGCGCTTGCTGCGTGACTGCGGCGCTCAACGCACGCACTCCACGTCGACGAGATAGCCGAAGCCGCCCTGACCCGGCACGCTTCCCCCAGCCGCATCCAAGCACAGGAGCGCACCCGGGGCCGCGATCCAGACGCTGCCATCGTTTCCAACGCTGGCTCGACTGGCGCCCACGTGCGCGAGTCCGATATGGGCGAGCTCGAGCGACCCGCCGGGCCCGAAGCGACGCACGAGCGCGCCCTCTCCGTCGCACAGCCAGACACGCTCCGCTTCGCGCACGGGCGTGAGCGTGAGCGCGGCGAGGCCCGCGGGCACCACCCAGCGCGGAGCAAGGTCGCGACCGAGCAGCGCGAGTCGCGTGCCTCCCGCACCACCCGCCGCATCGAGCACCCACCAAGTGCCCGACTCCGGCCCCGGCGCGAGGTCGCTGAGGACACCGCCGAAGTCCCTGCGCGCGAGCCGCTGCCCATCGGGACCGAAGAGCCGCAGCTCCCCACGCTCGGATCCGACCAGCGTGCATCCGAAGGCCGCCGCCGCGCAGAAGGCGTCCTCGCTCCGCTCGACCATCGTGACCGCGCCCGTCGGCGACACCCGCACGACCTGCCGGGCTCCGGTGGATCCGAACTCGACGGCGAGCACGGCGCCCGAGCCACCCTCGATGGACTCCAGATCGAGCACCGGACCGAGCGCGAGCTCCCGCTCGATGCGCCCGCTCTCGTCCTCGACGAGCAGCAGGCGGTGCGGCCCCACCGGCCCCGCGGCACCGGCGCAGGCGACCCACAGGTCTCCATCGGGTCCGAGCGCGAGCTCGACCGGCGACTCCAGCGCGATGCGACGGACCACGAGCCGCTCGCGATCGAGCCCCACGACGGCGCCCCCATCACGATCGGCCAGCCAAGCCGCCACGGGTCCGCCCCCCGACGCCCCCGACGCACCAAACGCCCCCGACGCCCCCAAGGCCCCCGACGTGAGCCCGAGCAGCGCGCCACCCACCGCTGCGCCCGCCGCGACCCACACGCCGCTGCGCCCGGCTCCTCGAACGACCGTCGCAACCGAGTCCCGCCCCCCGCTGTCCATGTATGCCCTCCGCTCCCCCGTCGCTCGGGAGCCGCGGCAGTCGCGGGGCAATCGAGGAAAAAGTGCGCGCCTTAGCGCTGCTCGTCCGTGTCCCAGCGCATCGCGCCGGGGGTCGAGATCTGCTCGCCCCGCGCCCGCCGCGTGTCCGCGTTCCGGAACGAACGCCAGACGACGAAGCCGAAGCCCGCCGGGATCAGGAACACCATCGAAATCATGAACAGCACACTGGTGTTGATGCCCGCAGCCAGGTTCCCGCCTTCGGAGGCGACCGCCTCCTTGCAGCTCTCTCAGGCATAGCCCGTCGCACGCAGCACGACGACCGCGAGCAGCGGTGCGGCAAGGCGAGCGAAACGGGCGCGGGCTCTCATGACCAAGGATTCTAGGATACAGCCGGCGTCGGATTCAGGTGGTAGAGCACGACATACACCGCCACGCCCGTCACCGAGACGTACAGCCAGATCGGGAACGTCCACTTCGCCAGCTTGCGGTGTGCTTCCCAGCGCTCCTTGTGCGCCAGCCAGAAGGTGCGCAGCACCATCGGCAGGTTGACGACCGCGAGCACCGTGTGACTCAGGAGCAGCGCGAGATAGCCCGTGCGCGCGAGCCCCTCGCCGTGGAAGCGCGTCGGCTGCCCCTTGGCGATCGCGAAGTGGTAGTAGAGATAGCAAGCGAGGAACGCCGCGCTCGCGACGAAGGCGAGCTTCATGGAGCGCTCATGCAGGTCGCGTCGTCCGCCCTTGATGGCGAGCAGTCCGGCCACGAGGAAAGCGGCTGCGACGCCGTTGAGCGTCGCGTTGACCGCCGGCAAGTGCACGTTCATGCGTCGGGATTCCCTTCCAGCCAGCGCGCGCGCGCGACGGCGGCCTCGACGCCGGCCTCGCTCTCGCCGTCGTACATGCCGCGGATCACGCCGTGACCGTCGAGCACGATCAACCGCGTCGAGTGCGTCACGCGCATGCCGAGCGCCGCCTCCGCATTCTTGCTCCGCGCCAGCCACAGAGAGCGCAGCACACCGTCGATCTGCTCCTCAGCGCCCGTGAGGAAGCACCAGCGCTCCGCGTCCGCCCCATGCTCCTTCGCATAGGCCGCGAGAACCTCGGGCGAGTCCGTCTCCGGGTCGACCGAGAAGGTCGCGAGCCGAACGCGCGAGCCCGCGGTCTTCTGCTGGACCTGCGCCATGTTCGCGGAAACGCGCGGGCATGGCCCCGTGCAGGTCGTGAAGATGAAGTCGAGCACCAGTGGCGCCCCTGCGAAGTCCGCGCGCGTCAACTTGCGCCCGAGCTGGTCCACGAGCTCGAATTCGGCGAGCACATCGCCGCGGAACGGGGAACTCCGCTCCACATCGAGGCGCGTCACCGCCGACTTCGCGGGCGCGTCGCTCCCACGCGAGCATCCGCCGGAGACGAGCACGGCGACCGCAAGGGTCGCCGCGCCGAGGAACTGCGCTCGTCTCATGGGCGTCCCTAGTGACCGGCAGCCTCGCCGCCCGCTTCGGGCGTGTGGCCGTGCGGCTTGCCGCGGCCCAGAGCCGGATGCTCGGGATCGAGACCGTTCACGACCTCGCCCGTCTCGTCGATCAAGTAGCCGATCTTGTAGTCGCGCTTCTCGTTGAACACCGTGTCGGGCAAATTCGCGCACAAGACGACCGCCACCAGCAGCGGCGTCGGCAGGATCAGCGACCACACGATCATCTTCTCGAACCGCATGTGCATGAAGTACATGAGGATCAGTAGGCCCTTCCACAGGGCGCAGACCAGTAGGCCCGACCAGAGCAACCAGCGCGGCTCGCGCAGGAACATGCCCCACGCCACCTCCACCGCCGTCAGGACGAAGAGGATGACGAAAATGCGCCCGATGCTGTAACCCATGTCCTTGCCGTGTGCCATGTTCGTTCCTCCGCTCACATCAGGTAGACGATGGTAAAGAGCAGCACCCACACGAGGTCGACGAAGTGCCAGGAGAGACCGGCGAGCTCGACCTTCATGTACTTC
>SXKQ01000101.1 GCA_005778045.1 Planctomycetia bacterium
AACGACAAGGCACAGGAAGTGACCATCAAGAAGCTGACGCGCGGCAACGCGACGATGGCCGCCAAGTTCGCCGAACTGCGCGAGCAGGATTCGAAGGACGGCGAGTGAGCGCGCGCGCACCGTCCGGAAAAGGCCGCGGAGCGGGCGCTCCTGCCAGGGAGAACGCCCGCCCCGCGACGCGTGCGTCGCGAGCGGTCGCGAGCTAGTCGTCGCCCTGCAGCAGGCCGCCCAAGAGGCCGCCTTGCTCGGTGCGGCCGCCGGAGGCGGCCATCATGCGGGTGGCGAGGCGCGAGAAGGGGAGCGTCTGGAGCCAGATGCGGCCGGGGCCGCGCAGGACGGCGAAGAACAGGCCCTCGCCGCCGAACAGGAAGCTCTTCACGCCGCGCACCATCTGGATGTCGTAGTCGACGGCCTCGTCCATGGCGACGATGCAGCCCGTGTCGACGCGCAGCGTCTCGCCGGCCGCGAGGCGGCGCTCGACGACGGAGCCCGAGGCGTGGATGAACGCAGTGCCGCGGCCCTCGAGGCGCTGGAGCATGAAGCCCTCGCCGCCGAACAGGCCGGCGCCGAAGCGGCGCGTGAAGGCGACCGAGATCTGCACGTCGGTGGTCGAGCACAGGTACGAGTCGCGCTGGCAGAGCAGCGTGCCCTGCGAGAGGTCCATCGCCAGCACCTTGCCCGGGTAGGGCGCGGCGAAGGCGACCGTCGCGGGGCGGCCGCCCTGGTTCGTGAACGTCGTCACGAAGAAGCTCTCGCCGCCGATCATGCGCTTGAGACCGGAGAACAGGCCGCCGCCCGTCGAGGTCTCCATCTCGATGCCCTGCTCCATCCACACGAACGCGCCGGGCTCGGCGCGCACCGCGTCCCCCTGCGGGAGCGTCACTTGCACGTACTGGAAGTCGTCGCCGTCGATGCGGTAGTCGAGCGTGGTGTTCATGGTGGCGGTCGCGCGCGGGTCCGATGCGCGGGGGCCCTCAATCTACTGCGCGACAGCCGCCGAGCGAGCGGCGAGGCCCTCCCCACGATGCCGGCGGCGCTGCACGGTAAAAACTGGCCCGGTCGGTTGGATCCGGGGCGCGGGGCTGTCCGGGGAAGAGCGCGGGCCGTTGGGGCCCGCCTCGAACTCGAAACCAAGGCCTCGCCATGAAGAACGTCCTCCTTGCCTCCTCCCTGACCGGTTCCGTGCGTTTCCCTGTCCTCCTCGCGGCCCTCGCGCTCGCCGCGGGGGGGCTCTCGTCGTGCAGCGGCGGTGGCGGCGGCACCGTCACGCCTCCGGCGCCGACCGTGCCGGCCGATCCCCTGCTCGCGGACCTCGGCCTGCCGAGCGGCTTCACGGCTGACGCGGCCTTCGATCCGCGCGCCGCCGAGTTCTTCGTGCGCTGCTCCTTCACCCAGACGCGCCTGAGCCTGAGTCCGGTCGCCGTCGCGGCGGGCGACTCGATCCTCGTGAACGGCGAGGCGCTGGTGGCGGGCCAGCCCTCGCAGGGCATCGCACTGCTCGAAGGCCAGTCGACGCACACGCTGCGCGTCGTCGCCGCCGATGGCTCGGCTGCGCGCGACTACCGCCTCGTGGTGCGCCGCGAGCTCGCTTCCGAGTTCCTGCAGACCACCTTCATCAAGGCCTCGACGAGGGGCCAGAACGATCGCTTCGGCGAGGCGCTCGCCATGGATGGCGACACCATGGTGGTCGGCGTGCCCGAGGAGGACTCGGGAGCGACCGGCGTCGGCGGCAACGAGCTCGACAACAGCGTCATCTCGTCGGGCGCGGCATTCGTGTTCGTGCGCGATGGAGCCACGTGGCGTCAGCAGGCCTACCTGAAGTCGCCCGCACCGGATGCGGACGATCGCTTCGGCACCAGCGTCGCGATTTCCGGTGACCTGATCGTGATCGGCGCACCGGAGGAAGACAGCAACGCGATCGGAGTGGGCGGCAATCCACTCAACAACGCGGCCGCCCAGAGCGGCGCGGCCTTCGTCTACCGGCGCACGGGCGGCGCATGGCAGTTCGAGGCGTACCTGAAGCCCTCCAATACCGTCGGCGGCACGGTCGGGAAGTTCGGTCAGGCGGTCGCCATCGACGGCACCACCATCGCTGTCGGCGCGCTCGCGGAAGACGGGACGGGCTCGGGCGCGAACCCCGCTCAGGTCGCCAACGGAAACCAGGCCGGAGACTCAGGTGCGGCGTACGTGTTCGTGCGCACCGGGACGACATGGACGCAGCAGGCCTACCTCAAGGGCTTCGCGTCGGACCCGGGCGACCAGTTCGGCTGCGCGCTGGACATCGACGGCGACCTGCTCGCGGTCGGGGCGAGGAACGAGGACGGCAACGGTGTCGGCACGAGCGGCGATCCTGCCAACGACAGCGTGTTCGCGTCCGGCGCGGTGTTCACCTTCGTCCGCAACGGAACGACATGGAGCACCGACGCGTACATCAAGGCCTCTAACCGTGAGGTGGGCGATGAGTTCGGCTCGTGCGTGGCGCTCGACGGCGAGCTCCTCGCGGTCACGGCGCTCTTCGAGGATTCGCTCGCCGCCGGAGTCGATGGCAACCAGCTCGACAACAGCGCGCAAAACTCGGGGGCCGTGTACGCCTTCGCCCGCGTGGGCGGCCAGTGGATCCAGGAGGGCTACATCAAGGCATCGAACCCGGAGACCGACGACCTCTTCGGCGAGTCGCTCGCGCTCCACGACGGCCTGCTGCTGGTCGGCACGTCTCTCGAGGACAGCGCCGCGGCCGGACTCGATGCCGCGCAGGGCAACGGCGGCTTCAGCGTGGGCGCCGCATACCTCTACACGCGCGTCGACGGCGTGTGGTTCCACAGCCGCTACATGAAGGCCTCGAATGCGCGCAACAGCGGACTCTTCGGCTCGGGCGTCGGGATCTCGCCCCTCGGCATCGTGGTCGCCGGAGCGGGCTACAGCTCGGGCTCGACCGGCATCAACGGATCCCAGGGCAGCATCGGCAACTTCGCGGGGCACGGAGCCGTCTACACCTTCGAGTGAGCGCGCGGCGAGGAGCGACGCGGGCCACGGCCGGAGCGACCGGTCGTGGCCCGCGGTGTTGGGGTGCTCGCTCGAGGTGTCAGCGCACGAGCAGGTCGAGGATCTGGCGCTCGGGACCTTGGAGGCCGGCGTCGTCGAACTCGCGCGAGCGCGAGCCCGAGTCATCGAAGACGGTGATGCGGCAGCGCAGGAGGTCGGCGCCGCTGGTGGAGCGCGGCTGCGTGCCGGACTTCAGCGCGCGCGCGGCGTCGACGAGGCGCTCGGCCTCGGCGAGGCTCAGCATGCGGTAGGTGCGGGCGGGGTCGCGCGGCGGGCTCGTCCATTCGTCGACGACGACGCCACTCGGGTACACGCGCAGGGACTGGTCGATGCCGGCGAAGCCGCCGCGGCGGCGCAGCTCGAGGTAGGGTCGCGCGGGCAGCACCTCGAACTCGAAGCGCTCGTCGGGGCGCACGAAGCGCTCGAGGCGCAGCTTGTAGAGGCCGGGCATCAGGCCGCGGATGCGCGCGACGGCGCTGAAGTTCTGCAGCACGGTCGCCTGCACCGTACCTTGAGGCGGCGGCGCGGAGACGGGCGTCAGCACGAGCGTCCCGGACTCCTCCGGGTCGTGGGCGAGCTCGAAGCCGACGAACATCCAGTTGGGCGTGGCGTGGTGGCCGTCGATGCGCACCTCGAGCGTCTCGCCCCAGTAGATCGAGCGCGGCAAGGTGCAACGATCGGGCAGGCCCACCTGCAGGCCCGGCTTGCCGGCGCGCGACGCCGGCGGCTCGGCCCAAGGCTCGCTCACCTCGCCGAGCGTGGCGCTCGCTGTGCCGCGCGCGAGATCGACAAAGCGCTCCTCGCCGCGAGCAGTCACGAGCGCGAGGTAGGCCTGCGGCCCGGCCGAGGTCTCGCCCCAGCGCAGTGCGGGCGGCGTGTCGGCCGCGAGCCACGAGCCGTCGGCGGGACGGCCGGCGCGGCCGCGGTCGAACTCGAGCTCGGTCACGGAGAGCTCGGCGATGCGCTCGCCCGCGCGCCAGATGCCGACGAGCTCGCGCGACTCGCCGTACTCGCGGTCAACGGTGACAAAGGAGAGCCCGTCGTCGGAGAGCAGGTGCCAGCGCGGCGTCGCGCGGTGCGGAAAACTCGCGCTCCAGCGCGGCTCACCGCTCTCGAGCGGCGGGTTGGGGTGCACGCTGAGGGTCCAGCGGGCGAGTGCCTCGGGCACGCGCTCTTGCCCCTCCGCGCGCGTGATCTCGGCGCGGAAGTGGCCGCTCGGCGAGACGGCGGTGACGGGCTCGAGCGGCGTGGACGGATCCTGCGCCGCAAGGGCGAGAGTGCAGACGAGCGTGAGCACGGGCCTACTCCTGTTCCTTGTCCGTGAGCTTGTCGTTGGCGGCCTTGAACAGGTCGTCGAGACGCGAGCGCTTCTCGCGCTCCTTCGCGAGCAAGTCATCGAGCCGCCCCGGCGCCTCGTCCGTGCGCGATTTCACGCGCCCGAGCGCGTCGCCCCAGTCCTTCTCGCTGACCTTCGGCTTGCCGGTGACGTCGAGCTCTTCCGGCCGCCGCGCGCGCAGCACGGTCTGCGTGCGCAGGTCGATGACGAGACGAGACGAGCAGCAGGGACAGGCGATTTCGATCTCTTTCGTTTCCATGGCGATGCGTGGGCGCGGCGTGCGCAGGTGAGCATCATGGCGTGGCCGCGCGCGAGAACCAGTTCCGGGATGAGCGGTCTACAAACAAAGTCCCACCTGAAACTCACCCAAGAAATCGAAACGCAACCGCGCAAACTTGCTTAGGGCTTGGTGTTGTTTTCCGCTCGGCGCCCATTCGCCCCCGTCGATGGATATGCAAGGCAGATGGTGCGACTCGAGCGCGGCATCGGCCATGTGCTCTGGCTTCTGCTCGCGATCGCAGTGATCGGCATCATCTAGTAGCGTCGGAACGGTCCGACGTAGTTCGGTGGGCACGCGCGGTAAGGGAAGCCGCCCCAGGCTCCGACGCCCCAGCCGAACGAGGCGTACGGGCCATAGCCATAGCCGTACGGGTTGTAAGAGACGCGCTCGAAGCTCGCGCTCAGCACCTTGCGACGCTCGGCGTAGCGGAAGGCGAACCGCAAGTTGAGGCCCGACCAGTCGAGATCGGAGAAGCTGGTGCCCGCGGGCAGCGGGAACGAGGCCTTGACCTCGGCTGCACCTTCCGGGGCAACCGGCTCGGGCACCTGCGGGACGATCTCCCCCGCCGACAGGGTCACGAGGTCGCCGGTCGAGACTTGCAGGGAGCCCGCGTCGAGCGCGAAGGGCACCGCGCCCGAGTTCTCGAGGCGCATGAGCACCTCGACTTGCGCCGGCCGCCCGCTCTCCCGGTCGGCGCGGCGCACTCCGCGGACTGTCACCAGAGCGCGGCCCGAGAGCTCGGACACTTCGCTGTCGACCATCAGGACCTCCTGCGGCGCCGGCGCGAAGCGCAGGTCGTGAAAGGTCGAGCAGGCCGCGAGGCCGGTGGAGAGGAGCGCGAGCAGCAGGTTCTTCATGACCTTGACGTTGTGAGACAGCGTCGGCCGGAATTCCATGGGGACCTGCATGGAACTCGAAAAGCCAACCGTCGCAGCGCCCTTATGAATCGCCCTAGCAATTCCCAATTCGAGGCCCCGGCGCGGTCAGGGCAGCTCCACGGGGAGTCGGCGGCGCCGGACGATGCCGGCGAAGGCGGCGAGCCAGTGCACGTCGTCGTTCAGGCAGGGCACGACGGTCCACTCCTCGCCACCGGCCTCCTTGAAGTCATGGCCGAGCTCCATCCGCACCTCCTCGAGCGTCTCGAGGCAATCGGTGGTGAAGGCCGGGCACACGGCGACCACGCGCTTCTTGGTCTTGGCGAGCTCGGGGATTGCCTCGGCAGCGTAGGGCCGCAGCCACTCCTCGCGGCCAAAGCGCGACTGGTAGACCTGCGTCCAGCGCTCGGGAGGCAACCCGAGGGCCTTGGCGAGGGCGGCGGCCGTGCGCTCGCAGTGTTCCCGATAGGGATCCCCCGCCGTGACGTAGCGCAGCGGGATGCCGTGGAAGCTGAATACATAGTGGTCGACGTCGGCGTCCTGCACCCGCGAGCGCACGCTGGCAGCGAGGGCGGCGACATAGCCGGGATCGTCGAAGAAGGCGCTGACGACGAGCGGCTCGCTCTCCCCGCGGCGGGCGCGCGCGGCGCGCACGGCGTCCACCACGGTGCCGGTCGTGGTGCCGCTGTACTGCGGAAACATCGGCGCCAGCACGAGGTCGCGGCAGCCGGCCGCCTTGAGACGCTCGAGGGCCGACTCGATGCTCGGGTTGCCGTAGCGCATGGCGACCTCGACCCGGTAGCCGTCGCCGAGTTCCCGCTGCAGGCCGCGGCCCTGCGCCTTGGAGAGCGTGATCAGGGGTGAGCCCTCGGGCGTCCAGACCTTGCGGTACAGCGCCGCGCTCTTGGGGCCGCGGAGAGGGAGGATGATCCCGTGGAGAAGCGGCAGCCAGAGCCAGCGCGGCAGGCGCACCACGGCCGGGTCGCCGAGAAACTCGGCGAGGTAGCGGCGCACGGCCGCGGTCTCCGGCGCGTCGGGGGAGCCGACGTTCACGAGCAGCACGCCGATCGGTTGCATGGGGCGAAGAGCGTACCAGCCGAGGCGCGCGACTCTGAGAGGCGTCCTGAACCAGCCGCTCGGCTCCCCCACCCGGCTCGGAAGCCGGTTCCGGGCGCCGGGAGGGCGGAAACGGCCATCTCGGGCCCAAGTGCGAGAGATTTCGCGC
The DNA here is from genome assembly GCA_005778045.1 of Planctomycetia bacterium. The sequence goes on from SXKQ01000101.1 coordinate 6,759, forward strand.
ACGTGACAGAGCGATGACAGAATGCGCGGAGGCGCGGCCTATCTTACCCTCGACATGGAACGCATCGGGATCGTGGGCCTGTCGCTGCAGGAGACGGACGTCGCGGGGCTCGAGCGCCTGCAACGCCCGGATTCGGAGCACTTCGAGCTGTGTGCGCGAGAACTCGCGGACGAGCTCGGCGCCAGCGAGCTCGTGCTGCTCACGACCTGCAACCGCGTCGAAGTGGTCTTCGCGCGCGAGCTCGGACACCTGCCCGAAGCCGCCGACCGCGAGGCCGTCGCGCGCCGGCTCGGCCTCGCCGACGGCGATCCGGCGCGCGCGCTCATGCACATGCACTTGGGCGGGAGCGCGGTTCGCCATCTCTTCCGCGTTGCGTGCTCGCTCGACTCGGTGGTGCTCGGCGAAGACCAGATCCTCGCGCAAGTGCGCGATGCGTTCGCGCGCTGCGAGCGCGCGGGGCTCGTCGGGCGGCTGCTCGGCAGGCTCTTCGAGCACAGCTTCCAGATCGGGAAGCAGGTGCGCACCGAGACCGAACTCTCACGCATCCCAGTGTCGGTGGTGAGCATCGGCCTCGAGGAGATCGCGCGCCACTTCAAGGACGCGATGCCGCGCGTGGCGCTCGCGGGAGCCGGCGCGATGGCCGAGCTCGTGGTGAAGAACGCGGTGGATCACGGCGTGAAGATCGCGGCCATCGCCAACCGCACGCTGCCGCGCGCGCAACGCCTCGCCGCGACGTGCGGCGCGCAGGCGCTCGCGCTCGACGCGCTGCTCGAGTCCCGCGGCGGCTTCGACGTGATCGTCACGGCGACCTCGATGCCCGGCTACGTGCTCGATCGCGCGCGCCTGCTCACGTTCGCGCAGCACACGCCGCTCGGGCGGCCCCTGCTCGCGGTCGACCTCGCGGTTCCGCGCGACGTCGAGCCGATCGACGAGCCGCAGGTCGAGGTGATCGACATGGAGCGCCTGCGCGCCGCGGCCGAAGGCAATCGCGCGCTGCGCTCCGCGGCAGCCGCGCAGGCGGAGGCGCTCATCGAGCGCAAGGTCGAGGTCTTCACGCGCCGCTCGACGCAGTTTGCGCTCAACGAGACCATCGCCGAAATGCACAGCGAGTCGGAGAGCGTGTTCGAGAAGGAACTCGCGCAGCTCTTCACCGGCAAGCTCGCGCACATTCCCGCCGACGATCGTCGCGCGATCGAGCACTGGGCGCGCACGGCCTTCGGGCGCGTGTCGCACGTGCCGATCAGCGCGATCAAGCGGCTGTCGAGCGACAAGGCGCTGTTCGGCAACGGCAACGGCGCGGAGAGTGCAACTTGAAAATACGCATCGGGACGCGCGGCTCCGATCTCGCGCTGTGGCAGGCTCATCACATCCAGTCGCTGCTCCAGCGGGCAGGCGCGAAGGTCGACATCCTCGTGCTCAAGACGAAGGGCGACCTGATCGACAACGTCCCGCTCTCGAAGGTCGAGGGCAAGGCATTCTTCACGGCGGAGATCGAGCGCGCGCTGCTCGACCACGAGGTCGACGTCGCCGTGCACAGCCACAAGGACCTACCCACGGAGATGACTCCGGGGCTCGTGATCGCGGCGGTGCCGCCGCGCGCGACGCACAACGAGCGCCTGCTCGTGCACCCTGACGCGCACGATCCGCACGCGCCGTTCCTGCCGCTCAAGCGCGGTGCGCGCGTCGGCACGAGCGCGCCACGACGCCTCGAGCTGCTCAAGACGCTGCGTCCGGACCTGCAGGTGCTCGACCTGCGCGGCAACGTTCCGACGCGCGTGCGCAAGGCGCGCGAAGGCGCGTACGACGCGGTGGTGCTCGCCGCGGCAGGTCTCGATCGACTGCAGCTCTCGACCGAGGGGCTCGTGGCCGTCGATCTCGCACTCGACACGTTCGTGCCGGCGCCGGCGCAGGGCGCGCTGGCGATTCAGGTGCGGGCGGACGATCGCCCGGTGTACGAGCTGTGCCGCGCGTGCTTGCACGATGCCGCCACCGAGCAGGCCATCGCGGCCGAGCGCTCGCTGCTCGTCGGCGCGGGCGGCGGCTGCAGCCTGCCGCTCGCCGCGGCGGTTCTCCCTGAAGGCACGCACAGCTTCGTCGCGCACGGCTTCCTCGGTGCCGGACATCCGGTCGGGACCACGCACGCGCGCTGGGTCGCGGCACGCGGCACGACGCCGGCCGAGGCCATGAAGGTCGTGCTCGATGAGCTGGTCGCGGGCCGCGCAACGCGCACAGGTCCGCTGCGCGGCCTGAAGGTCGCGCTGGCGGGCTCGGCGCAAGATGGCTCGCAACTCGGCGAGCGTCTCGCGGCCCTCGGCGCCGACGTGCGCACGGAGCGCGTGATCGAGCTCGAGCCGCTCGCCGGCGTCGACCTCGATGGATTCCTCTCTCGCGCGCGCAGCGGAGACGTGATCGCCGTCACGAGCCGGCAGGCCGCTCACATGCTCGCGGGTCGCAAGGTCGCGGCCGGCGTGCGCTTCGCCGCAGTCGGGCGCTCGAGCGCCCGGGAGCTCGCGAGCGGCGGCTTCGAAGTCGCGTGGACCGGCGAGAGCGGCGCGCGCGAGCTCGCGGGACGGATCGAGGTCGCGCAGGGTGGCCGCGTGCACTGGCCGTGTGCCCAAGATGCGCTGCCCGACCTCGCCGACGCGCTCGCCACGCGCGGCATCACGCTCGAACGGCTCCCGATCTATCGCACGGGCGTCGTGCGCGCCGTGCAGCTCGAGCGCGACATCGACGTGCGCGTGTACATGAGCCCGTCGGCCGTCGAAGCCGCGCTCGCTTGGGAGCGCGCACACCCCGGCCGCACCACCGTGCGCTTCGCGCTCGGCTCGACCACGGCTGCGGCGCTTAAGTCCGCGAGCCTCGAAGCGGTGCAGCCCGCGTGCGCCGACACCCCGATCACCGAGGAGCTCGTCGCAGGGCTCCACCGCCTCGTCCACAGCACGGTTCCCCAACGATGAAGATCCGTCCCCGCCGACTCCGTGCCACGGCCCTCCTGCGCGAGGCCGTCGCCGAAACGCAGTTCCGCGTCGCGCAGCTCATCCAACCGCACTTCGTGATCGAGGACACGAACGGGGTGCAGGAGATCTCGTCGATGCCGGGCATCGAGCGCATGGGCATCACGCGCCTCGTCGAGCGCGTGGGCCGCGACCTCGACCTCGGCGTCACGAACGTGTTGCTGTTCGGCCTGACCGAGCACAAGGACCTGCGCGGCGCGAGCGCGACCGACGCGAATGGCCTCGTGCCGCGCGCGGTGCGCGCCCTGCGCGAGCGCCACGGCGACCGACTCACGATCATGACCGACGTGTGCCTGTGCGGCTCGCTCGAGCACGGCCACTGCGGGATCCTGAAGGACGGCAAGGTGCTCAACGACGAGGCGCTGCCAATCCTCTCGGCCATGGCGCTCGCGCACGCGCGCGCAGGCGCCGACGTGGTCGCGCCAAGCGACATGATGGATGGTCGTGTCGCGGCGATCCGCGCGACGCTCGATGCGAGCGGGTACTCGGACACAGCGCTGATGAGCTACTCCACCAAGTTCGCGTCGGCGTTCTACGGACCTTTCCGCGAAGCCGCGGACAGCGCCCCGAAGTCCGGGGATCGCAAGAGCTACCAGATGGACCATCGCAACGGGCGCGAGGCCCTGCGCGAGAGTCTGCTCGACGAGCAGGAAGGCGCTGACATCCTGATGGTGAAACCCGCGCTCTCGTACCTCGACGTGATCCGCACCATCAAGGACCGCACGCTCGTCCCGCTCGCCGCCTACAACGTGTCCGGCGAGTACTCGATGGTGAAGGCCGCGGCCGCGAAGGGCTGGGTCGACGAGAAGCTCGTCGTGCGCGAGATCCTGAACTCGATGTTCCGCGCCGGTGCGGATCTCGTTATCAGCTACCACGGTCGCGAGGCTCGCGAGAAGGGCTGGATCTGATGCACCCGTTGCTCGAGCGCGCGATGAAGGTCATGCCCGGCGGGGTCTCGAGCCCCGTACGCGCGTTCCTCGCCGTCGGCGGGGAGCCGCCGATCGTCGCCAAGGCACGCGGCGCGGAGATCACTTTTTAGGATAAATGCTGCCTAGACAAGTTTTTAGTAATAAACCCCATAGCCCCTAAACGTAAAGACTCAAACACCAATTCTCTATCGTCCAAACCAGAATA
>SXKQ01000102.1 GCA_005778045.1 Planctomycetia bacterium
CGCCGCGCTCTCCGATCTTCTGGTCGCGGCCCTTGGGGAAGCGCTCGAGCTCGCCCGTCATGCAGGAGCGCCGCGCGAGGTCATCGATCTCGGCGTCGTCGAGCTCGCGCTCCGCGCCGAACGCGACGTTGTTCCTCCACGTGTCGCTGAACAGGAAGCTGTCCTGCGGAACGTAGCCCAGCGCGCCGCGCAACGTCGAGAGCGGCAGGCGCTTCACGTCGACGCCGTCGAGCAGCACCTCGCCCTGCGCATCGAAGATGCGCGCGAGCAGGTTGAGCAGCGTGCTCTTTCCAGAGCCCGTGGGTCCGACGACGCCCAGCACGCCGTTGGCGGGCACGACGAGGTCGATGCCGACGACCGTGGGCGCGGCTGACCCGGGATAGGTGAACGTCGCGCCGCGCAGCTCGACATGGCCCTGTACGTTGGGCAGCTCGACCGGCGCGAGTGGCTCGTCGATCTCGCGGGGCGTGTCGAGCAACTCGAGAATCCGCCGCGCGCTGACCACGCTGCGCGGGTACACGCCCGCCATCCAGCCGAGCGCGATGATCGGCCAGAAGACCTTGGCCGTGAGGTCGACGAACATGAACAGGTCGCCCGCAGGCAACGAGCGATCGATCATGGCCAGACCGCCGACGAGCAAGATCGGCAGCAGCGTGAGGTCCTTGCTCGTGTACGTGATCGCGTGCGTGATGCCTCGCGCGCGCGCGAGCTCGATCTGGTGCTGGAGATTGCGACGTGAGCTCTGCTCGAAACGCGCGGCCTGCTGCTCCTCGCGACTGTAGCCCTTGACCACGCGCGTACCGGCGAAGCTCTCCTGCGCGCGATGCCCGATCTCGGCCAGCGTCTCCTGCACCGCGAGCGAGTGCTTCTCGAGGCGTGCCGACATCCACCACATGCCGGCGCCCATGCACAGGAGCGGCACGACCATCCACAGTGCGACGGTCCAGTCGAGCACGAGCAGGTAGCCGAGGCTCGCGGGCACCATGACCAGCGCACCCGCCACGTACATCAGGCCGGGGCCGAGGAACATGCGCACGTTCTCGACGTCACTCGTGAGGCGCGAGACGAGATCCCCGGAGCGATTGCGGACGTGGAACGACGTCGGCAGGGACACGAGCTTGTCGAACAGGTCCTGCTTGAGGCGCACCTCGACCCAGCGCGACACGCACACCAGCCACCAGCGCTGCAGGAAGCGGAAAGTGCCGCGCAGGAGCGAGACTCCGAGCAGCATCCAGAACAGGCCAACGAGGAACTCCGTGTCCGACCCGGTGCGCAGGCGGTCGAGCGATTGGCCGATGAGACGCGTGATCCAGACATCGCCGAGCGATGCGAGCGGGATGCACGCGAAGCCAGCGAGCAAGGTCCATTTGTGGCGCAGGAAGCGCCGGAACAGGAGGGCGAGCTCGCGCAAGGCTACCGCGCCTCGCCGCGGACGATCGCGAGCTCTCGCACGATGCGAGCGAACTCGGCATCGAGCGCCGTCGAACTCTCGCGCGCGGCTGCACGCAAGGTGGGGAATGACACCGAGCTGTAGCCGTCCTCGACGTTCGGCGCCCACAGCACGTTGCGGAACCACTCCCGGCCGGCGAGCGACGGACGGTTCAGCACGCGGTAGAGCTCCGGCTGTCGACCGCGGACGGCATCGCTCTCCATGCGACTCGCGACCGACTCGAACTCCTGCGCGAGCCGTCCACCCCGCTCACGACCGAACCACTGTTCCTCGCCCAGCGCATGCGCGCGCAGCGCGAACGAGCGCGCCGCCTCGGCCGCATCGAAGGACACGCGCCCGTCCGCGAGGCTCGCGAGCAGCTCCGCGAGGAACTCGCCGGCGAGCTCGTGCCCGGTCCAGCCCGGATCGAGGTGCTCCCGCACCATCGTGTAGTCGTCGAACGTCGCGTGGTACTGGCCGCCGGAATGACCGCCGAAGCCCGGCTCCACGACCGGCAGGCCGAGGTGGTGAGCGAAGACCGCGTGATCAGAGCCCGCGCCGGGGAGGCCGAGCGCAGGCGCGCCCTCCTTCACCCCAGCGCACCAGTCCTGCCACAGGTTCGTGCTCGCTCCCGGAACGGACACGCGCTCCGCGACGACGCGCAGGGCGCGCAGCATGCCGGGGGATCCGCCGCCGGAGAACTGCGTGCCGGCGATCGAGGCGTCGCAGTTGACGTATGTCACGCAGCGGCGCCGCAACAGCTCCGCGTTCGCCTCGCCCCACTCGGTGCTGCCGATCAGTCCGAACTCCTCGGCGTCCCACAGCCCGATCACGAGCGTGCGCGCCGGCTTCCAGCCCTGCTCCCGCCGCGCCGCGAGCCGCTCGGCGGCCCGCACGAGTGCGACGCAGCCGCTGGCGTTGTCGTTGGCACCGCGCACCCATGCATCGCGGTGGCCGCCGGCGATCACCAGCTCCGGGTCATCGCCAGTTCCACGCAGTCGTGCGATCACGTTGCGGATCGTGCGGCGTTCGCGCGGTACGTCGAGATCGAGCTCGACTTCGACCGGACCGGGGCCGACGTCGTCGGCGAGGCGCGTGCGAAGCTCGCGCGCTTCGCGCGCGCCGAGCGGCGTGCAGGGAATCCGCGGCAGGCGCGCCTCGAGCTCATCCAGCGTGAGCCGCGGAGCCTCCTCGCCCGGCCGCGGCGAGGGCGTTCCGGGAGTGCTCGGGTCGCCGGGAGCGCTGGAGATGGGGAGGATCGAGCCGCGCTGTCCATCCCAGTCGGGCTTCCACGGACCCTCGGGCCACACGGCCCCGCGCTCGCCCCCGTCGCTCGCGGACTCGCTGAAGAGCAGCAGTCCCACGCAGCCGTGCTCGGTTGCGAGGTCGACCTTCACGCCGCGGTACGCGCGCCCGTAGCGTGCGAGCGCGATGGCCCCGCGCACGTCGATCTTGCGCTGCGTGAGCGCCTCGTAGTCCGCGCGCAGCCCGAAGCCGACGTCGACGACTTTCGCGCGCACCTTGCCGCTGGCAGTCCACGCGTTGTAGAGCGGCACGTCGCCGGGCGGCAGAGCGTCGGCGTCGTAGCGCTCGACGCGCGCCTCGAATGGCTCCTTCGCCTCGGAGTCGGCAAAGGCGCGCACCGAGATGCGGCGCGGGAGCGACAGCACGACGACGCGCTCATCGAGCTCGACCTCCCAGCCCGCGGCGCGCAGTTGGCGCGCAGCCACCTTGGCGCCCTGCTGACCTCCGCTCGTCCCGGCGAGCCGAGGCTCGGCCGCGAGCTCGAGCATCAGCTGCCGCGAGCGCGGCAGGGCACTGTCCTGCGGCAAGGCCGCGGCGAGCGCGAGCGCGAACAGGGATGCGAGAGCCATGGCGCAGCCTCGCAGTCTACGAAGTGCCTGCGCTCAGCGCGCGTCGGCGATCTCGACCTTGTCGGGAGTCATGCGGTACAGGCTCGTCACGACTTCGCCGCTCTTGGCCTCGCCGACCTCGAGCTTGCCGCAGATCTCGATCGCGTCGAAGTACGAGTACTCCACGCGCTCGTCACCAGCGAGGCTCACTTCGACCCATTCGTTCAGGCGCGGCACCATCCCGAAGCAGCAACCGCCGGGGTAGTTGGTGAGCAGGAACGTGCGCACGCCTTCGTTGTCGAAGTCGATCGGCTGCATGTAGCCGACGATGAAGACCTTCTGGCGGTCGATCGCGCGCACCTCGGGCGGGATCTGCGCGCCGCCGGCCGCGCCCGGCGCCACGATGCCGGTGGTCTGCGACCACTCGTAGTCGTAGCTCGTCAGCAGCTCGAATTTGACCTCGCGATAGCCGTCCTTCTCCCTGGGCGGGTCGACCGGCGGCGCGTCTGCGGCGAGGTTGATGCCATTCGCGCCTGTCAGCGTGACCACTTCCGGAGGCAGCTTGGGCTTGGACGACGGCTCGCTCGCGATCGGCTTGCCGCGCACCTCCGCGGCGGACGCGGCGTCGAGCGGAGTCTCGTCCGTGCACGAGGCGAGCAACGCCAGCACGGCGATTCGTTGGAGTTGGCGCATGGCTAGCTCGTGGGGCCGAGGTCCTCGGCGACTTCTACGCGGTAGGCTTTCCAGGCCGGAATCGCGCCACACAGCGCACCGAGGGCGACGAGTCCCAGCGGCACGAGCGCCAGCGCCGCGTGCCAGGCCGCGGGGTCGAGCACGATGCCCGTCTCCGCGCGCAGAATGCCGCGGGCGACGAGCAGGATCGTGACGTACACCGCGAAGCCACCGAGCGCGCCGAGAGTGGCGATGGAGGTGGCCTCGAGCACGATCACGCTCGAGAGCTGTCCTCGGCGCGCGCCGAGCGCGCGCAGGATCGCGAGCTCGCGCCGCCGCTGGTGCATGGCGTCGTACAGGCTCGCCACGATCGAAGCCGCGCCCACGAGCATGGAGAGCAGCGCCACCAGCGTCAGTACGCGGTCCATCCAGCCCAGCTTGTCGAACAGCTCGGCCATCACGCGGGCGATCGGCCACGCCAGCGTCGCATCCTTGCCGTTCCTGTTGTACTCGCGATCGAGCTCGAGCCCGACTTGCGGCGACTCGAAGGCGAGCAGCACCGCGCTCACTTCCTTCACCTCGTCGGGAATCTGCTCGTCGTGCTCGGCGTGGTATTCCTCGCCGTTGCCGCGCAGCACGTGTCCGCCCATGCGAAACATGCCCTCGATCGGAATCCAGACGCAGCGATCGAGCGGCGTGTTGGTGGGGGCGAGCACGCCGACGACCACGTAGTCCTCGTCGTGTTCGTGACCCTCATCGACGCCGTGGGAGGGGTGGATCTCGGAGCCCACGCGCGCCCCCGTGCGCGCCGCGACGAAGCTGCCGACGACGGCCTCGCGCAGCGTCTCGTCGAAGATACGACCGCTCGCCACGCGCGGTGTGCGCGGACCGAGCAGCTCCGCATCGAACATGCGCGCGTCGGTGCCGACCACACGGAAACCGCGCCAGCTGTCGCCGACGGCGTAGGGAATCGCCGCGCGCACGCCCGGGCGCTCCTGCACCTCCTCGTAGGTGCTCCATGGCAGGTTGCCCGGTGAGGTCTCGAGGTGGAACACGCTGTTGAGCACGAGCTGCAGCTGGCTGCCGCGCGCGCCGAGCACAGCGTCGAAAGGCGTGCTCTCGATCGTGAACGCCGTGCGGCTCTGCGCGCCGATGGCGAGCACCGCCATGACGAGGCCGCTCGCCAGCGCGAGCGAGAGCGCGGTGACGGTGGTCGAAAGCGCGTGCTGGCGCAGACTGCGCCGCGCGAGGAGCCAGAGCGAGTAGCTGCGCGCGCTCATGTACGCGCTCCCAGCGCCGCGGCGCGGTTGAGGTCCGCGAGGTCGAGCACGCGCTCGAAGCGCTCGACGACACGCTCGTCGTGCGACACGACGAGCAGCGCCGCGCCGCTCTCGCTACACGTCTCCCGCAGGAGCGCGAGCGCGGCCTCGGCGTTGGCGCGATCGAGGTTGCCTGTCGGTTCGTCGGCGAGCACGAGCTGCGGCGAGTTCACGAGCGCACGTGCGACGGCGACACGCTGCTGCTGGCCGATCGACAGCTTGCGCGGCAGGTAGTCGAGGCGGCCCGCGAGTCCGACGCGCTCGAGCAGTTCCCGCGCGCGCTCGACCTTGGCCGGTCCGGCGAACATCGATGCGAGCGCGACGTTCTCCAGCGCGCTGAAGCCCTGCAGCAGGTTGAACATCTGGAACACGTAGCCCACGTGCTGCGCGCGCCACGCGTCGCGCGCAGCCTCGTCGAACCGCGCGACATCCTCGCCGGCCACGCGCACGCTGCCCGCGTCCGGCCGCACGATGCCCGCGATCACGTGCAAGAGCGTGGTCTTGCCCGTGCCGCTCGCGCCGCGCAGGGCCACTTGCTCGCCCGCCGCGAGCGTGAGCTGCGGCACGTCGAGCACTTCGATCCTGCCACCGTCGGGCGAGACGTAGCCCTTGCGCACGCCCGCGAGTTCCAGCACTGCCTTCGTCATGGCGCCATTGTGACGCAGGAGGGCGCGCGCGTGCTAGGTTCCCGGCGTCATGGGACAGGTGCTCTTCGATGCCGTGCTCTTCGACCTCGACGGCACGCTGGTCGCGACGGACGCCTTCTGGGCGGTCGCGGCCGAGCGCGGGGCGCGGCGGGCGTTTTCGGAGCTCGGTCTCGAGCGGGAGCTGCCGACGCCGCGCGAGTGGCTCTCGATGGTGGGCCTCCCGCTCGCGCAGGCTTTTGCCGCAGTCTTTCCCGACCTAGCTCCAAAGCTGCGCGCGCGCGTGATGGAGCGCTGCGTCGAGGAGTCCCATGTGGCGCTGCGCACGGGCGGGGCCGTCGAGATGACGGGCGCCCGCGAGCTGCTCGCCGAGCTCGCTGCGCGCGGTGTCGCGCTCGGCATCGCTTCCAACTGCGCGCAGGCCTACCTCGACGTGATGCTGCGCGAGCTGAGGCTCGGCGACTTCGTGCGCGCCGCGCGCTGCCTGCAGTCGCCGGGCATCGGCACCAAGGCCGACATGATCGCCGACCTGCTCGCGACCTTCGGTACACGCGCCGCCGTGATGGTGGGTGACCGGGCCACCGACGCGCTCGCGGCCCACGCCAACGGCCTTCCGCACATCCACCTCGCCTGCGGGCTCGCGCCCGCGAGCGAGCGCATCGACGCCGAGGCTCGCATCGGCGCCCTGTCAGAGCTCGTCGCGTGCCTCGAGCGGCGTGAGCGCTGGATCGCGCGCTCCCTCGCGCCGGTCCTCGGCGGTCCCCCGGCCCTGCTCGGCATCAGTGGGCACTCCGGCACGGGCAAGACCCTCTTCGCCCGCGACGCCGCGCGCGTGTGGACCGCCCGGGGCCAGAGGTCCGCGGTGCTCGCGCTCGATGGCTTCCTGCGCCCCGAGGCCGAGCGCGACGCCACGCCCCACGCGTGCGCCGATCACCTCTCCCACGCCTTTGACCTCGGGCGGCTCGAGAGCGCGGTGCTCGGGCCGCGCCGCCGCGGCGAGCCCACGCTGGCCGGCCCTTGGGGGCCGGCCGTGCCCGCTGGAGTCACGCTGTTCCTCGAGGGCCTATTCCTCGCCGACCCGCGGCTGCGCGACACCCTCGGTGCGCTGGTCGTGCTCGCGGCGCCGGAGCCGCTGCTGCGGGCCCGCCTGAGCGCCCGGGAGCCCACCCCAGCCCTGCGGGAACGTTTTCTCGAACGCTACCTGCCCGCCCAGAGGGCCTTCGACGCGCGCCATCCGGCGCGGCCGGAGGATCTGCGGCTCGACGCCAGCAATCCGCTTGGCCCGGCGGCTTGAGCCCTGTCGGGCCCCGACGGGTGGCGGGCAGTCCCCCCGGTCAGGGTTGCTGCCCCGGGCTCCGCTCGCTATTCTTCTTCCCCCTTCTCGGGCACCGGGCCCCCTCGACGCGCGCACGTTCGCCGCTCGACGCCGGCCCCACGTACCTCGCGAGCTCCGCACGATGGATCTGACTCTTCCCCAGCGCCTTCAGAAGTCCGTCTCCGGCTCCTTCCACAAGACCGCGCTGCTGCAAAAGCGCGTGCGCGAACTGATCCGCGGCGCCTCGCCCCTGTTCGAGACCCGCGAGAAGCATCCGATCAAGATCGCGTTCCAGGAGATGGAGCGCGGCCTGATCGAGCTGATCCCCGAGGAAGAGACGCCGCCGCCGACGCTCTGAGCGAGCGTCGCATCCCGGCCGTTCGTCCACGGCTGGCAACCATGGCCGCCCCGGTTCCGGAGCGCGAGCGAATCGAGGCGCGGCTTGAGCGCGGTGGGCTCGTCGTCGAATTGCTGCGCGCCCCGGAGCTCCTGTTTCGCGCCGCGTCGGCGCTGCGTCGCGCCAGCTACGACCGCGGACTCGTGCCGTGTGCGCGCCTCGACGCGCCGGTCGTGTCGGTCGGGAACCTGAGCGCCGGCGGGACGGGCAAGACCCCGATGGTGGCGTGGGTCGCGCGCGAGCTCGCGCAGCGCAGTCGACGCGTGGGACTGCTCTCGCGCGGCTACGGCGCGCGCGCGGGCGCCGGCAACGATGAAGCTGCGCTGCTGCGCGAGATCTTGCCGGAAGTGCCGCACGTGCAAGGCGCGAACCGCGTCGCGGGCGGGCACGAGCTCGTCGCGCGCCACGGCTGCGACGTGGTGGTGCTCGACGACGGCTTCCAGCATCGCAAGCTCGCGCGCGCGCTCGATTTCGTGCTGCTCGACGCCACGCGGCCGTGGGGACTGGCGGGGTGCAGTGACCGCGATGCGCCGCTCTTGCCGCGTGGACTGCTGCGCGAGCCGCCCTGCGCGCTCGCCCGTGCCGACGCGATCGTCGTGACCCGCGCAGATCAGGCCAAGAGCGCGGACTTGCTCGAACTGCGCCGCGCGATCGAGCGCCACGCGCCCGGTCGACCGCTCGCTCTCGCGACGCACGCTCCCGCGGCCTTGCGCGCGCTCGATGGATCGCGGACGGAACTCGCGGGGCTGCGCGGGCGGGAGATCGACGTCGCGAGCGGCATCGGGAATCCCGCGGCCTTCGAGCGCACGCTCGGGTCGCTCGGCGCGCGTCTCTTCGAGCATCGGCGCTTTCCCGATCACCACGCCTTCGTGGCCGCGGACCTCGCAGGGCTCGGCGCGCGCTGGCTGGTCGTCACGGCCAAGGATGCCGTCAAGCTGCGCGGCCTTGCTTGGCCTGCGCTCGCGCAGGTGCGCGTACTCGACGTGGAGCTCGCGCTCCTCGAGGGGCGCGCCGCCCTCGAGGCCCTGCTGGACTCGCTGCCCGCGGCGCGTGGCCAGCGCGAACGCACGGCGTTGCACGGGGGGCTCCATGGCTGAGCGCGCCTGGCCGTTGCCGTGGCTCGAGGTCGCCGGAGATCGCGACGGTGCCCTGCAGTACGTCCAGTACTTGCTGTACCGCGGCGCCGTGGGCATGGGCTCGCGCCTGCCGCTCGCAGGCCGCCGCGCGATGTCGTGGAGCCTCGGGTCGCTGATGCGCGCGCTCGATCGCAACCGGGCTCGCGCCGCGCGGGAGTTCATCGCGCAGGCGTATCCAGAGCTGGGCGAGCGCGAGCGACACGCGCTCTTGCTCACGGCCTGGCGTCACCTGATCGAGCTCGTGCTCGAGGATGCGCGCTTCAACGATCGCGTGCTGGGGCCGCGCATCGCGGAGCACTTCGAGGTCGAGGTCACGCCCGCGGCGCGCGCGGCAGCCGAGAGCGGTCGCGGCGGCCTGATCGTCGTGCCGCACGTCGGCATGTGGGAGGCGTTGCCAGCGATCGCGCCCGTGTTGGGCTTCGCACCGACGTACGCCATCTCGCGTCCGCCGAAGAACTGCTACCTCGCGGGCCATGCGCAGGCGGTGCGCGAGGCGCGCGGCTACCGGCTGATCCCGCGCCACGGCGCGATCGAGTACCTGCTGGGCGCCGTCGAGGGCGGTGCGTGGGTCGGGCTGATGCTCGACCAGCGCGCGCACGGCAAGACGGTGCTCGCGCCGTTCTTCGGCCGTCCTGCGCAGTGCGAGCGCTCGATCGCGGTGCTCGTGCGACGCCTGCGGCGGCCGGTGCTGTTCGCGGCCTGCTACGGCACCGGCGAGCCCTTCCGCTACAAGGCCGTGTTCGAGGCCCCGCTGGCGCTGGAAGAGCTTTCCACCCTCGATGCGGAAGGGATTGCCGCCGCGCTCAACCGCGCGATGGAGCGCCTCATCCGGCGCGCCCCGGAGCAGTACTTCTGGCTCCACGACCGCTTCCGCAACGCACCCGCGACGGGGGAAGCCTGAGGCCCCTCGCGCCGTCTACACTCCCGGCCGTCCCCACGTCGAAAGCACCCAGCCCATGTACATCGTCACCGGAGGCGCCGGCTTCATCGGCTCGAACCTCGTGCGCGGCCTGAACCGGCGCGGGATCGAGGACATCCTCGTCGTCGATGACCTCGAGTGCGGCGACAAGCACCTCAACCTCCACGGCCTGCGCTTCGCGGACTTCGTCGACTACCGCGACTTCGAGCGCGACCTCGAGCGCTTCGCGGCGCCCAAGGCGGTGCTGCACCAGGGCGCCTGCTCGGATACGACCGAGCGCAACGGCCGCTACATGCTGGCCGTCAACTTCGAGTACTCGAAGAAGCTGTTCCTCTGGAGCGAGCGCCATGGCGCGCCGTTCCTGTACGCGTCCTCGGCGGCCACCTATGGCGATGGGCAAAGTGGCTTCCGCGAGGAACCCGCGTGCGAGTGGCCGCTCAACGTCTACGGCTTCTCCAAGCTGCTCTTCGACCGCTGGATGCGGCTGCGCCTCGCTGCGGCGCGCTGTCAGGTGGTGGGCCTGCGCTACTTCAACGTCTA
>SXKQ01000103.1 GCA_005778045.1 Planctomycetia bacterium
CGATGGGCACTTCGACGATGGGCACTTCGACGAGGGGCACTTCGACGAGGAGACGCTGCTCGAGGCGGCACTGGATCCGAGCGCGACCGCGCTGCGGACCGAGATCGAGCGCTGCGCCGAGTGCGCGGCTGCGCTGCACAAGCTCGGCGGCTTCGCGAGCGACCTGCGCTCGCTGCTGCGCGAGGCGCCGGCGGCGGAGTCCAAGGCCGCGCAACGCGTTGGAGAGGCCGTGCTGGCGCGCACCACGCGTGAAGACCTCGGCCGCGGTGGCGATCTCAGGCTGGTGCTGCGCTTCGCGGTCGAGCGCGTGCGGTGCTCGCGCGCGTTGCGCTTCGCGGCCGCCCTGCTCGTGGCACACCTGCTCGCTTTGCCGGTGCTGGCGTGGATCGTGCTCCGCGCCCCGCGGCGAACGGGCGAATTCCAGACGCGCATCGAGGCGCCGGTCGAGCCCTACTTCGAAGTCGAGCGTGAGCGCGAGCCGGAGGTCGAGCCCAGCGTGGCGCGGCCCGAGAGCGAGCCCCGCGCGCTCGAGGTCGGCCCGGGCTCGGACGCGGCGGACTGGCTCGCCGCCACCCGCCGCAGCGAGCTCGGCACACTCGCGGCGATGGCTCCGAGGCCGTGGGGCGAGTCCGCGCCGCAGGAGCCCTTGGCCCAGCTGCTGTGGCTGCGCGCCTCGGCCCTGCACGACCGCGTTCTGCCCGAGTGGGTGCTCGCGCGCAGCCCGGAGGGCGCCCCGAGCCGCATGGCGGTCTGGACCGAGATGTTGCTCGACCAGTGGGCGCGCTCCGGGGCCCGCCCGATCCACTTGGACGCGGCCCTCGAGCGGCTCGCCACCCTGCCGGAGTTCCAGCGCTCTCGGCTGGTGACCTGCGCCCTGCAGCGAGCCACCGCGGCGGGAGCGCTCGACGCCGCGGAGCTGGCGCGCTTCGTGCGCGGCAGCCCGGACGCGCGGGAGGTTGCCCGTCGGGCGGCCCGGGAGTCGCTGGCGGCGCTGCAGTGCGAAGCCCTCGGCGACCACCGCGATCCGGCGCTGGTGGAGCGCGAGGCGGCCCTCGACGCGTGGGGCGCACCCCGGCGCTGAGGATCCCCCGAGGAGGCTGAAACCCCGGCGAGCATCCGCTGTAAGAAGCTTTTTGGGAGGACCGTACGAGCCTGCCGTGGTCCCCGCGCATCGCACCCGTTACCCTCCTGTGTCCATGTGGTCCGTCGTCCTCGTCCTCGCCCTGCCGCAGGCCACTCCGCCCCCGCAGCCCCCTGTCGGGGAGTCCCCGGCGGCCGTCCAAGACCTCACCCTGCTCGAAGCCGCGCGCATCGCTCTCGAGAACGACCTTGGACTCAAGCTGGCCGAGAACACCGCGGAAGTCTCCCAGTACACCTACGAGGGCAGCTGGGGCAGCTTCGACCCGAGCTGGCGCGCGAACGCCGGCTACACGGACAACGAGAACCGCAACAACAACCCGTTCTTCGGCATCGACAGCATCAGCACCCAGACGCTCGAGGTGGGCACGGGGCTGAACCTGCCGCTCTTGACGGGGGGCGCCGTCGACCTGTCTTTCGCGCAGTCGAACAGCGACTCGAACTTCGCGCTCTTAGAGCGCTCCGTGTCGCAGCGCGTCGCTTTCAGCTTCAACCAGCCGCTCCTGCGCGGCGGGGGCACGGCCTTCGCGACGAGCACGCAGCGCGAGAACGAGTACCGCCTGCGTCGCCAGATCGAGAGCGTGCGTCAGGCCCGTCAGGACCTCCTGCAGCGCGTGGCGCAGACCTACTGGGACCTCGCCACCGCCATCGAGCAGGCCAAGGTCGCCGACGAGACGCTCGCGCTCGGTCGCGAGCAGTTGACCCAGAACCAGCGGCGGCTCGCCGCGGGCGTCGGCACCGAGGTCGAGGTCCTGCAGGCGGAGACCAACGTCGCGCAGCGTGTCGAGCAGAAGCTCGCCCGCGAAGTGACCGTGCGAGCGGCAGCGGACCGCCTCAAGGGCCTGATGTACCCCGGCACCGATGCAAGTCGCTGGGACCGCGAATTGCGCCCCGCGACGCTGCTTCCGGACACCGATCCAGAGAACGTGCCGAGCTGGAATGCCGCCTTCGCCGTCGCGCTCGCCGAGCGCTCCGAGCTGCGCCAGCAGATGTTCCAGATCGACGAGAGCGAAGAGCAGCTCCTGCGCGCCAGCTCGCTGCGGCGCTCGCAGCTCGACTTCTCCTTCCAGACCTCGAGTTCGGCGATCGAGCAGAACGAGGGCGACGCGCTCAAATCCTCGTTCAGCTGGGAGTACCCGACCTACGCGGCCGCGCTCAACTTCAGCGCGCCGATCGGCAATCGCATCGCGCTCGGCGCAGAGAAATCCGCCCGAGCGGCCGTGCGCGCGGCGCGCCTCTCCTACGACCAGCTCGAGTCGCAGATCGTCGAGGAAGTGCGCGCCGCCGTGCGCAATACGAACTACTCGATCGAGGCAGTGCGGGCCGCGGCCGCGAGCACGCAGCTCGCCCGCCGCCAACTCGCGGCTGAACAGGCGCGTTATCGCGAAGGCTTATCGACGAACTTCCAGGTGTTGCAATTCCAGCAGCAGCTCGCGGAGTCGTTGTACTCGCAAACGCTGGCTCGCGCGAACCTCGCCAAGGCTCTGATCGCATTGCGCCGCTCGCAAGGCGTGCTCGATCCGGAACGCTTCGGCCTCTAGTCGTCCGGCGGGCCTCAGCCTCGCGCCCATGAGCTTCTCCTCGAATCGCCACCCGCACCGCGCCTACGCTCGCCGAGAGCGTGTCGTCGGATGGGGGCTCGCCATCGCACTCGCGGCGCCGCTGCTGTCGACGAGTTGCTCGGACGAGCGCGCGCGCGTCGAACCAGTGCCCACCGCGAGTGCGCTGCCGCTCGCGCAGGACCCGCGCCTTGCGTACCTGCTCTCCCCGGGCACGCGACACGAGCACTACGACGTCGATGCGTCGAACACGCGGGGCATCCTCACGGAAATGCTGGAGCGCGGACATCGCGATCCGTTGCGCCGCGCGCGCGAGGAACTCGCCGGCCGCGGATCCGAGGGCATGGCCGTCGCCCGGCGCACGATCGACGCGCACTTCGAGAGTCCCGACGGCGGCGCACACCTTCGCAACGCGCTCGAGATCGTGCATCGCAGCGCCGAGCCGGCCGCACGCGAGCTGTGCCTGCGACTCTTGCGACACCGCGACGTGGCCCTCGCCGCGCTCGCGGCCGCCGCGCTCGAAAAGCATGGCGAGCCGCAGGACTACGAGATCCTGATGGCGTGCTTCGACGCGGCCGATCCGGAGTTCAAGCTGCGCTTCCTGATGGCGGCTGCGAAGCTCGATCCCGTGCGCGCGCAGCGCCAGATACTCGACTGGATCGATCGCGGCGAGTTCGACGGTATCTGGGATGAGTGCGGCTCGCTGCTCGCGCTCGCGACCGCACCCGACGTCGTCGGTCGCCTGAGCCCACACTGGCCGGCGATGCCGCCGCGCTTCAAGGGACTGCTGGCCGCTCCCTGCGCGCGCGCCGGAGACGCGGAGGCGCTGGCGTTCCTACGCGACGATGCGCAGAGCGCGGAGCAGTGGCGCGCGGAATCTGCGGTCACCGCTTTGCAGCTCGCGCAGCTGTACGGCGAGCTCGACGAGGTCGCGCGACGCGGCAAGGTGCCGAGCGCGCGCCTGCGAGCGCTGAACGCGCTCGCCGCGCCGGGCGTCGCCGAGCGCTTTTCCGAGGCCTTCCGCTCCAACCTCAACGCGACGGACGACGGGCTCGCGAACGCTGCGCTCGCGGTGCTCGTGCGCCTGCGCGATCCCAGCGCGCTCTCGCGTGCGCTCGCGCTCGTCGCCGGACAGGACAACGAGGGCCTGCGCACCGCGATGTCGGCGCTGCGCGAGCCGATGCGCGAGGATCCCGAGCTGGCGCGGCGCGTGCTCGCCGCGCTCGAGGAGCGTCGCGCTCCGGAGATCGGCATGGGAATCGCGGAGCAGATGCGCACGCTGCAGGCGATCGGCCAAGTTCCGCTCGAGGAAACAGCTCGCAAGCTCGTCGAACGCGCCCGCACGGCGACGGGCGAGGTATCGGGCATGTCGGCCCGGCGCTGGCTCTTCCAGCAGGCCTCGAACGCGGGCCCGGCCGGACAGCTCGTGCTGGCCGCGGAGCTCGAGCGAGCCGAAGACGAACTCGAGCGCCTCGACTTGATCGAGGCCATCGCGGCGTGGGGCGGTCCAGTGGGACTCGACGTACTCGCGCGCTTCGTCGAGAGCGAGCGCGCTCGGCCCTACGAGATCCTGCTCTGTGCGGAGCGACTGGTGCGCCTCGGAACGGTGGAGCAGGTGGCACCGCTGCTCAAGCGCGTCACGCTGCGCGTCACGCAACCGGACGTGCGCGTCGCACTGCAGGCGTTGCTGTGGCTGAACTATCCGGGTCCGCGCTGACGCGCGCGGCCCGAGGTCATGTTCAGCGCTCGACGAGATCCCGCCACAGCGGGTCACCGTTGAGCGACGGAGGAGCTTGCGGTCCGCTCCAGCGGCCCTCGGCGTTGGGGTGAGCGACGAGGTCCTGCGCGGGCGTCCACGCGTAGGCCGAGGTGCCGGTCTTGCGCCACTCCCACGGCCACGCGCGCACGTAGATCCCGTCGGCGGCGTCGCCGACCTCGAACAGGTAGCCGTGCCGCCGGAGCCGCGTGCCGCCGTCGAGGAACTCCGCGTCGTCGAGCTGGCGCTTCGCCGCCGGGTCGGACGCAAGCAGGAACTCGATGCTCGGCTTTTCCGCTGCCTGCACCTCGCGCGTCGCGAGACCGGCGAGACGCTTCACGAGCGCGCGCGCATCCTCCTCGTTCTCGCGCAGCGCGAACTCGCGCAGCCGCGGGAGCGAGACGAGCAGGACCACGATGCCGATCGCGACGAGCATGGCCGCGCTGGAGAGCCGCAGGCCGCCGCGGCGAGAAGTGGACACGGTGAGGTTCGAGGTGCGCACGGGAGGATCGTGCCGAAGCGAATGCTAGGCTTCAAGCCATGCGCGCCCCTTCGCTGGAGCGAATGCCCGAGCCGCTGCGGCAGGCCGTGCTCGCCGTCGCGCGCTCCCTGCGCGAGCACGGGGCGCAGGCTTGGCTCGTCGGCGGCGCCGTACGCGACCTTGCCCTCGGTCGCGAGCCGAAGGATGTCGATCTCGCGACGGACGCGCTGCCGGAGCGGGTCGAGCAAGTCTTCCCGCACGCCAAGGGGGTCGGGCGCGCCTTCGGGACCATGCTCGTGGTGCAGGACGGCGTCCCTGTGCAGGTCACGACCTTCCGCTCTGAGCGCGGCTACAGCGACGCCCGGCGGCCCGACCATGTCGAGTTCGGTGCCAGCGCCGCCGAGGACGCCGCGCGGCGCGACTTCACCTGCAACGCTCTGTTCCTCGACCCGCTCTCGGGCGAGCTCTTCGACCCCACGGGCGGCCTCGCAGACCTCGAGCGCCGAGTCCTGAGTTGCGTGGGGGACCCGGCCGAGCGCTTCCGGGAGGATGGCCTGCGACTCTTGCGTCTCGCGCGCTTTTCCGCTGGCCTCCAGCTCGTCCCGGCCCCCGAGACCCTGTCCGGAGCGCGCCAGAGCGTGGCCTCGATCGTGGGCGTGAGCGGCGAGCGGATCCTAGCCGAGTTCGCGACCATCTTCGCGCGCCCGCGGGCCGCCCACGCTCTCGCCCTGCTGCACGACCTCGGAGTGATCGAGCGCGCCCTGCCCGGCCTCGCCGCGAGCGAGATGAAGCAGCGCATCGCCATCGCCGCCCGCATCGACGATCCCCTCGGGGAGCTCGAGGGACTGTGCGTGCTGTTCTCGCACGAGTTGCTCGACCCGAGTCAAGCGGGGAGTCGCGACGAGATCGAGCGCCGCCTCGGCTTGCTGCGACCTTCTCGCGACCTGCGGCATGGCGTGCAGGAGGCCTGCGAGCTGCTGCTCGAGTTCGAGCGCTGGGCACAAGCGCCGCCGCGCCGCTCGGAGCTCGTGCGCGCCGCGCGCCGCGCGAGCTGGCCCGCCGCGCTGCGCCTCGGCCTCGCCGCCCGTGCGCAAACTGGGCGATCGACCGCGGCACTCATCACGGCGCGCTCCCACCTGACGTCCATCGCCCCGTCCGAGCTGCGGCCGACGCCACTCCTCGCGAGTCCCGACCTCGCCGCTGCGGGCATCCCGCGCGGACCGCGCTGGGGCGAACTGCTGCTCGCCGCCGAGACCGCCCAGCTCGATGGCGAGCTCGGCACGCACGAGGATGCGCTGCGCTGGCTACGGGAGCGCGCGGACGACGGAGGCTAGGTCGGAGGAAAGACCCTGCGGAGCGCGACCGAGATCGGGAATCCGCACAAGATGGCTGCAGCGACCGCAAATGCTCGGTGTCCCGACACGAGGCTCTGTGTTCCATCGAGCTCGACGCCGCGCGCGGGCACCGACGCCAGCGCCACAAGCGCGCTGAACACGAGCAGGCGGCGCAAGCCAAGTCCAGTCGCGCGCCCAGCATCGGCGCGCGTCCAAGGCCCGCTCCGAGCCACCTCGCGCACCAGCGCGCCCGCCGCGAGCAAGGCGATTCCCAGAGAACTCCAGCGCGGCGCGACCAGACCTTCCGTCGCATGGCCGCAAGCGAGCGAGAGCAGCACGAGGCTCGCGCACGCGAGCGCCCAACGCGGCAGACGGCCGACGTCAGCGTCGCTCGGTGCGTCTTCGAGCCGCGCGACAAACGACACGCTCGCGACGTAGACAAAGTAGAGCGCGACGAAGTGTGGTGCGAATGTGGGCTCGAGCTCGGGATAGCCGAGTCCGAGCTCGCGCGCGACGAATACGCCGAAGCCGAGGTTGGCGGCACGGCAGGCACCGAGCAGGAAAGGGCCCCGCAGGGGGCCGCGACCAACCAAGTCGTAGGCCACGACCAGCGCCGCGAGGCCCGCCATCCACAGCGCAGCGCGCGGCGCCACGAGCGCTGCGAGCGCGATGGCGGTCGCGACGAGCAGCAGTCCTGCGAGTAGGGCCGTGCGCGGCCCAACCGCGCCGGAGGGGATCGGCCGGTCCGCGCGCGTGACGCGATCCTCCTCGCGATCGGCCCAGTCGTTCAGGACCATGCCGCCGTGGTACACGCACGCCGACGCGGCCAGCGCGAGCGTGGCGTCGCGCGCCCCGGGAAAGGCGCCCGCGCCTCCGAGCGCGAGCCCCGCGGCGACGTCCGCGAGTGCGGACGGCGCGAGAGAGAGCCGCGCGAGCCGTCCCCAAGCGAGGAAGCGCGCTCCCGCGCTCACAGGCTCGCGACGCGCATCACGTCGTTGTAGGTGACGTACACGAGCAGGGTCAGGATCAGCACCATGCCAACCACCTGACTGTAGCCGTGAACGCGCTCGGAGACCGGCGAGCCCTTGAGCTTCTCGATCACGAGGAACAGGAGATGCCCGCCGTCGAGCAGCGGCACCGGCAGCACGTTGATGAACGCGAGGTTCACGCTCAGCATGCACAGGAAGAAGAACAGCTTGGCGAGGCCGAGCTCGGCCCAGCTGTAGGCGTACACCCCGATCGAGATGATGCCGCCCATGTGCTTGCTCGAGACCTGTCCGAGCACCATGCGCTTGAGCATCAGCCAGCTGTCGGTCGCGAACTTGAACGTGGCTTGCACGCCGACGACGATCGCCTCGGAGAGCGACTCCGCGCGATAGGTGTAGAGCGCCTCGCGCTGTCCGAAGCCGTAGTCCGGCACGGACTGCGGCCCCGGCGTCACCTGCAGCTCCAGCGTCTCGCGCGCGCCGTCCGCGCCCTCGCGCAGAACCTTGAGCGTCACGCTGCGCTGCTCTGCGGCCACGCCCTGCACGAGCGGCAGGAAGTCCGATTCCCAGTCCGAGAGCTCGACCCCGTTGGCGGAGAGCAGCCGATCGCCGTCCTGCAGCGTGCCTGCGGCAGCCGAGCGCGGCGCGACGACGACTTCGCACTGCCTCACGTTGGACGCCAGCGCGACGTCGCGCGCGAAGGCCAGCGCGCTGGCGGAGTCGAGCGCATCGCCGTGCAGCGTGACGCGCTCCCCAGTCCGGTCGACCTCGATCACCAGCGGGGCGCCCGGCAGCGTCGCAAGCGCGAGATCGTTGCGCTGCAGGACGCGCCGGCCGTTGGCGCGCACGATGCGATCTCCGGCGAGCAGGCCAAGCTCCGCCGCCGTGCTGCCCACGCGCACTTCACGCACGACCGAGAGCGCCGGCAGGAGCCCGAGCACGCGCTTGGACTCGTTGAGACTCCACTCCGGCTCGATCGAGACCTCGCGCTCGACGCCATCGGCGCCGGCCACGCGCAGGCGCAGCGGTGTTCCCGTGCGCGTCGAAATCTCGAGCGACTCCTCAAGCGAGAATCCGGAGGGGACGCCGACGACCGCCACGATGCGATCCGCGTCCGAGAGCCCGGCGCGCGCGGCCACCGACTCGGACGGCACGAGGATCGCGCCAGCGCGGTCGGCGCCCGGCGCGACGCCGATGGTCGCGAGCCCGAGCCGCTCGTCGTACGCAGGCTCGATCGCGACGCGCCGCGGCGCTGCCTCGCCGGGACCCTGCACCAGCAGCGACGAGTCACCTAGCGGCGCCAGCGCGATCTCCTGCGCGATGTACTCGAAGCTCGCGATCTTTGCGCCGTTGACCTCGAGGATTCGAGTGCCCGGTTCGAGCCCGGCGCGCCATGCGGGGCTGCCCGGCGCGACCGAGCCGACGACGGGCTCGTTGAACAGCACGCCATGGAACATCACGAGCGGCAGCACGATGGCGGCGAACACCATGTTCATCAGCACGCCGCCCGAATAGATGAAGAAGCGCGCGCCGACCGACTTGGTGTGCAGCTCGTCGCCGAGCGGCTTCGAGCCCGGTTCGACGGAGTCCTCGCCCGCCATGCGCACGTAGCCCCCGAGCGGCAGCATCGCGACTTGGTAGAGCGTGTCTCCACGCCGCATGCCGAACAGCTTGGGCCCGAAGCCGAGGCTGAAGGTCTCCACGCGCACCTTGCACAGGCGCGCGGCAATGAAGTGGCCAAGCTCGTGCACGAAGATCACCAGCCCGATGCCGATGGCCATCTGCAGCAGGCGCGAGAGCGATTCGAATTCCATGGGATCTCAGCTGGCCGCGGGCGGGGACTGGCGCTCGATCTCGGCGTAGGCAAGGGCGCGCGCATCGGCGTCGGAGGCCAGCATGGCCCCGATCCCGCCCGTGCGCGCCGGGCGGCGCTCGAGGACGAGGCGATTGATGCGCTCGATGTCGGTGAAGCGGATGCGACGATCGAGGAAGGCCTCCACGGCGACTTCATCCGCCGCGTTCAGGACCGCTCCGGAGTCGCCGCCCTGCTCGATGGCGCGGAAGCCGAGCGCGAGCGAGGGGAACAGGGCCGGGTCGACGGGCTCGAACGTGAGCTTGGAAAAAAGCGCGAAGTCGAAGCCGCGCAGCGGTGCATCGACGCGCTCGGGGTGATGCATGCAGTAGTGCAGCGGCCCCTTCATGTCGGGCGGACCGAGCTGCGCGAGCACGCTGCCGTCGACGAACTCGACCATCGAGTGCACCACCGACTGGCGGTGGATCACGACTTCGATGCGCGCGCGCTCGAAGCCGAAGAGGTGGTGCACCTCGAGTACTTCGAGCGCCTTGTTCATCAGCGTCGCCGAGCCGACTGTGATGCGCCGGCCCATGGTCCACGTCGGGTGGCGCAGCGCCGCCTCGGGTCCCATCGCGGCGAGATCCTCCGGGCGCGCGTCGCGGAACGGACCA
This sequence comes from Planctomycetia bacterium, assembly GCA_005778045.1. The sequence goes on from SXKQ01000103.1 coordinate 9,720, forward strand.
CCGCTGGCTGTGAGCAGCACGCGCCGCACGCGGGCGACATCGTCGCCCCCGAGGCACTGGAAGATCGCGCACAGCTCGCTGTCGACCGGCAGGATGCGCCCGCCGCGCGAGCGCGCGAGCGCCATCAGCTCCTCACCCGCGACCACCAGCGATTCCTTGTTGGCGAGGGCGAGTCGCTTGCCGCGCTCGAGCACCGCGCGCGACGGCTCGAGTCCGCGTGCGCCGACGATTCCGTGTACCGCGAGTTCGTAGTCCGCGCGCTCGCACAGCTCGAGCGCCGCGCGCTCGCCCGACAGCACCTCGACGCTGTGCGGCAGCGCGGCGCGAGCTCGCTCGGCGGCCTCGAGGTCGGACAAGGCCAGCCAGCGCACTCCCAATTCGCGAGCTTGGGCGACGGCGCGCTCCCAGTTGGCCCCGGCTGCCAGTCCGACCACGGAGAAGGCCCCCGGGCTCGCGCGCACGACGTCGAGCGTCTGAGTGCCGATCGAGCCGGTGCTGCCGAGGACGACGAGGGAGCGCATCTGGGGCGGGTGAGGGCGGCGCCCCTTCTGGCCCTCGCGCTCGCCTGAAAGGCGCGTCGATTGCCTGCGATTACGGCGCGCCGGTAGTCTAGGACCTCGAACGGGGTGGTGGAACAGCGCCCCGCACCCCAATGAGCGCCCGCATCGCCCGCCATTGCCCGCAGTGCGGCTCGCCCCTCGCACGGGCCGTGGTCGAAGGCCGCGAGCGCAGCCGCTGTCCCGAGTGCAGTTTCGTCCTATACGAAAACCCCGCCTGCGCCGTGGCGGCGCTGGTGGTCGACGCGGCCGGACGGGTCCTGCTCGTGCGCCGCGCCCTAGACCCCTGCAAAGGCGACTGGGCGCTCCCGGCGGGCTTTCAGGAGATCGACGAGCAGCCGGCGCAGACCGCCGTGCGCGAGGTTCAGGAAGAGGCCGGAATCGAGATCCGGCCCCAGTCCGTGTTCGACCTGTTCCTCGTGGCCCAGCCAGGCCGCCGGGCGGTGACCTTGGCGGTCTACCTGTGCGCGCACGCGAGCGGGGAGCCCGTGCCGGGCGACGACGCCCTCGAGGCACGCTTCTTTCACCTCGAAGCGCTGCCCCCGAACATCGCCTTCGACAACCGCGAGCGGATCCTCTCGCATCTGCGCGCCGATCCTCGTTACCTTGCCTGCACCACCATGAGCACCCAATCGACCGGCGGCACGCGCTCGATCTCCTACAAAGACTCGGGCGTCGACATCGAGAAGAAGTACGGCGCCGTCGAGCGCGCCACGGACGCGATCCGCAAAACCTTCACCAAGGGCGTGGTAGGGGATATCGGCAACTTCGGCGGCCTGTTCGACCTCGGCCGTGCCGGCGTTGGACAGGGCATGCTCGTCGCGAGCGCCGACGGCGTTGGCACCAAGCTCGAGGTCGCCAAGCGCGCCAAGGTCTACCACACCGTCGGACGCGACCTCGTCCATCACTGCATCAACGACATCCTCGTGCAGGGTGCCCGTCCCCTGTTCTTCATGGACTACGTGGCAGTGGGCAAGATGGAGCCCGAGGTCGTGGCCGAGCTGATCCGCGGCTGCGCGGAGGGTTGCGGCGAGAATGCCGTCGCGCTGCTCGGCG
>SXKQ01000104.1 GCA_005778045.1 Planctomycetia bacterium
GAACACCACCTGGGATCTCGTCGAAGACATCGAGAAGCTGCGCGCGCACCTCGGCATCGAGAAGTGGGTCGTGTTCGGCGGCAGCTGGGGCAGCACGTTGAGCCTCGCCTACGCGCAGACGCACACGAGCCGCGTACAAGGCCTCGTCTTACGCGGCATCTTCCTCCTGCGCCGCAGCGAGCTCCTGTGGTTCTATCAGGAGGGTGCGAGCCACATCTTCCCCGATGCGTGGGAGCGCTACCTCGAGCCGATCCCGCCGCGCGAGCGCGGGGACATGATGGCGGCCTACTACAAGCGCCTCACGAGCAAGGACAAGGCCGTGCGCGCGCGCGCCGCCAAGGCGTGGTCGATCTGGGAAGGCACGACCAGCAAGCTGTTCGTCGACTCCAAGCTGATCGAGCGCTTCGGCGGCGACGCATTCGCGGACGCGTTCGCGCGCATCGAGGCGCACTACTTCGTCAACAAGGGCTTCCTCAAGAGCGACGACCAGCTGCTCAAGGGTGCGAAAAAGCTGCGCAAGATCCCGGCCGTGATCGTGCAGGGCCGCGATGACGTGGTGTGCCCGATGCGGTCCGCGTGGGACCTGCACAAGGCGTGGCCCGAGGCCAAGTTCGTCGTCGTCAACGACGCCGGTCACTCGATGACCGAGGTCGGCATCCGCGCCGCGCTGATCAGCGAGACGGACGCCTTGGCGTGAGCAGTCCCGCGGCGGCGAGCACCTCGGCGTACACCGGCCGACGGAACTCGACCGCGCGCGCGAGCGCTTCCTCGGGCGCCACCCACTCGATGGCATCGAACTCGACGCCGTCGGGACGCGGAGCGTGGTCGGGACGTACGCGCACGACGAACCAGCGCTGCACCTGACCGAGCCCGACCTTCGCGCTGCGCAGCTCGGGAGGCAGCTCGTAGGCGATCCAAGTCGGATGCTCGCGCACGAGCTCGACCGCGTCGGATCCAAGCCCGGTCTCCTCGACCAGCTCGCGCAGGAGCGCCGTGCGCGGTTCTTCGCCGTCCTCGATGCCGCCCTGCGGGAACTGCCAGCTGCCCGTCCCGCGCCCGCAGCGCCGCAGCACGAGCACGCGCCCCGCGCCGTCGATGACGACACAGCCCACGTTGGCTCGGAAGAACGCGCTCGGCATGCGGGCGCAGAGCCTACCGCGGGCTGCTTCGGCACGCGCTAACGTAGTCGCCCGCGATGAACCTGCCCCACGAACTGCCCGCCTCCTGGCGCGCGGAGCTCGGCAGCGAGCTCGAGCAGCCGTACTTCGCTGCGTTGGCGCGCTTCGTGGCCGAGGAGCGCGCGAGCGGAGCCGTTTTTCCGCCGCCGCAGGACGTGTTCTCGGCCTTCGAGCGCACGCCGTTCGAGCGCGTGAGAGCGGTGATCGTGGGACAGGATCCCTACCACGGCGACGGGCAGGCACATGGCCTGTGCTTCAGCGTCCGGTCCGGCGTCGCGATCCCGCCCTCGCTGCGCAACATGTTCAAGGAACTCGAGAGCGACCTCGGAATCCCGCGCCCCGCGCAGGGAGATCTCGCCGGCTGGGCCGCGCAGGGCGTGCTGCTGCTCAACGCGGTGCTCACGGTGCGCAAGGACGAGGCCAACTCGCATGCCGGTCGTGGCTGGGAGCGCTTCACGGATGCCGCGCTGCGCGCCGTCTCGCGTCGCGAGCATGTCGTATTCCTCCTGTGGGGCAATTCCGCGCGCGCGAAGGCCGAACTCATCGAAGCGCGCCACACGCGCATCGAGAGCGCACACCCATCGCCCCTCTCCGCGCGCAAGGTCCTCGGAACCCGGCCGTTCTCCCGCACGAACGCGGCGCTCGCCGCGCACGGTCAGGGAACGATCGACTGGTCGCTCCCGAGCGGGCTGTTCACGTGAGCACGTTCTTCCCTCCGCTCGCGTGCAGCGTGCGCGCCTGCGCCTTGCCCTTGGCCCACGAGGGAACGCACTGGCGCTGCGAGCGCGGCCACAGCTTCGATGTCGCGCGCAGTGGCTACCTGAGCCTGCTCCAGCCACACGACCGGCGCTCGTTGGAAGCTGGCGACTCGCGTGAAACCGTCGACGCGCGGCGCGCGCTGCTCGACGCCGGCTTCGGCGCAGCGCTGCGAGTGGAGCTCGTCGCTCTCGCGCGCACGCTCGAGCTTTCTTCCGGAGCGATCGCGCTCGACCTCGGTTGCGGCGACGGTCACTTCCTTGCCGCGACATGCGACGAGCTCGCGCTGCACGGGCTCGGCCTCGATCTCTCACCCCACGCCGTCGAGCGCTGCGCCCGCCGCCATCCGCGGCACGCGTGGATCGCCGCGAATGCGGACCGGCGCCTGCCCGTGCTCGACGCATCGATCGACCTCGCGCTCTCGATCGACGGACGGCGACCGCCGTCCGAGTTCGCTCGCGTGCTTCGGCCCGCGGGCGCACTGGTCGTCGCCGTGCCGGCCAGCGACGACATGGTCGAGCTGCGCGCGAGCGTGCTGGGAGCGGAGCGCGGTACATCGCGCGTGCCGACGGTGCTGCAAGAGCTCGAGGCGCACTTCGAGCTGCGGGGCCAGCGTTCCGCGCGCGAGCGCGTGCGGCTCGACCGCGCCGGTCTCGAGCAGCTGGCCCTCGCTACCTATCGCTGGCAGCGCGAGCGCGAGCGCGAGCGCCTCGCAGCCCTCGACGGACTCGAGGTGACGACCAGCCACGATCTGCTGCTCTTGCTCCGCCGCACGCCCTGAGCGGGCGCGCTGCAAGGTCCGTCCTCCGCTCTGGCATTTCACAGCGCGTATGCCAGACTCCAGCGCGCTTGGCTTCGCCTCGTTCGCCGGTAGCGCTCGGGTCGAATCCCGAAGGAACCTCCGGAAAAAAAGCGCGATGAAGATTCAGGAGAACAGCGTCGTCTCGATCGACTACACCCTGACGAGCGACGAGGGCGAGGTGCTCGACAGCTCGCAAGGCGGCGATCCGCTCACCTACATCCACGGCATGGGCAGCCTGATCCCGGGCCTCGAGCGCGAGCTCGAGGGCAAGGGCATGGGCACGGCTCTCAAGGTGCGCATCGCGCCCGAGGACGCCTACGGCGTGCGCGACAACAACATGGTCGCGCGCGTGCCGCGCACGGAGATGCCCAAGGACGCGCCGCTCGAAGCGGGCATGCAGTTCCAGGCCGCCGGCCCCGAGGGCGTGCAGGTCGTGACGTTGGTCAAGGTCGAGGATGACGCGGTGTGGCTCGACGCCAACCACCCGCTCGCCGGCATGCACCTCACGTTCGACGTGACGGTGGTCGCGGTGCGCGCGGCGACCGCCGAGGAGCTCGAGCACGGCCACGTGCACGGGTCCGGCGGCCACGACCACTAGGCGAGCGGTGCGGGCGGCGTCGAGGGTCTCCCCCGGCGCCGCCGTGCCTCAGCCTTCCGGCAGCTCGAAGCTCGAGTACCTCGCCCGCCTGCGCTGCGCGCCCTCAGGGCCCACGGTCGCGGGCGATGCTCACGACGGTCCGCAGCAGATCTCGCGGCTGTCGAGCTCGAGCTCGAGCTCGCGGTCGGTCGCCGCGCAGTGCAGGACGAGGTCCGCCTGCACGCCTTCGTCGAGCAGCTCCTCCGCGAGTGGCAGGAGCAACTGGTCCTCTGTCTCCGCGTGCTCGAGCTCCGCGAGCGCATGCGCGCCGGCCACCTTCGCGAAGCACTCGGCACTCTGCCGCGCTCCCGAGGAAACCAGCGTCAGCGACTCGCGCAATCGGGCGAGGCCGCGCCGCTCGTGGCCACGCTCGCCGAGCAGCGCCCCGACGCGCTGGGGCATGCGTCCGGTGCGCAGCAGGGCGAGGAATAGCACCTTTTGTTCCTTGCTCTGGTGCGCCCCGTCGACGAACAGCTCGGAGAACCGCGGCAAGTCGCACGCAGCCCCCATGTCGAGCGGCTCTCCGCCTTGCATGTCCTCCGCCAGCGTGACGAGACAGCCGCAGGCGCGCCGCACCAGCGCGTGTTCCCGCCGAAATTTCTGCCCGAGCGCTCCCCTGCATCCCTTGCCTTTCCGCTGGGGGGCAGAACTGTTCGGACGACATCCAAGGCCCGGATCGGAGGCCCGGCGCTCGCGAGCGCATGCGCAACAGGGCGCAGGTGAACTCGGGCTACTTGCCGAGCACGAGCCGCGCCCCGAGTTCGACCGCACCCGCGGCGCTCGGCGCGGTGCCATCGGCTCCGATGCGCTTCCACAGGTTGGGCACGAGCAGGAACGGCAGTCCGCCGACGATCACGGGCACGTTACGCGTGCACGGCTCGGCGCGCACGAGCGAGATCATGGCCGCGGCCGGGCGCACGTGGATCGAGAGCTTGGCGCCCAGCGCCACGAGGTCGACCTCGAAGTCGAGGGCGGCGCGCGCGGCCTCGTCCGCGGGCGCGCTGGCACCGAGGAAGACCGGGTCCCAACCGGCCATTTCGAACTCGTCCGCGACAATGCGCAGGCCGAGGTCGTGGAGGTCGCCGCTGGCGCCGGTCACGAGCACGCGGCGGCCGAGGCGGGGAGCGCGCAGCATGCGCGGGTTCAAGCAGGCGAGGGCCTGCTCGGAGAGCCGCGAAAGGAGGTGCTCCTCGACCACGGACATGTCGCCGCGGTGCCACATGCGGCCGGCTTCGACCTGCACCCGGCCGATGACGTCGCGCTGGAGCGCTCTCACGGGCACTCCGCGATCGGCGGCGCCGAGCACGATGTCGAGGGCATCCTTCCGCCGGCCTTCGAGCGCCGCGAGCATGTACTCGCGCGCGACGACGACAAGCTCTTCGTCGCCGCCGAGCCCGCCCTGCGGCATCTCGGGTGGCTGGCGTACGAGCTTCTGGGCCTCGGCGAAGAGCGGCGAGAGTTCCGCGATGGCGTCCGACGGAAGACGGCTCGCGAGCTCGTCCCGCAGGCACTCCACAGTCGCGCCGAGCAGCTCGAGCGGCACGTCGCGGCCCGCGAAGGCCGTCGCTATCCAGCGCACGTGCTCGTGGAACAGCACCGGGGCCTGGAACTGCAGCGCCACGGAGAGGTGCTCGAGCAGGCCCTCGAAGTGCAGCGTTGCGTCACGCGCCCCAACCGAGCCGAGGGTCGCGAGGCTCTGCGGCGCGCGCTCGCGCAGCCGTGCGGCGGCAGCGGCGGCCCAAGCCCTGCGGGTCGCGTCGATCAGGGCAGCGGTGAAGGTCCCGCGGTCGGAGTTCATGGCGGAAGAGGATAGCGTCTCGGAGCGAGCCGTCGAAGCCAGTGCGCGACTGTGGGCGAGCGGGGCTGGTACGCTCCCCGCCATGAGCGAGATCCGAACGGTCGAGCAGCCCGCGCGGCTGCTGGAGTTCCTGCGCACCGCTTTGGCCGGCTGGAAGCGCTCGACCCTTGAGCAGCGCATGCGTGGCGGAGCGGTCCGCGTGAATGGGGCGGTCGTGCGGCGCAACGAACTCCTCTCCCCCGGCGACAGGGTCGAGGTCGGGGACCGGGAGAGCGTGGCGGCGCCTGCGAGCGGGCTGGCTGTGCTGCATCAGGATGAGTGGCTGGTCGCGATCCACAAGCCCTCCGGACTGCTCTCCGTCTCAACCGACAGCGAGCGCGAGAATACGGCGCTGGCGGTCGTGAAGGAGCATGTCGGCCGTCCCGGACATCCGGGGCGCGCCTGGCCCGTGCACCGCCTCGACCGGGAGACCTCCGGCGTGCTGCTGTTCGCCCTATCGCGCGACGTGCAGCAGATCGTCCAGGCGCGCTGGAGTGCGGCGCGCAAGACCTACCTCGCCTGGGTGGAGGGCCGGCCCCAGCCGCCGGAGGGCACCATCGACGAGCCCCTGTGGGAAGATGCGAGCCTGTTCGTGCGCGTGGGGCACCGCGACGGCGCCAAGGAAGCACGCACCCGCTACAGGACCCTCGAGACCCGCGAGCACCATGCGCTGCTCGAGGTCGAGCTCGAGACCGGCCGACGCCACCAGATCCGGGCGCACCTCGCCTGGCTCGGGCATCCGATCGTCGGGGACGAGCGCTACGGCTCGCGCGCACCGCGCATGTCCCTGCACGCGCTGCGCCTCGAGCTCCCCCACCCGGTCTCCGGCGCGACCCTCGTGCTCGAAGCCCCACCTCCGCGCTCGTTCCGCGCGCCCTGAGTCCAGCCCCGTGAGGGCTGGACTGTCACTTCGCTTGCAGGCACGATTCCGCCTTCCATGAGCTCCGTCCTTTCCGCCGCAGTCGAGAGCGCCCAGCTCGCCTTGTTCCCCGTCAGCGTGGTGCTCGTGCCCGGCCGTGGCCGCGGAGTCGTCGCGGCGCGCCCGATCGAGAAAGGCGAGCTCATCGAGCGCGCGCCGGTGATCGTGGTCAACGCGCGCGAGCTCGAGGCCATCCGCTCGACGCGCCTCGCGCGCTACTACTTCGAGTGGGGCGAGAACGAGGAACAGGGCGCGATCGTGCTCGGCTACGGATCGCTCTACAACCACAGCTACGAGCCGTGCGCGGAATTCGAGTTCCGCGAGCACGACCACGCGATCGACTAAGTCGCGCTGCGGGACATCCGCGCAGGCGAGGAGATCACGATCAACTACAACAACACGGGCGAGAACGCCCACCACCCGCTTCGCTTCGACTGAGCCGCGCGTGGGGCGTGCAGGAACTCAGCGGCGCTCGATCACGAGCTCGTCGTGGCCCGAGGCAGGGTCGGGCTCGCGGCGATAGCGAAACGCCGTGTGTTCCTCGAGCGCCACCACCAGCGTGGTGTAGACGCGGTTACCCTCCATGACATGGCCGCCGAACGTGCGGCCCTCGCCGTCGCTGACGGCCATGTGCAGGTGGAACTCGTCGCGCGCGATGTAGCCCGAGAGCGAGACGACCTCGAAGTGTCCCTGCCAGCGCGTCGTCTCCTCCTTGTTGGCGAGCCGCAGCGCCACATCCGTCAGGCTCCCGACCGCGCTCGTCACCGTCGCGGCCTCGAAGCCCTCCTCGCGCGCGATCCGCGCGAGCTCCGTCTTGACCTCCTGCCCCGGCTTCAGCCGCACCACGACCGTGCGCTGCGCGCGCGCGGGATCAAGTCCGGCGCACGATGAGATGAAGGACGTGACAACGAGCGCGAACAAGGCGAGCGCACACGATCGCGCGAGAGCTTGCGTCTTCATGAGGTCCATCCTGACGTGCGTGCGCACGCGCGTCGAACATGAAGAGGGGCTCCGCAGCGCCACGGCGCAGCAACAACTGAATTCACGCACGATTCAACGCTCGTCGGTGCCCTCCTTGTTCCACGCGGAGTCCACTGCATGTCGTCGCATGCGCATTTCGCGCGACAGTCCCAAAACAATGTTGGTTCGCGGCCCGAATGCCGCCTCGCTGGAACACACCCATACTCGACGAGAACCCGAACGGATCGAACTCCTCCACCAACCCTTGGCTCGCGGACATCGTGCAGAAGCGTCCCGACCGCCGCGCGATGCTCGGAGGCGCGCTCGGCGTCGTCGCCGCGCAGTTCCTCGGCGGCTCGCTGCTGTCTGGCCGAGTCCGGGCGCGCCCGAGCGCAGCCTCGCTCGCAGCGAGCTCGCTGCTCGGCTTCACCGAGATTCCGCAGAGCGTGGCCGACACGGTCGTCGTGCCCCCCGGCTACACCTGGGACGTGCTGCTCCCTTGGGGCACGCCGCTGTTTTCCTCCGTCGCCGCCTTCCAGACGGACGCCTCGAACACGTCGACGGACCAAGAAGGACAGGTCGGCTTCAACCACGATGGCCTGCACTACTTCCCGCTCGGCACCGGCGCGCAAGCGAGCGCGCGCGGCCTGATCGTGATGAACCACGAGTACACCGATGCGAGCCAGATCTACACGGCCGCACAGGGCTCCGCGATCACGAACGACGCGCTGGGCGAGGAGAAGATCGCCAAGGCGCTCGCCGGACACGGCGTCACCGTGGCCGAGATCATGCAGGGCGCCCTCGGGACCTGGACCCACGTGGTGGATTCGCCCTACAACCGTCGCGTGACGGGGGCCACCCCGATCGCCTTCTCCGGGCCGGTCAGCGCCTCGCACCCCAAGCTGCAGTCGAGCATCAACCCGAGCCCGCTCGGCACGCTCTACAACTGCGCGCACGGCTTCACCCCGTGGGGCACGTACCTCGCCTGCGAGGAGAACTTCAACGGCTACTTTGGCACGGCCAGTGCGACCTGGACCGCGACGCCGCTCGAGTCGCGCTACGGCGTCACGAAGACGGGCTTCGGCTACAACTGGCACATCGCCTCGCCGCGCTTCGACCTCAACGTGAACCGCAACGAGGTCAACCGCTTCGGCTTGTGCGTCGAGATCGACCCGTTCAACCCGAGCACGGTCCCGGTCAAGCGCACGTGGCTCGGCCGCTTCAAGCACGAAGGCGCCACGGTCACGGTCTCCAACGGCCGCGCCTGCGTGTACAGCGGTGACGACGAGAACGGCGCGTAACTGTACAAGTTCGTCAGCCGCAGTCCGTGGCAGGACATGCTCGCGCAAGGCAAGAGCCCGCTCGACATCGGCATGCTGTATGTCGTGAAGTTCAGCAGCGATGGCACGGGCAAGTGGATCCCGCTGCAGTGGAATCGCGGCCCGCTGACGCCTGCCAATGGCTGGATCGATCAGGCCGACGTCCTGATCCGCACGCGGCAGGCCGCCGACGTGGACGGCGCTACGCGCCTGCACCGCCCCGAGTGGGTCACGGGGAACCCCCTCACGCAAGACATCTTCGTGGCGCTCACCAACGGCAGCGGCAACAACTCCGCGGTGAACAGCAACCGCGACCCCAACCCCTACGGTCACATCATCAAGCTGCGCGAGCCGTTCGGCGACCACACGCGCGTCGCCTTCACGTGGAGCGTGTTCATGATCGCGGGCGACGACCAGTACGACGCGACCGTGCCCGCCGCGCAGTCGTTCTTCGGCTCGCCCGACGGCATCTGGTGTGACGACGACGGCCGCTTGTGGATCCAGACGGACTTCTCGAACTCGTCGCAGAACCGCGCCGATCGCGGCTACGACCGCATCGGCAACAACCAGATGCTCGCCGCCGACCCGGCGACGGGCGAGCTCAAGCGCTTCCTCACTGGCCCCCGCGGCTGCGAGGTCACGGGTGTCATCATGACCCCGGACAAGCGCACGATGTTCGTCAACATCCAGCACCCGGGCGAATCGACGAGCTGCTGGAACGGCCTGAATGGCACGCCGAGCACCGCCAACCCTTCCACGGTGAGCTCGTGGCCCTTCGGTGGCCGCCCGCGCCCGGCGACGGTCGAGATCCGCAAGCTCCACGGCGGCGTGATCGGCAGCTGAGCCGTCGGCACCGCTGAAGACGCACGCTCCCGCTCCGGACACCACCGGGGCGGGAGCGCGCTCGCATGAAGAGCCTCTCGCTCAGGCGAGCGCCGTGTAGATGCGGTGGCAGTCGTCGTGGTCGTCGATCGCTTCGAGGAAGCTCTCGACGTCGCTGCGCTGCTCGGGAGAGAGCGTGACCTTGTCCTTGGGGCGGTAGCCCATCTCGGAGGTCGTGACGCTCCAGCCAGCGGCCTTGAGGGCGCGCAGCACGGAGTCGAGGTCTGCGGGCTCGGTGAAGAAGCGCGCGCCGCACTGGCCTTCCGGCGTGTCCTCGAGCGGCTCGACGTCCTGGGCGCCGGCCTCGATCGCCGCACCCTCGCGGTCGAGCGAGCCATCCGCGTGCGTGGCCTCGATCGTGCCCACGTGGTCGAACAGGAACATGACCTTGGCGCCGAACTGCGCCTCGCGGAACAGCGAGCGCATGTCGGGTGCGGTGCGGTTGCGATTGTCGGTGAGGCACTCGACGATCACGGGCACCTTGTGGGGCGCCATGCCCTCGAAGGTGACGAGCTCGAGCTCCGCGGCGCCGTCGCCGCCGCCCGCGGCCTTCTTGATCGCGCGCGTGATGACGTCGTTCGAGACCGACTGCTTGCGCGCGGCCTCGACCGCGACCTCGAGCCGCGCGTTCATCGCCGGGTCCGGCGCGCCGAGCTTCGCGGCGACCGTGATCTCGCGCACGAGCTTGGTGGTGATCTTGGCGCGCTTGTTGGCGTTGATCTCGCGCTTCTTCTGGAGCCACTGGCGGCCCATGGTCGCTTCTCCGTTGTCCTCGAGGCTGCACGCGCGGGGCCACTGCGGCACGCGCGGGGTGGAGAGGATAGCGAGAGCCGCTCAGGGACGCTCGAAGGCGCCCATGTCGATGCCGGACCCGAGCACACGTGTCGTGCCCTGGAGCTCGAGGGGCAGGAGCTCCGCGAGGAGGCCGTCCCCGTCGACGTCGAGCGCGTCCTGCGGCAGCCATGCGAGGCTGCCTGCGTCCACCGCGGGCGAGTCGAAGCGCAGCGTCAGGTCCTTCTGCCGCACGCTCGCAAAGCGCGGGTTCACGGAGAGCACGCCCGTCCCCGACGCCCCGGGCGCGATCGAGTTCCACGCCTGCAGCGCTCCTGCGATGTCCTGCGCGGTCGCCCCGCGGTTGAAGGCCACGATCGAGTTGCGCAGCCAGGCGCGCGCGGGCACGGCTGCGAGCGTGTTGGCGAAGATCCCGCCCCCGCCGGCGGCTCCGGTGTTGAGCGCCAGCGTGCAGTTGCCGAACAGCGCCTTGCCGGAGCTGAAGCCAGAGCCACCGAGATAGGCGCCGCCGCCATTGCCCTGCGCGAAGTTCTCCTGCAGCAGGCAGCCGAAGAACTGCATCACGGGCGTGCCGTTGGGCAGCGCGTCGATCGACGCGAAGTGCAGCGCTCCTCCGTTCGATCCGGCCCAGTTGCCGAGGAAGCGACAGAGGTCGAAGCGCCCGCTGGAAGTCTGCGCGGAGAGCGCGCCGCCGTTGCCAACGCTCTCGTTGTCCGCAAAGTCGCACGCCACCACGCTCAGGCCGGCGAGCTGCGCGAAGAGCGCACCCCCGCGGCTGGCGCGGTTGTGGACGAGGGTGCAGTTGCGCAAGGAGAGCGTCGAGCCCTCGAACAGTACCGGTGCGCTCGACACCTGTCCCGTCTCGCACAGGATCGCGCCACCGTTGGGGACCGGAGCGCCGACCGCGTTGCCGCGCTCGATGCGAAATCCATCGATCGTCACTTCGCCCCAGGTCCGAAGGACGTGGTGCGCGTTGTCGCTCTCGACACCTTGCACGCCGAGATCGCCGGACAGCACCGTCGTCGAGAACAGGCCCGCGCGTGCGGCCACGCTCGACTCGCCGCCCGCGAACCCGCCGTAGAGCTTCAGGTTGCGCGGCACGTAGAACGCGGTTTCGCGCGGGTCCGCACTCGTCGAGGCGGGCGGAACGTACGTCCCATCGGCCACCCAGATCTCGTCGAAGCGCTGCGCGACGGCGAGCGCTTCCTGCAAGGTCGCGAAGGCACCGCTCCAGCTCGCGCCATCGCCGCCCGCGGGCGCTGAGGCGTCGACATGCCACACCACCTGCGCCCGAGCGGCCAGCGCGAGCGTCCCGCAGGCGATGATCCGCAGCACGAGCCTCATGACTCGAGGCTAGCACGGCGGCGACGGGACGCAATAGGCTCGCACTCCATGGACAAGCGCGAGTTTCTGCAGGGCGCGGGCGCCTGCTCCCTGGCCGCGATCCTCGGCGAGAGCGCGTGGGCACGCTGGTCGGGGCTCGAGCCCGCGGCGCTGGCGCGGGCGTCGGACTTCTGGACCGAGCTGCGCGGCCGCTATCGCCTGCGCACCGACTTCGTGAACCTCGAGAACGGCTACTACTCGATGATGGCGCAGCCCGTGCTCGAGGCGCTCGTCGAGCGCATCCGCGAGGTCAACTTCGAGGGCTCGCACTACATGCGCACGCGCGCCGCGGACGAGCGCATGGCCGCGCGAGCCGCTCTGGCACGCCTCGCGCGCTGCCCCATCGAGGAGCTCGCGATCACGCGCAACACGACCGAGTCACTCGACATGGTGATCTCCGGCCACGACTGGAAGGCCGGCGACGAGGCCGTGATGGCCGAGCAGGACTACGGGACGATGCTCGAGATGTTCGAGCAGGTGTCACGGCGTCACGGCGTGCGCTGCAAGCGTGTCTCGGTGCCGCTCGACCCGCGCTCCGACGACGAGCTCGTCGAGCTGTATGCGGCCGCGATCACGCCGCGCACGCGCCTCCTGCTCGTGAGCCACGTGATCAACATCACCGGCCAGGTCCTGCCGATCCGCAAGCTGTGCGACATGGCGCACGCGCGCGGCGTCGCGGTGCTCGTCGACGGCGCCCACGCCTTCGCGCAGCTCGACTTCGCGCTTCCGGACCTCGACTGCGACTACTACGGAGCGAGCCTGCACAAGTGGCTCGGCTGCCCGCTCGGTGCAGGCCTGCTCCACGTGCGCCGCGAGCGCATTCCCGGCCTGTGGCCCCTGCTCGCTCCGCCCCCCAAGGCGCCCGACGACATCGCGCGCCTCGCGCACAGCGGCACCTACCCCGCGCACATCGACCTTGCCCTGCGCGACGCGATCGCCTTTCACGAGTCGATCGGCATCGAGCGCAAGTCCGCGCGCCTGAGCCACCTCCAGCGCTACTGGACGGAGCAGGTTCGCGGCCGCCCGCGTATCCGCATCAACACTCCGAGCGACCCCGCGCGCTGCTGCGCCATCGCCAACGTCGGCATCGACGGCTTGGCGCCCGCGGAGCTCGCTCGCCGCCTGCTCGACGAGCACCGCATCTACACCGTCGCCATCGACGTCGCCAACGTCCAAGGCGTGCGCGTCACGCCGCACCTCTACACGACCGAGGGCGAACTGGACCAGCTCGTCGCCGCCCTGCTCGCCCTCTCCAGCTGAAAAGCGCGCTGGCGTTACAGCGGGATGTTGCCGTGCTTGCGCAGCGGGCGGCTCTCGTGCTTGGTCTTGAGGAGCTCGAGCGAGCGGATCAGGTACGGACGCGTGAGGTGCGGCTCGATCACGTCGTCGAGGTAGCCGCGCGCGGCAGCCTTGTAGGGATTGTTGAAGGTCGCCTCGTATTCGGCGGTCTTCTGCTTCTCGAACTCGACCGGGTCCTTCGCCTTGTCGATCTCGCGGCGGTAGAGGATCTTGGTCGCGCCCGCGGCGCCCATCACGGCCACGGTGGCGGCGGGCCAGCCGAGGTTGACGTCGCCGCGGATGTGCTTGGAGTTCATGACGGCGGAGGCGCCGCCGGAGGCCTGGCGCGTGATGCCGGTGAGCTTCGGCACGGTCGCCTCGCAGTAGGCGTAGCGGAGCTTCGCGCCGTGGCGAATGATGCCGTTCCACTCCTGCACGGTGCCCGGCAGGAAGC
>SXKQ01000105.1 GCA_005778045.1 Planctomycetia bacterium
CGCGATCGTGCGGCAGATCCGCAGCGGTCCGCCTCGCACGTTGCGCGAGCTCGTAACGCGTGCAACGCGGAGCTCGCGGCGATCTACGAACGAGCGATGGAACGCGACCCATCGCGGCGCTACCGCGACATGGGGGAACTGGCGGAAGAGCTGCGTGCCTATATCGAGCAGCGCGTGGTGCGAGCGCACCGCACAGGGCCTTGGAGCGAGCTCAAGCTCTGGTACCGACGCAATCGGACCGTGGCGTTGTCGCTGGGATGCGCTGGACTCGCCGTTCCCTCTGGAGTGGCCGGAGTCGCTTGGCCGGAGTCGCTTGGTGGGAAGCGCTGCGGGGCGCGGAAGCCGCACTGCGCGCAAATGCGTTCGAAGCGGGAGAACTCGCGCGAACTGCCGAGCAGGTCGGTCCGGTGGACTTACGGGGGCTGGCCGCGTTCGATGCCTAGCCCGCGTCTGCGCGAGCGCTGCTCGAACTCCGTGCCGAAGTGGATGACGAACTGAAGTCGGAGCGAGAGCTGCAATTTGCACGCGGAGCGGCGCGCACCGTCGAGCTCCTGCCGTCGCCCGAGACGGCGCAGAGATTACGGGAGGCGCGCCGCTGGACAGCCGAGTTCGAGGACGTGCTCGCACAGGCGCAGCGAGCGCTGGGCGGCACGCCTCGGCCGTCGGATCGGGTCAAGGTTCCAGCCGAGGCCGTGCGGGTGCTGCCCGCAGAGATCGGGTACTGGCCTGATCGCGCCGGCAAGCTCGAGACTCTCGCAAGCTCGAGAATGACGCTCGAGGCGGCCATCCCGGCCAAGCTCGAGCGCTTTCACGCGCTCGAGCGCCTCGCGCAGGATCTCGAGCGCCTGGGGGTCGTATTTCCGCTGGTTAGGGCCCGGCGCCAGCAGGCGAGCGAGTTGCTCCCACGCAGCACCGCAGGCGAAGCGGCGCGCGCGTGGGAGGATGCGGCGACAGCGATTCTCGACGCCGGTGCGTGTCCTGCGTACGGGGGGCGGATTCGGAGCTTGAAGCCGATCGAAGGTCTCGTGCCGCTGCGTCTCAATCCGCGCAATGGTCTATGGGATTTCCACCATGTCGCCAGTGGTGCGCGTCCAGCGCTCGACGGGCAAGGTCACTTGCAAGTCGGCCCGGAGACCGGACTCGTGCTCGTGCTCGTGCCGGGCGCCGTCGCCGTGATCGGTGCGCAGGCGATCGACGCACAGGCGTCGCGTCACGATCCGGATGCGTCGCGCACCGAGGCGCCATGGACCGCCGAGCTTGCGCCGTACTTCATCGCGGCGCACGAGCTCACGCAGGGGCAGTGGCTGCGCATGGGAGGCGAGTCCGCGAGCCTCTGCGCTGCGGGCCGTCAGCTCAATCCAGATCCTCGCGCCACGCGCGCACGCCCGCTCGAGTCCGTCAGCGCGCTTGAGTGCGAGCGGCTGCTCGCGCTCCATGGCTTGGAGTTGCCGACGGAGGCGCAATGGGAGCATGCTGCCCGCGGCGGCAGCGAGTCACGCGACGTCTTCGGACCGAAGCCATCGACCATCGCGCGCGCCGCCAATGCGCGGGAGATCGACGACGGCTACGCCCGGACGGCACCCGTGGGTTCACGCGAGCCCAACGGCTTCGGAATTCACGATGTGCTCGGCAATGTCCGCGAGTGGTGCGCCGACGCCATCTCGGACAGCCAGGACCGTCCGGCGATCGCGCCAGGAACTGGGCTACGGGAGCCGCAGGCCCCTCGCGATCGCGTGGTCCGCGGCGGCAGCTACGACACTCCGCCCGAGGACCTGCGAGCCAGCGCGCGCCGGGGCGTGCATCCCTCCAATTCGGATCGATTCGTCGGCGTCCGACCCGCAAGAAGTCTCCCATGAAGCATCGGTTGCTCCTGTCCACGCCGCTGCTTGCCACGGCCCGCTCCACCCTCGAGTCGCGCGGAGGCGCCGATTGCGACATCGACTTCACGAGCGAGGCGAGCCGCACGATGCTCCATGTCACCCATGAGAGCGAGGCCAGCAAGGGCAGCGTGCGCCTCTTCATCGCACCGGTCGTCGACCGCAGCGGTGAGGCTCGGGGACTCCTGCCGGTGATCGCCCAGAAACACGACAACGAATTTCTCGACTCTGCGGCCGCGAGAACCTGATCACGGCTCCCTATGAGCGGGCCCTCGTCCGCGACGAGATCCACTCCGAAGTGCGCGTTGCCGTGCATTCCCCGCTCGACACCTCGGGCGTTCCGATCGCGACTGGGAGCTTGCCCCTGGTGGCCGCCAGCAAGCCGCTGTCCGCTTCCACCCGATTTCCCAAGCAGTGGGATGTGGGCCGCAGCCCTGCGGACGATCCGTTGCACGAGCTGCGGATCTGGCTCGGGAACGACGCGAAGCCCGAGTTCGCCCTGCTCGGGTCGAGTAAGACGTCCCCCGTCAGTCGATGACGCAGTAGCGGAAGATCACCTGCGGGATCTTCGTGTCGGGGTCGTAGTGCCATAGCCGCACGGTCACGCGCTGCGGCGTGGTGGCGGCCTCGATGACGCCGAGCGGATTCGCGTCGGGCTCCGAGTCCTCGAAGACGATCTCGCCGTCGAGCTCGACTTGCAGGTCGAGGTCGTCACCGAGCGGTGCGAGCGCGGTGAAGACGCCCATCGAGCCCGCGGGGACGTCGAGCACGAACTCGGTCGTCAACTCCAATTCGACGACGCGCTCCATGCGAGTGGTGCCAACGATGCCCGCCGCTTCCCAGACGGGATCGAGCAGCTCGTCGAGCAGCATCGACAGCTCCTCCGGCGTGAAGACCCCGGCGGTTTGCCGTGCGTCATACAGGGCGCGCGGCTTGGGGCCCTCGAGCAGCAGGCCTCGGAGCTCGACCTTCGCGTGCGCTGGCATTCCCTGTGGCATACGCAGGCGAAGTTCGAGCGTCGCAGCGTGCGGACTCCCGAGAAACAGGACCGGCACCGCATCCGGGGTCTCGTCCGATGCAACGATGGCGCCGTCGAGGCTTGCGAACAGGTCGATGTCGTAGCCATCCGGCGAGCTCGCCGAGAACATCAGCGACGCGCCGGGCTGCACGGCGAAGCGCCACGCGGCCACGGAATCCTCGAGCGAGGCGAGCTCGACCTGCGTGCGGAAGAACGTCCGGTCCTCGTCGAGCCGAGCGAAGGCGGAGAGTTGGGGCTCGTAGCGGTAGACATGGACCGTGCAGTCGGTTTCGCCAAGCAGGAGCTCCGCGGCCGCGAGGTCGAGGCGCACCGACAGCGGCTCCTCGTAGGGCCCGAGCCACACGATGGGGTAGTAGTCGGACTCGATGTCCTCGCCGAGGATCAGGTCCGTGCCGTCCACGCTCACCCGCGAGTCGATGTCGCTGCCATCCGTTGCCGCTGCGAGGAAGCCGTAGCGGTAGCCGGGCTCGAGTTCTACCTGCAGGCTTCCCGTGCGCTGCTGCGAGACGCGCAGCGAGCTGCGCAGGACCGTGTTGGATGCATCGAGCGTCGGCACGCCGTCCTCGCTCGAGCGCGCCAGCGCCGCCTGCGCGAGGAACTCGTCGGGAGGGATGAGCAGTCCAGCGATGCGCCGCGACCAGCTCTGGTCGCGCGCGCGCTGGACTTCCACGAAGTCGTCGCGCAGGAGCTCGCGCGCGAGATCGACGCGCTGCCCATAGGCGAAGCCGAAGCTCGTGCGCTCGCCATTCATGGAGAGGTTGTTCTCCGCAGCGGAGATCAGGCCGATCACCTGTCCTGAGCGGTTGAGCATCGGACTGCCGCTCGCACCGCCAACCACGGGCCCACACCAATGGATGAGATAGGACTCCGACCATTGCGAGCGCTGGAAGAAAAAGTCCGTCTTCGCCGTCACGTGACCGGGTACGGCGTGCGCCGTTGGGAATCCGGAGATGTTCTCGTGCGGAAAGCCGAGGTAGATCACCGGCTCCGAAAGCGCGGGCTGGACGCTGGCGGGATCCGCGACAGGCAGCGGCGGGGCGGTCGAGCCGGACTTCACGTCGCAGATCGCCACGTCCGCGACCGGAATGAAGTTCATGGAGCGCGCGGAGCCCGGATCGCTCTCGGCGCGGACCACCACGCGCTTGAGGCGCGCATTCCACGGCGCGTAGGCAGGGTGAATACGGATCCCGTCCGCATGCAAGGCGAGCTCGTCGCGATCGCTCCACGAGCGCTTGGCCGCGAGGCGGCCTTCGTACGCCTTGGCGAGCAGCGCTTCCGCCACGTGTGCGTTCGTCGCGAGCTTGCCGTCGGCGATCACCCAGCCCGTGCCGAGGAACTCGAACGCCTCCGGACCCGCCTGACTGCGGCGCACGACGCCGAGCATGTACACCGAGTCGAGCGAGCGTTCGAGCACGCGTGCATACTCGGCGTCGCTCCTCTGGGGCGGAGTGGCGGGCGACAGGAACGCGAGAGCGAGAAGAGCGTGGAGCATGGATTGGTCCCAGCCGCAGGGTGCGGTGCTCATTCGAGACTAGACGCCCTGCACGGGCGCGTCCATCCGCCTAGCGGTCGAGCTCGATCGCGAGTACTCCGTCGACCGCATGCAGCCCGTCGAGGAGGCCGGGGAGTTCGGACTGCGTGCGCATCACGACGTCGTAGAAGCGGTCCTGTTCGATGCCACCGCGCCGCGTGCCCACGCCCTTGCAGGTGAACTGTGTGGTCCGCGCAGCGAGGACGGACTCCACCTTCGTCCAGTCCGCAAACCCGGCCGTGGCACGGATCGCCAGCGTGTGAGAGCTGCGCACGAAGCACATCGCAGCCGCAGCGCCCACCGGGAGCGCGAGGATCGGGAGCCAGAAGAAGCCCGCGCCAGCAGCAAGGCCGACGGCGACAGCGAAGACGACGAAGGCGGTGTCGCGCGTGTCATCGACGACGGTGCGGAAGCGGACGATCGAGAGCGCACCGACGATGCTGAAGGCGCGCGCGACATTGTCGCCGACCACGAGCGCCGTCAGGCACAGGAGCACGGTCAGGAGCACCAGCGTGCCGGCGAGCGAGCTGTCCGCGGGGCGTCCGGAGCGCACGCGTGCGCGAGCATGGATCCACGCGACGGCGAGGCCGAGCAGCAGCGATCCGACCAGCCGCACGAAGGCGACACCGAGCTCCACATCCGTGTCGCTGGCGAAGGCGTGCGAGAGCTGTTCCATGCCGAGAGCCTAGCATTGCACGGCGCCCAGCTCATTTGTCCGCGAGCTTCACCAGCTTGAGCGAGTCTTGGCGCAGGCGGATGCGTCCCGCCGTGGCGCGCAGCTCGAGCACGAGGTCGACGTCGCCCTTTTCCTCGACGACCTCGAACTCGAAGCTGAGCTCGCGGGTCGTGCTGCCTTCGAGGAAGCCCTCCGCATTCACGCTGGAGATGCGCAGCGCCGCGCCGCGCGACGGTGCTCCGTCTTCCACCAGCGCGTCGACACCGTCCGCCTTCAGGGTCGTGCTGAGCTTGTAGCGGCCATGGCCGAGCAGGACGCTCTTGCGGAAGCCGGCGATGCACCGCCCGCTCGGTCCGCACTCCACCACGTACCAGTCGACGCCATCGTCGGTCTCGGAGCCGACGTTCGCGTCGTCGACTTCCGAGTGCGTGCGCCAGCCCTTGAGCGTGACGGCGACGCCGGGTTTGAACACGAGCGGCTTCGGTTCGGGCGCGTTCACTTCCTCGAGTAGGAAGCGATGACGCTCCGCGATGCGCTCGACCAGTCCTTGGTAGTGTTCGCGCTGCACAGCCCCGGCATCGCCCTCGAGTTTCTTGAGCGCGGACTCGATGCGCTCCTGCACAGGATCGAGCTTGCGCGCGAGGGCCTTGGGCTCGACACGCGGCAGCAGCTCCTTCAGCTCCTTGCGATAGAGCTTGCGCCATTCCGGCCGTTTCATCACCGAGCTGCCGAGCATCGAGGGCGGCATGTCGAGCGTCGAGGCCCCCGGGTCGCCGAAGAGCTGGTCCATGCCGTGGGGCAGGAAGCGCGCCTTGCCGCCGGGCACGAAGTAGAGCCGGTAGTTGTTGGCGTTGATCGTGTAGCCGTCCCAGTGGCCGCACATCAGCTCCAGCGCCATGAAGCGCGTGAACGCGGGGACGTCGACGAGCGGCTCGAGCGCGGCCCAGCGCTTCACCATGTCGCTCTCGCCGCAGGTAGCACCGATCGCGGCGACGTCGCTGCCATCGGCGGCCCCATCCCCGCTGTCGAGCTCCAGCGGCGCGTCGAGATCTTGGCAGAAGCCACCGTCGTAGAGGTTGCCCTTGCTGTCCGTGAACCAGCGCGCGAGGAAGCGCTTGTCGAAGCCTTCCTTGAGCACGTACAGACCCATGTCGCGCTCGTTGATGCGGACGCGGGCGTGCGTCACTCGCACCGCCGGATAGCCCGCCGCGCGAAAGACCTCGGAACCGAGCCAGTCCGAGAGCAAGCTCGGATCCTGCGCGGCGTTGTTGAGGTGGAACTTCTCAAG
>SXKQ01000106.1 GCA_005778045.1 Planctomycetia bacterium
GGCACGAAACCCTCGAAGTCGAAGGCGTTGGCGAGCCCCACCCGCGAGACGGAGGCCATGAAGGACGGCACCGACGCGGTGGCGGACTGGGCCATCCTGAATGCGATGGTCAACATCGCCTCCGGCGCCTCGTGGGTGAGCTTCCACCACGGCGGCGGCGTGGGCATCGGCTACTCGTTGCACTCGGGTCAGGTCACCGTCGCCGACGGCAGCGCCGAGGCCGCCGACGCGATCCGCGCCGTGCTGACCGCCGACCCTGGCATGGGCGTGATTCGTCACCTCGACGCCGGTTACGACGAGGCTGAGCGCTGCGCTCGCGAGCGCCACGTCGACGTGCCGATGTTGCGCCGCAGCTAGGGATCTAGAGCGCGTACCACACGCGTCCGAGCCACTCGTGCAGGGCCCACGCGCTCTCGCGCAGGGCCTTCGCGCTCGGGATCCAGCTCGAGGCTTCGGAGAGGCTCGGGCGGGCCCTGAATCCGGTGGGGGCGGGGGTGGCTGCGAGTCCGTGGCGTGCGCTCTCGGCGAGCGCGCGCGGCATGTGCCACGCGTGCGTCACGAGCAGTACGGTGTCGATGCCCTGCTCTCCGAGCACGACCTTCGAGAGCCGCAGGTTCTCGCGCGTCGTGCCTGACCAAGGCTCCATCCAGACTACGCTCAGGCCAAAGTCGCGCTCGAGCGCCTCCTTCATCATCGCGGCGTGCGAGGTCTCGCCGGGGCGCGGCGGTCCACCCGAGACGCACACGGGCAGCGACGTCCGGCGCGCGAGGCGAGCGGCGTAGCGCAGGCGCTCGAGCGTCAGGGGGCCGCAGGTCGTGCCACCGTACTCGGGCGCGTCGAACTGCGTGTCGCCGGCGAGCACGAGGATGGCGCGGGCCGCAGCTCCTTCGCGCTCGAGGTCCAGTGGCGCTGCGGGCTGCAGTGAGCGCAGCAAGTGACCCGAGACCAACGGGAGCGAGAGCACGAGTAGGGACAGCGCCGAGACGCTCCACAGGCCGCGCGCGAGCCGCGGCCGCGAGCGCCGCAGGAGCACGCCAAGGCCCGCGAGCAGCAGGCACGCGAGCGGCGGCATGAGCAGCGCATCCATGCTGGCGCGCGCCCCGGATTCTGGATCAGAAGCCGACGGTGACGCCGACGAGGAACGCCTCGCCATCGAACACCGGAGTGCCAATGTCCGAGTGGTTGTAGACCGCCTGCACCTTGGCGTTGCGACCGTCGATGTACCACGTCGCGCCGACGCGCCACAGGCCGCCGCGCTCGGGGCGCGTCACGTTCTCGAGGCCGAACGCGAGCTCGAGCTTGTCCATCACCATGGCGGACGCGAGCACCGAGGTCGTGACGTTGTCGAACAGCCCGTCGCCGAGATCCACGCTTTCGACTCCGAGGTAGTAGCGCCCGAGCGTCATGCGTGCCTCGAGCATCTGAGCCGAGTAGTTGTCGTCGAGCGTGTCGTAGTGCAGTCCGCCGCCGAGAGTCGCGGCGAGGTGCTCCGGAGCGCCGTAGGCACCTTGGTACTGCTGCGGCGTCCCGCCGCCGACCACGTCCCACTGGCCCTTCAGCGTGAGCGCGAGGTTCTCCCCGATCCGGTCTTCGCCATTTTGCAGCGCAAACCAGCCACGGAAGTCGTCGATCTGGCCGTCGAGCTGCATGCCGTTTTCGTAGCGATCGCGCTCCCATCGGCGGCCCTGGAAACTGCGGCAGTAGAGCAGCATGCCGTTCTCTTCCATCATCGAAGAGGACAGCAGCGGCGTGCGGAAACGGCCCAAGCGGAAGTGGAAGCCTTCGGCGAAGTCGTACATGGCCCACATCTCGGGAACGCGGAGGACGGCGGACGAGTTGGCCTCGCCGTATGGCTGCAGGTCCTCTCCGCGGTCACCGCGCAGGGCCACATGGAAGTGCCAGTCGCCAGCCTCCGCCTTCAAGAACAGGCGCAGGTTGTCGAACGAAAAGCCGTCGACCTCGCCCACAGTCGTGGGGTCATCGGACGCGATGTACGAGCTGCGCATGTAGCCGTGCACCGCGGCGGTCCAGTCGGAGCTCACCCACTCCGTGAGTTCCTCGAGCGACTGCGGGTCCGCGCTCTCGCCATCGGGCGCGCTGGCGCGCTGCGCGGGACGCCACGGCACGATGGAGGCGGTCGGGTCGACGCCGACGTTGGGCTCGCGCAGCGGGCGCTGGATGGACACCGACTCCTGAGGACAGGAGAGGAGGGCTACGGCGAGGGCGATCGGAGACATGGTGCGACGACTCGGACTGCGAGTAGGGGCATCGAAACCGAAAGAGGATACAAAGACAAGCGACTCATCCAGCAAGATACGGGAATACAGCCTCTGGCGCCCGCGCCCTCCCTAGAACTCCTCGCCCATGACCGCCGACCCCGCCTCGCCGCTCCTGTGCGCCGAGTTACCGCGCCTTTGCGGCCGCTACAAGGAGCGCCCCGATGATTTCCGCGTCATCGAGATTCCGGCCTACGAGCCCTGCGGCGAGGGCGAGCACGTGCTGTTCGAGGTCGAGAAGCGCGGCATCTCCACCCACGAGGCCCTCGCTCGCCTCGCCCGCACGCTCGGCCTCGAGCCCCGCGCGATCGGGATCGCAGGCCTCAAGGACGCCCAGGGCGTCACGCGCCAGTGGCTCAGCGTGCAGGCCCTGCCGGGCTCGGGGCTCGACCCGGAGCGCCTGCTCGCGCTCGAAGTGAAGGGGCTCACCGTGCTCTCCGCCGTGCGCCACCGCAACAAGCTGCGCATCGGCCACCTGCGCGGCAATCGCTTCGAGCTGCGGATGCGCGGAGTCGGGAGCGCGGAGCTCGACGGCGCGCGCACGCTGCTTGACGTGCTCGCGCGCCGCGGCGTGCCCAAC
>SXKQ01000011.1 GCA_005778045.1 Planctomycetia bacterium
CGATGCCGAGGAAGCCGCGCGCACGACCCTCGCGGCCATGGCGGCCTTCGCGGCGGATCCCAGCGTGGAGTGGGCCGAGCCCAACTTCATTCGGCGCGCGCTCGGCGGCGGAACCACGGAGCCCAACGACCAGTTCTACAACCTGCAGTGGCACTACGACTTGATCCGTCTGCCACAGGCATGGTCCGTGGCCACGGGCGATCCGAGCGTGATCGTCGCCGTGATCGATACCGGCTCGCGCCCGCACCCGGACCTCGACGGCAACACGATCGCGGGCTTCGACTTCATCAGCGATCCGGGCAACGCCGGAGACGGAGATGGCATCGACTCGGATCCCATCGATCCGGGAGACGGTGACTCGTTCCAGCCGTCGAGCTTCCACGGCACTCACGTGGCCGGCACTGTCGGTGCCGTGTCGAACAACGGCCTCGGCGTGGCGGGCGTCAACTGGAATTGCTCGCTGATGCACCTGCGCGTGCTCGGACTGACTGGCGGGACGGACGCCGACATCGCCCAGTCCGTGCGCTACGCGGCCCGGCTTTCCAACTCGTCGGGCACGCTGCCTCCGCAGAGGGCGCGCGTCATCAACATGAGCCTCGGCGGTCCCGGCTCCACGTCGACGATGCAGTCGGCCGTCACCGCGGCCCGCAACGCGGGCGTCGTGCTGATCGCCGCCGCTGGCAACAACAACTCCGGCGATTCCTTCTTCCCGGCGAGCTACGCGGGCGTGATCTCGGTCTCCGCCGTCGACTTGAACGCCGCCAAGGCCCCCTACTCGAACTTCGGCCCGAACATCGACGTTGCCGCCCCCGGCGGCAACACGTCCGTCGATCTGAACGCGGATGGCTTCGCGGACGGCGTGCTGTCGACCCTGGTGGACGAGACCAACGGCTTCACGCCGAACTTTGTCTTCTATCAGGGCACTTCGATGGCCTGTCCGCACGTCGCCGGCCTCGCAGCGCTCATGCTGGACGTGAATCCCGCGCTCACCGTCCCGGAGATCGAGACGATCCTCACCACCACGACGATCGATCTCGGCGCGGCGGGACGCGATGACATCTTCGGGAATGGCCTGATTCAGGCAGATCGCGCGCTGGCCGCGGCGGCCGGGCAGTCTGCGCCCAGCCCGGTGCTGTCCGCCAATCCGGCTTCGCTCGCGTTCGGGCTGACGACCACCCAGCTCTCCATCTCCATCGCCAATACCGGCGGTGGCAGCCTTGACGTCGGGACGCCCACCTTCACCCCGACGAGCGGCGGCGCCTTCGCGACGCTGGCCGTGGTCCCTGCCAGCGGATCTACGGACGTCTCGGCGATCACGGTCACTGTCAGTCGCGCCGGCCTCGCGAGCGGCGCTTACGCGGGCACGGTGACGATCCCGAGCAACGGTGGCACGGCGCAAGTGAGCGTGTCCATGAGCGTGGCGCCCCCCCCCACGCCGCTGGATGTCGACCTGTTCCTGCTCGTGATCACTCCGGACACGTACGAGACGATCGCGGGAGCGATTCTCAATCCGACCACTGGGCTGTCGTGGGTGCTGAACCAGACCGTCGGAGGCGCCGACATCCCCAGTGGCGACTACTTGATCGTGTGCGGCTCGGATGACGACGGGGACGACACGATCTTTGGCGCTGGCGATGTCTACAAGGGCGCGTGGCCCCTGCTCAATCAGATCGAGACGATCCCCGTCGCCACCGGAGACCAGTACATCGGAGTCGACTTCGTGGTCGGCGCCTCGTCCCAGACCCTCACGGGCACGCCCAGCTGGATTCCCGCGCAGGGATTCCGAATTCCCGGGCGTGACTGAGCGGGGCGCGCCCCGCTCTCAGTGGCGCACGACGAAGTCGACCTCGACCGTGCCGGCGGGCAGAAGCACGACTTCGTAGGGCGAGGTCAAGGCCATCGTCTGCACGGAGCCAGCCTGAGGCACGCGCTCGCGGGCCTCGACGACGAGCTTCCCGCCGGTGTAGTGCACGCGCTCGACGGCGATCGAGTATCCACCGCTCGGGCGCGGTCCCGCGAGCACGAGCGCGGGGCGATAGCGTGAGAAGTCGACGGTCGGCGCCGCGGGCTGCGGCAGCTGCAGCCGCGCGTGCTCCCGCCACAGCGCGACCCAGTCGTCCGGAGTGGTGGCCACGCGCAAGCCGACGGTGCCCAGTCCCGTCTGCGAGCCACGCTCGAGGCTGACGAAGCCGGCCGACGTCGTCTCCGGCGCAGACTGGCACGCCGTCAGGGCAAGAAGCAGCGAGGTCGCGATCGAGGTGCGCATGGTGCCCAAGAGACTACCGTCCCGACCCGTGCTCGCCACGCCCATCCATTTCCCGCCTGCGCGGTGCGGCGCCGCCGCGGGATCTCGAGGTAATCGCCGGGTTGATGGTGGCAAATCTCGAGCACCTCGGCGCCCGAAGCCGCTTCCTCCACCGGATAGCAGGCGCGCTCGAGGTCCTGCCGCGGGCTACCGCGCACCGTGCGTGCGTCGTCGACGACGAGGATGCGGGGTGTCATGGCCTTCATGGCGACGCTGGTGCGGAAGAGATCGCGACGGGCGGTGAGCTTTCCCCGCTCGGGCCGTCGGAGTAGTTCCGATGCGCGCGCGGAAGCTCTCGTCGGCACGAGCCATGCCCGCCCTCTGCGCCAACGCGCTACGCACCCGTGCCCATGCGACCCATTCAAGAGAGCGCATACCTTCCAAGCCATGGCGATTGAGCATGCGCAGGCCTCGGAGTGTCCGCCGCTTCCCGGGCGCGAGTCCCTGCTGGCCCTCGACGTCGCCCTGCGGCGCTGCTGTGAGCTCGAGCATGTGGATCGGGTGCTCTTCAATCTCGGCGCGCGCGAGTCGAACGCGGATTCCCGCTCGTCCCGGCCTCCAGCTTCGGCGCTGTGCAACTCTTCGATCTCGACGCGGACCTCTCCTCCGGCCAATGCCACCTCCACGGCGAGGTCGACGACGACCACGAGGCGACGTTCGGTCGCTGCTCATCCCACCGGCCTTCGCACACCGCCAGCGGCTTCACGTCCGCCTTGCCGAGGGCGCTCGCGAGCGCCATCGCGGGACTCGACCTCGCCTGCTCGCCTATCGGCTGTTCCGGCTGCAGCACGCAGCGCCAGTGCTTGTTCGAGATCCGCCCCACCCATCGCTTCGGGGAGATCGCCGGACCACGCCACGCTCCGCCCGGCAGCCCGCGCATCTTCGCCGTTGCGGTGGGTTTCTCGCTCGGCAGCAACGAGCTCTCGCTCGACGACATGCTCGAGTCGACGGACACTGCCGTCTTCCTGATCGACCACGGTGACGTCGTACGCTGCTGGGATCGCGCTGCCGAGCGCATGTTCCAGTTCAGGCCTGATGAGGTCGTTGGGCGCCGCATTGGTCGCATCGTGCCCGCCGACCTGCTCGCCTCCGGGGAACTCGACGAGATGCGTGCGCGACTCGACCGCAGCGAGCCCATGCTGCACGTCCTCACCCGACGCGTTCGCAAGGACGGTGTCGAGCGCTGGTGCAACGTCACGCTCACCCCGCTGGACGACGCTCACAGACGCGTGGTCAGCTCGACAGCGATCCTGCGCGACGTCACGGAGCATCGCCGGACCGAGGCTGAACTCGCGCGCTTTCGCGGCCGACGGCGAGATGTCCGAAAAAACTCGCGCAAGAGGTGACGAACCCGCTGGCCGACATCTCCGCCGCGGTGCAGGTGCTCGCAATCGGCTTCGCACCGGGCGATCCACGGCGCGCGATCTTCGAGGAGTTCGGAGCGGAAGTGTGGCGCGTCGACCAGACGGTGATCGACCTGTTGCGCTTTTCGCGACCTTTCCCACCGCGACGGCGGCCGACTTCGCTGCGCCCACTCGCTCGCTTCATCATCGAATCGCGGCGACGCGCCCATCCCAGTACCGAACTCGCGCTCGACGTGCCCGAAGACCTCGTCGTCGCTCTCTACGAGCGCATGATCGAGCAAGTGCTCGAGAACCTCGTCTGCAACGCGCTGCCGTCCATCGAGGGCCGGAGCACGCGTGTATGCGCCGTGGAACGAGCGGATGGCGGCGGACTCGCGCTGGAGGTGCGCGACGGTGGCCCGGGCATCCCGCCCAACCGTCGCGAGAATATGTTCGAGCTCTTCTACACAACTAATGACGCGTGGCACGGCACTGGGCTTTCGATCGCGCGCAAGAACGCCGAGGCGCACGGCGGCTCGCTCGAATCCGATGATGCGCCGGAAGGTGGAGCGCGCTTCACGGTGAGACTCCCGGAGCCACGGGAGACAGCCTGAGAGGAGTCAACTCACGCTCGAACCCGGAGCTGATCCACACCGGCAGCGAGCGCGCCAAACTGAGGCTTCGGCCGGGGCGAGATCTGGAAGCGGGGGCGCCGCCGATCGGTCCTCATTGCGCGCGGAGCGCGTTAGCCTGAGAACGGTCTGTATAATGGCTCCGATCCCTACCGCCCACGACGAAAACCCATGCAACGCACAGCGCTCCGCCTGCTGCCCGTCCTCCTTGCCGCCCCGGTCCTCGCCCAGTCGGGCTACTTCCCGCGGCCCACCGTCTACGTCAACGACTCCAACAACGACAAGGTCCTGCGACTGCGGGACCTCGACGGGAACGGCAACTACGGCGGCGCTGGTGAAAGCAGTGTCTTCTACGACGACGCGCTCGGCTTCTACGCGCTGACGAACAATATCGGCATCGTCTCGTCGCGCGACGGCACCGTGTTCATCAACGACTCGAGCAATGACTACGTACTGCGCCTCCGGGACCTCGATGGCGACGGCGTCTGCCACAGTGCGAACGAAGCGACGATCTTCTTCGAGTCGCTCACGAACGCGGCTGGCATCGGCATGCCCTCGGCGGCCGGCATGCACGAGCGCGACGGCATTCTGTGGGTCGCCGTGTCCCAGACGGGCAGCACGGGCAAGGACTGCATCCTGCGTCTGCAGGACCTGAACGCCGACGGGGACGCGCAGGACCTCAACGAGGCCCGAGAGTACTACGTGATCTCCGACCTCTCGCAGGGCGGATTGGCCTCGAACTCGATCCCGCAGGACGTGCGCGTCGGTCGCGACGGCTTCGTCTACTACCTTGAGCAGTCTTCGAACGGCGCGTGGGCCAAGGGCATCTACCGCCTCGTGGACACCGACAACAACGGCATCATCACGGCGGGCGAGTCGATCCCGTTCTTCACGCCCCCGGCGCTGGCGAACGCCGCGTTCCATTGGGGCATGGACGAGGACAACAGCGGCGCGTGGTACATGGCCGACACCACGAACGACGTCATCTGGCGTGCTCGGGACACGAACGGCAACGGGCTTGTCGAGTTCGGCGAGTACCAGCTGTGGTGGCAATCTCCCGCCGCGAGCCTGATCTGGAACGTGCGCTGCGGCCCCGACGGGGCGCTGTACGTCGGCGAGACCCAGAGCAACGAGCGTCTGTTCCGCATGGTCGACGCCAACGGCGACGGTCAGATCAACGTGTCCGCGGAGGTGACCACGCTCTACGACGAACTCACGACGCTCGGTACCGTGATCGGCCAGCAGCGCGGCTTCCATCTCGACGGCGCGTGGCTCCAGCCCTCGATGGCCTACTGCACCTCACAGGCGAACTCGCTCGGATGCAGCGGCCTGATGAACTCGCTCGGCACGCCCAGCGCGAGCTTCGGCTCGGGATTCTTCATCCGTGCCGTCCCAATCCGCAATCAGAAGCAGGGCCTGCTCTTCTACGGCACGACCGGTCGCGACAGTACGCCGTTCCTCGGCGGCACGATGTGCGTGCAGGGCCCGCTGCGGCGCACGCCCGTGCTCGTCTCCGGCGGCAGTGCCGCTGGCGATGACTGCACCGGCGCCTTCAGCCTCGACTTCAATGCCTACATTGCCGCGGGCGTGAACCCGGGCCTCGTGTCGGGCGTGACGCTCAACACCCAGTTCTGGTCGCGCGACTCGGGCGCGCCGAACAACACAAACCTGACCAACGCTCTCGAGTTCACCATCCGCAACTGAGCTTCGCGTTGCGCATGCGCGGCGCGGTCCAGCCCCGGGCGCGAACGACGCCGCCCGTGCTTTCAGCGCCGTTCGCGCCGACGAGCGAGTACGCGCCTCACGAGTTCCGGCAGCTCGTGCTCCTCGACGCTGCCGTCGCCATCGAGATCCCATCGCTCGACGAAGTCGTCCGGTGCGGCCTCGACGCCCTGCGCCTGCGCGAGCCGAACCCGACCGGCGAGCTCTTCGGGCTCCGCGGTGCCATCGCGGTCGAGGTCGAGTTCCTCGAGCAACCCCGGCCGCGTCTTCAGATCGCGTGCCCCGAGCGCGCCGTCGCGATCCACGTCGAACGTCGTGAGCAGCGCCTCGACGGTGACACGCGGCGAGAGCGAGAGCGCAACTGCGCGTCGTGTCGGCCATTCCGAGCCGCGCGCGAAGTGACCCCGCCCTTCCCAAGCAGGGCTGGACGCCGTTCCCAGCTCGACGAAGCCGCTGCGATCGACGTCGAGGGCCAGAAACTCCTCGTCCGCCAGCTTCAGCTCCTTGGTCTGGATCCGCCCATCCCTGTTGAAGTCGAGCCGCGCGAAGTTCGCCAGCGAGACCGCACCGCCGAGACGCAGCTGCCGCAGGTCTCCCGGATGACGGGAGATTTCATCGAGCGAGAGCGTGCGATCGCGGTCGAGATCGAGGGCTGCAAGGAGCGCGCGAGACAACTCGGCGCGGTCGAGCCTGCGGTCACGGTCCTCGTCGAACTCGAGAGGCGCGATTCCGTCGAACAACCGCGAGAGATCGCCGTCGCGATCCACGCGCGTCTCCAGGAATGCGGGCGCTCCCGCCTCCGCCTCGGTCCGATCCAGCTCGATCAGCCCCGCGAGCGGCGCAAGATCGCGCAGCAGGACGCGTCCATCCCCATCCACGTCGAGCCCGGGCCCCGCGCGGCGCAGCTCCTCTCCCTCGAGCACGCCGGACCGGTCGGCGTCGCACGCACTGAAGTGCATGCGCGCCCCGGCGCCGGGAATCTCACTCGCAGTCCGTGGCGGCCCGTTGCGCAGCAGGTTGGAGGGGACCAGCATCAGTCGCTCGATCTCGGCCAGCGTCAGCCAGCGTGACCCGACGTGGCTCACGTCCTTCAGCGGTCGTCCCGCCTCGTCGAGCATGCGATCGAGGGGAAACTCTTCGAGCGCGATGGCGTAGCACTCACGCAGCCCGCCGAGCACGCCGAGCTGTCTCGGCTCCGCCGAAACCGACACATCTGTCGCGACCACTCCATCGCTTCCCGGCGCGAGCGCGATCGGCTGCAGGAACGGCGCGTTGTAGTAGGCGCCGACGGCGAGCATCTCCGTGGACTCGCCCGCCGGCAAGGTCGCGATGCTGCGCACCCGCCGCGGCTCCGTCACGTCGAGCACGAGCAGGCGCGACTGCGGATCCGCGTTGTCCGCGTCGGTCTCGACAAGCACGTACGCAAAGTCGCCTTCGCGCGTGCGCGAGCCACCCTGCGGCTCCGCGAGATCCACATGGCTTCGCACGGACAGGCCGCGGAATGCACCCTGTCGCCGCTGGGCGCGACTGCGTTCCTCGGACGGTGGCCAGAGCTTCTCGAGCTCCGCGGGCTCCGTCGCGTTGAAGAGCACCAAGCCTTCGCGCTCGTCGAGCACGCACAGCAGCGCACGCGCCGGGGTGCGACGGTCCGCCACCACACCGTTCTCGGCGACCGGGCGCGAGTTCTGGAACAGCATCGTCACGCCAGCGGCCGCGTCAGCCCGAGCCGGATCGCTCGACACGCGCGCGCCGCCGACGAGCTTCGGCTCCGCGGGCTTGCGCACATCGACCACGAGCACGCCTCCGAGACCATCGGCCACGTAGGCGAGCGGCCACTGCACGTGCACATCGCGGGCATCGAAGGTCGGCAGGAGTGAGAGGGGCGCAAGTCGCCCACTGTCCTCGATGCGAAAGATCCGCAAGCCGCCTGCGCCGTCGGCCAGATACAGATGCTCGCCGGCCACCACCATGCCGCCCGGCTGGACCGTCGCGAGGAACTGCTCGCGGCGCGGCTGGGCGGGATCGCGTACGTCGACGACATGGATGCCGCGGTACCCCTCCGCGACGTACACGCGTCGCGCGAAGCCCTGCAGCGGGTCGCAGTCGAGCGCGAGATCCACGATGTCCGGCTGCACGAGCTTCGCGATCGGCACCGACGCCGACACTTGCGCTCGGTCGATGGCAACGATCTCCAGCCCACGACGATCGGCGACGAAAGCGAGCTGGCGTCCGAGACGGAAGTTGACCGAACCGAGGCCCCAAGTCGCGGAGCTGCGGTGGCACTCGACGCAGGCGCGCGAAGTGCCGCGAATCGTGTGCATCTGGTGGTGGATCTGGGTCAGGCCGGAAAGTCCCGCTGCGGTCACCGGGAGTTCCTGATCCAAGATCACCGCACCCGACTCGTCGCGCACGGTGCCCATGGTCGAGAAGCCTGTCAGGTAGGGCGCGTAGCGTCCGGACTCGTCGAGACCCGCGTAGAAGCTCTTCCAGGACGAGAACACCTTCTCCTGCGTCGTCACGCGCCCCTTGGTGCGCTGCCCCGAGAGCAGATCGAGCTGCGTGAGCGACTCGTTGCGATCGAAGTGGAATCCCATGAAGTTCGGATTCCAAGCCGAGTGGCACAGGTAGCACGCGAGCTCGGCGTGCTCGCCCGTCATCGCACGCGCGCCTCGCTCGTTGTACTCGGGACGCTTTGGGTCGAGCACGTGCATGACCTGCGGGACGACGTGCTCGCGCCCGTCGACTTTGCTCTTCAGCACGATCGCGCCGTCCTTGCGACGCAGGTGCGCGAGCGGCGTGCCGCGCTGCGTGCGCAAGGTCGCAACCGCCTTGAACGTGCCGTGGCAATCCGTGCAGGCGATCTCGACCGCGTGCTCCATCGAGCCATACAGTCGGCCGTCCCCCATCACGTCGTTCTCGGTGTGACAGTCGATGCAGTGCATCCCGCGCTCGTGGTGCACGTCGGGCGGCACCATCGACGGATCGTCGAGATAGAACTGGCGGTTGCGCAGCGCGTCCGTCGTACCCGGAATCTCGGGCCCACCGGGGGCTCCTGGCGGCAACTGCGAGAGGCCGCGGAAGTTGAGGCCAATCGACGCATCGCCATAGTGACAGCTCGTGCAGGTGTCGGTCGTCGGCGCGCGCGTCATCACGTGCGCGCGCGGGTGACCCGGCTCCGCCTTCGGTGCGCTGCGGTCGCCGCTCTCGCTGAGTCCGTCGAGCGCGTAGGGCACGTGGCACGCGGCGCAGCCCTCGCCGCGGTAGTCGCCGTCGAAACCGACGCGCCCCTCGACCGCGCGTCCCTCCGACCACAGGTGGCACTGCAGGCACTCCTTGCGCGCGAGGTCCGCATGGTGGGTGCCGAGCGACTCGAGCTCGCCACCCTCGCGGAATGCAGGCACCTGGAACAGCTCCTCGATGTCCCCTCTCTCCGCGAGATGCGAAGGCACGGCGAATACACCGAACTGCGAGCCCTTGCGCTTGGTCACGCCACTCTCGTAGTAGCCATCCGACAGGTGCCCCGCCGTCGTCGCGTGCAGGCTGGTGCGCACGCGCCCCACTTCGTTCTCGTGGCAGGGACCGCAGGTCGTCGCGGCGACGCGCAAGTCCATGGGGTTCTCGAAGCGCCGCCATGCGAGATCCTCGGTCATGCCAGCCACGCGCTCGTCGCCTGCCTCGCGCTGCGCCCGCATGGGATGGGCCTGCGCCTTGGTCCGCGCAGCGCCATCGCCACCGTGGCAGTCGACGCAGGTGAGTTCCGCCTCGGGGTGCATCTCCTCGATGCCCGTGTGGCAGGTGAGGCAGCCGCTTGAATCCGACCTCGACTGCGAGGCGAGCGCCGGCCGCGCGCCGGCCTGCAAGGAGACGAGCGCAACGCAAAACGCGCCGACGCCGAACACGAGCGCCGCCAGGGCCCGCAGTTGCACGACAGAGCGAGAGTACGAGGTCTCCATGCTCAGGCGTAGAGCCGCGGCAGCCGCTTGCCGCGTGCCTTCGTCGCACTCGCCCCGAGCAGCTCACACACCGTCGGACAGACGTCGATGGCCTGCACGTCGTCCTCGACGATGCGATTGCGCGCGAAGTCCGGCCCCCAGCAGGTCGCGGTCACGTACTCGAGGTCGTTCGAACCGTCACCGTGGTCGAGCCCGCGCCGCGAGTTCAGGTCGGCGTCGCGACCGAACTCGGGGAGGATCACGAAGGCCGTCGAGTCGCGCAGCTCCGGGTCGGCACGCACGGCGCGCCACAGGTCTCCGAGTGCCTCGTCGTTGCGCCGGATGATCTCAACGTATCCGTTGTACGAGCCATGCGCCGCATCCGCCTGCTGCAAGACGATCGACACGAGCCGCGGCTTGAAGAGCACGAGCAGGTTGCGTGCCACGCGGATCGCCTTCGCGTCCGCCGCGTTGGCACCACGAATGTCCGTGGTCCCGCTGGTGAGCTCGTCGAGGATGTACTTCTCGACGCGTGCGGAGTCATCGCCGGTACCGCTCGCTCCGCCACCGATCGCGCCACGCATACGCCCGAGTAACTCGGCCTCGCGCTGCGGGAGCGTCTTCGGGCGTCCCCACGCATCGAGGATCGACTTGAACTCAGCGTTGAACAGGCCGTCGCCGTCGACCGTGTTCGCGCCGTAGCGAGCCCCGTAGTCAGGATGCAATCCGTAGCTGTAGTTCGTCTGCTGCGCGCCGCCCGACGTGCTGATCCAGGCATCGCTTGCCTTCAGCCCTCCGTCCTTCCGCACGTACTCGAACAGCGTGGGATCGCCGCCGCGCGCGTTTTCCCGAATGCCGCGCGCCTCGCTGATACCGGTGAAGATCGAGAGCGCAGCACCAAAATGTCCGAGATTCGAGGACTTCACGCGCTTGTAGAGCACGCCGTCCTTGGCGAGCGCCTCGAGCGTCGGCACGTTTCCGGGAGTGCCGAAGGTCTCGCGCGTGCGCACGCCGCCGGCGAAGGCGACCAGCACGACGTGCTTCGTCTTGCGCTCCTGCGGAGCGAGCAGCGAGGCGCGCGCGAGCGAGGGCAGCGCGAGCGCGCCCGCTGCGGCACCGAGCACGAACGCGCGGCGATCTGCGCCGAGGCGGGCAGAGTGTTCCAGCGACATTTCGTTGCGGTGAGCCATGGCTTCTCTCAGTAGGTCTGGTACTCGGGGTGCGTGACGAGCGCGTAGAGCACCGTCTGGGGACGGCACTCGGGCTCGTGAAAGGCCGCGACGAAGGCGCGCAATTCGTCGGGACTGGCTGCGCGCCCGAGCAGGCGCGCAAACAGGTCCGCGATCCAGCGGGTCGGATCCGCGATCGCTTCCTTCGCGGGCAGCTTCACCTGACCGGAGTCGATCAGCACGCGCGCGAGCACGGACCTCAGGGGCCCCGTGTCCGACAAGCCATCGAGCGCCGTGCGCAGGCGTCGCGCTTCCTCGGGCAGCGGCTCGCGTCCGAGCAGGTCGACGTGCAGCGCCGCAATCCACATGCGGTTCGGCGCGCTCGTTCGGCGCCACACGCGCTCGTCCCACGCGCTCGAGAGCATCCACTCGCGCAGTATGGAGCAAAACTCGGCCGGATCGCGCTGGAAGCGCCGCACGAGCTCGGCCAGCGCCCCCTTCTCGGGCTCCGCGCGAACGATGCGCCTGTGCTCGCGCGTGAGGAACTGCTGCGAGAAGGAGCGGTCTTCGATCGCGATCCGCAGCAAGTCCGCTTGCGTCGAGCCGCTCTTGCCGAGAAACGTCCCGGAGCGGCCGTCGTAGATCTCCTTGCCGACCTCGAGCTCGCGCGTGTTCTTCTGCACGCGCAGGCCGTTCAGTTGCTCCATCACGACGGTGACGAACGTGTCCGCGCCCGGATTGCGCTGTTCAAAGCTCGGGCTGAGCGCGATGCGGTGGATCGCGGTGCGTACGTCGAGCTTGCCCGCGGCGAGCAGCGTCGGCAGCTCGGCCACGCGCTCGTTCTCCGGCCGGAAGTTGTCGATCAGGAGGAAGAAGTAGAGCTGCTCCTCGGCCCAGTTGGCCCACGTCTCGCGGCGCGCGAGCCAGTGGTCGAGGAACTCGTGCCGTGCGCGCCCGAGCCACTCCGCGCGCTCGAACTCGAGGGGGGGGCGTCCGAGCAGGTCAAAGCAGGCAGCGCGCAGGGCCGCGTCGTCGAGCGCTCGCGCCGGGGCTGCCTCGGTCGCACTCGACTGGGCACTGGCCGGCTGGCTCGCGACCAGCGCGAATCCAAGCAGCGCGAGCGAGAGCTCCAAGGCACCCATCGACCGAATCCTAGCAGTCCGGCTCGCCCCCGGGCGGTCGCTTCGCGGCGCCTATCGACGGGATCAGCGCGAACTCGTTGCACTCAGGCCCTCGCGATGGCTCTCTAGAGGCCATGACCCTCACCCGCCGCCCGCTCGCCGGCCTGCTCCTCGCGCAGTTCCTCGGCGCCTTCAACGACTACGCGTGGAAGATCGCGGTGACCCTGCTGCTCCAGCGCGAGCTCGGCGAAGGAGCTCCGGAAGCGCAGGCCCAGCGCATCGCGGGCCTCGTCACCGTCGTGTTCCTGCTACCACTCGCGCTCGGCACCCTGCCGTCGATTCCGCTCGTCGACCGCTTCAGCAAGCGCAGCGTGCTCGTGGCCACGAAGGCGCTGGAGCTCGCGCTGATGCTGGCGGCCACCTGGAGCCTGACGGTGGAGCCCGCCGGTGGCAGCATCGCACTCGCGATCGTGGGCGCGATGGGCCTGCAGAGCGCGCTGTTCTCCCCTGCTAAATACGGCATCCTCCCGCAGCTCGTGCCGCACGAGCGACTGTCGCGCGCGAATGGGGCGCTCGAGTTCGCCACCTTCGTCGCCATCGTCGCAGGAACGGCTTGCGGACCCGCTCTGCTGCATTCGGCCGGAGACGCCACGTGGCTCGTGGGCGCGACGCTCTCCATCCTCGGATTCGTCGGCCTGCTCGGCGCGCTCTCCGTGCCGCGAGTCCCGGCCTCCTCCGAAGGAGCTTCCGCCGGAGCGATCATGCGCACCGCCTTCGCCGCGCTGCGCTCGGATCGAGTGCTGCGGCTCGCGGTGCTCGGCAACGCGCTCTTCATGGGCGTGGCCAGCCTGCTGATGCAGAACCTGCAGGTGTACGCCAAGGTCGACCTCGCGCTCGAGGAGCGTCGCGTCGGCCTGCCGCTCGCGACGCTCTCGGTCGGCATCGGCCTGGGCTCGCTGCTCGCGGGCCGGATGTCGGGTCGCAAGGTCGAGCTCGGGCTCCTGCCGCTCGGGGCACTGCTGCTCGCGCTGTTCTCGCTCACGTTCGGGCTGCTGCTGCCGGGGCTCGGCGGCACGCTGGCCCTGATGGGCTTCGTCGGTCTCGCGGCAGGCTTGCTGGTCGTCCCGCTGAACGCGCTGGTGCAGTGGCGTGCGCCGGCGCAGGGCTGCGGAGCGGTCGTCGCGAGCTCCAACTTCCTCGTCTACTTGGCCGCTCTCGTCGGCGGTGCGCTCGGTGCCGTGCTCGCGGACCGTGGCGCAAGCACCTCCACGCTGTTCCTTGTCGCCGCAGCCATCGTGATCGCAGGCGCAGCGTGGGCTTGCTGGCTCGTGCCGCAGGCCCTGCTGCGACTCGCGCTCGTGATCCTCACGCACAGTGTCTACCGCCTGCGCATCCGCGGCCTCGAGCACATCCCGGAGAAGGGCGGCGCGCTGCTCGTCCCCAACCACGTCTCGTTCGTCGACGGTCTGTTCCTGATCGCGAGCACCGACCGGCCCGTGCGCTTCCTCGTCGACGCGCCCTTCTTCGAGCACCGCTTCATCGGGCCCGTGCTGCGCTGGCTCGACGCGATCCCGATCTCCGCGACAGGCGGCCCGCGCATGATCCTGCGCGGCCTGCGCTCGGCCGGGGACTACCTCGACGAGGGACACCTCGTGTGCATCTTCGCCGAGGGCCAGATCACGCGCACGGGCATGCTGCTGCCGTTCCGGCGCGGCCTCGAGCGCATCGTCAAGGGCCGCGCCGCGCCCGTGATTCCGGTCTATCTCGAGGGCGTGTGGGGTTCGGTGTTCAGCTACGACGGCGGGCGCTTCGTGTGGAAGCTGCCGCGGCACCTCCCCTACCCCGTCAGCGTCTCCTTCGGTGCTCCGCTCGAGACCGGCACGCCCGTGCACGAGGTGCGGCGCGCGGTGCAGATGCTCGGTCAGGACGCATGGCGCGAGCGCTACGTCGCAGCGCCGCCGCTGCACTTCACGTTCGTCTACCGCGCGCGCACGCGCCCCATGCGCTTCCTGTTCGCCGACGCGACGCGCCCGCGCGTGAATCGCATCCGCGCGCTGGCCGGCGCGATCGCGCTCGGACGCCTGCTCGGGCCGCGCTGGAGTGGCCAGCGCCATGTCGGAATCCTGCTGCCACCCTCCGTCGGCGGCGCGCTGGTGAATCTCGCGGCGTCCTTCGCCGGGCGCGCGGCGGTGAACCTCAACTACACGGCAGGCCGCGCCGGCATGACCTCGGCTGCCAGACAGTCCGGGCTGCGCACCGTGGTCACGAGCCGCGTGTTCCTCGAGCGCGCGAACCTCGAGCTGCCCGAGGGCGTCGAGCCGATCTGGATCGACGACGTCGCGAAGGAGGTCGGAACGTGGGCGCGCCTCTCTTCGCTCGCGCTGGCGTGGCTCGCGCCCACGCGACTGCTCGAGCGGCTGTGCGGGGCCGAGCGCGCGGTGCGCTCCGACGACGTCGTGACCGTGATCTTCTCGAGCGGCTCCACCGGTGAGCCCAAGGGCGTGATACTCGCGCACTCGAACATCGCCTCGAACTGCGCCGCGCTCGAGCAGACCTTCCACGTGCGGGCGACCGACAAGGTGCTCGGCATCCTGCCCTTCTTCCACTCGTTCGGTTACACCGCGACGATCTGGTTCCCCGCCACGAGCGGCCTCGGCGCTGTCTTCCATCCGAGCCCGATCGACGCGCCCGCGATCGGCGACCAGGTCGAGCGCCACGGCATCAGCTTCCTGCTCGCGACGCCGACGCTGCTCTCGATCTACCTGCGCCGCGTGCCGCCGCAGCAGTTCGGCTCACTGCGCATCGTCCTCGCCGGCGCCGAGAAGCTCACGGACCGCCTCGCCGACGCGTTCCAGGGCCAGTTCGGCATTCGGCCGCTCGAAGGCTACGGCACCACCGAGTGCGCGCCCGTCGTCGCCGTGAGCCACGCCGACTTCCGCGCTGCGGGTCTCTACCAGCCCGGCTGGCGCCGCGGCTACGTCGGCCAGCCGATGCCCGGCATCGTGTGCCGCGTCGTCGATCCCGACACCTTCGTCGACCTCCCGCCCAACACGCCGGGCATGCTGCTCGTCCGCGGCCCGAACGTGATGAAGGGCTACCTCGGTCGCGACGACCTCACGCACAAGGTCCTGCGCGACGGCTGGTACGTCACGGGCGACATCGCGCTGCTCGACGACGACAGCTTCCTGCGCATCACCGACCGCCTCGCGCGCTTCTCCAAGATCGGCGGCGAGATGGTGCCGCACGGCCGCGTCGAGGAAGAGCTCCACAGCGCCGCGAGCTCGTCCGTGCAGGTGTTCCTCGTCACCGCGATCCCCGACGAGTCCAAGGGCGAGCGCCTCGCCGTGCTCACCACGCTCGAGCTCGCCTCGATCCCGCCGCTGCTCGCCGCGCTCTCCGCCGCCGGCCTCCCCAACCTCTTCGTCCCGCGCCTCGACGCGTTCATCAAGGTCGAAGCGCTGCCGGTCCTCGGCACGGGCAAGGTCGACCTGCGCGCGGCCAAGGAGCTCGCCCTGCGCGCGCTCTCCCGCTGAGGCCATGAAAAGCAACCGGGGCCGCCTCGAGCTCGCGCGCGAGACGGCCCCGATTCCGCCAGCGCGCCCCTCGCGCGCCCCGCGGACCCCAGGCATCAGGGCTGGTAGGTCAGCTCCCCCGCTTTCGTGAGGTTGGTGGTCCGGCAGGCGGTCGGATCCCTGAACCACGCCTGCAGATCGACCTTGTTCCCCGCGGTGAAGGGGCTGCCGAGCGTGCCGCCGCCGAGCTGGAGCGCGCTCCAGTCGAGCGTCATCGCGCCGTCGCAGGCGTTGGCCGTGCCGGCGGTGTCCTGCAGCGCCGTGCGCTGCGTCGGGGCCTTCACGCACAGGAAGCTCGTCCCGCCGCTCGCGCACCAAGGCGCGGCGTGACGCGAGAGGCCGCAGTAGATCAGGCCCGCCTTCTGGCCCTCGGCGCTCGACACCGCGACCGTGACCGCGTTGCTGTGGTCGGTCTTCGGGTTAGCGTTGGCGGTGATCGAGGCCACGCAGCCGTTGGTCATGGTGCCAGCGGTGCAGTAGGACTCCAGCAGCGCGGTCGGCGGGTAGTTCACGATCACGATGGCGCTCGTGCCGTCCGCGAGGTTGATGCGCGCCGCAATCTTGCCGTCGTTGGTGAAGCTGAACGGACGGGCGTCGCAGTTGTTGAACTGGATGCCGCCCTGGGTCGTGACGGGCTTGAAGACGCCGGGCTGCACTTCGAGCTGCTCGCCGGCCGCCGAGAACAGCTTGAGGCCCGTGGCCGGGTCATACAGCCAGGTCGTGCTCGTCGGAGCGCCCGTACCCGTCATCGAGTTGGCGAAGAGGATCTGGCCAGCGCCGTTCATCATGGTCGACTGGCCCAGCGGGCTGCCGAAGGCCCACGTGGTGCCCGGTGCGATATCGCCCTCGCGCATCACCAGCCGGTAGTTGCCCGGCGTGCCCGTGAACATGGCGCCGTCGTCGGCCGTGGTCACGGAGCCGCCCACCAGCTGGAACGTGAAGCGGATGGTCTCCGAGTTGTTGATGAGCGCGTTCGAGGTGTTGAACACGCCCAGCGTGATGCCCGCAAGGCCCGGAGCCGGGTCGCCCTCGCGCACGAGCACCTTGTCCGTCGTCGCGCTGAAGAGCACCAACGCCGTGTCGTTGTCCGTGCTCGTCACGCCCGCGCCCGAGAGGTTCGTGGCGGACATGGCCTTGCCCGAGTTGAGGAAGTTGCTGGAGGCGAACGAGAACGGCGCCGTGGTGCCCGTACCGTTCAGGTAGACGCAGTTGGGGTAGTCCGTGCAGACGTCGCCCTCGCGCACCATCTCGACCGTGCCCTGCCCGGGCGTGTACAGCCAGATGGCGCGGTCATTGGTCGCCCTCACCGCGGGCGAGCCCGTGCCCGTCTGGTAGCTCACGTCGAAGTAGAACTGGCCCGAGGCGTCGATCTGGCCGGTGAAGCCCGCGTAGATGTGGCTGAGCACCTCTCCATTGGGACCGCTCCCGCCCTTGCGGACGACGAGGGTCAGGTTGCCCGGCGTACCGCAGTACAGGCCGAGGTTGTTGGACGTGCCCGAGACGTCCCCGCCGGTGAGGGCGGTGGTGAACCAGCCCTATCCGAGGGCGTTGATGCCGGACTGCTGCTGGCTGGGCGAGCTGAAGCTCGAGCTCATCGTCGCGCCGACCATGCCCGGGGCCGCGTCTCCCTCGCGCACGAGGAACTGGAAGTTGCCCGGGGTGCCCACGACGATCCCGGTGTCGTCCGTCGAGACGACGCCGCCGCCGGACATCGAGCTGCCGAACAGCATCCGACCGTCGGAGCTGATGCGGAAGCCGCTCGAGAGGCCGGCCGACGAGGCGGTGTTCATGGTCGCGCCGGGGACGGTGCCGGTCGGCTCCGGGCTGCCGGCGCGCGGCACGAGCTGCAGGTTGGCTCGGCTGGAGCCGTGGAAGTACGCCCGCTCGTTGGTGGCGACCGTGTTGCCGCCGGTCAGGCGCGAGCGGAAGAACACCGCGCCGTCGTCCGAGAGGACGCCGGAGTCGAACGTGCCCGCTCCACCGAAGACCTCGCCGCCGAAGCCGGGAGCGACGTCGCCGTTGGTGGCGATCACGGTGCCGTGGGTGATGCTGAGGCTCTGGGCGCCCGCGGAGGCACACAGCGCGGCGGCGGCGGCCGCGATGGACAGGCGACGGAGGACGAGGGGGGTCGGGTGCGTCATGGGTGCTTGGAAGAGTCGGATCCTGAGGGGCCCCTGAGATGCCGCGCGGACCGCGAGCGGGCTCCTGAGGCCGACTGGCGGTGAGTCCCGGTGTCGACAGCCGGGCGCAGGCAGGCGGCGCTGGAGACTGACGGCACCGCCGAGCAGGGGGCACGGCGGCGCAAGGAGAGGCAAGCGCCAAGGGGCCGCGGCCGTTCCACAGATTCCCGCCAAGAGGGCGGCGCCGCGGGGCAGCAAGTCTTGG
The DNA here is from genome assembly GCA_005778045.1 of Planctomycetia bacterium. The sequence goes on from SXKQ01000011.1 coordinate 18,182, forward strand.
CGCGCAAGGGACTCGCAACAAAAAGAAGCGCGGGCCTTCCCTCTGGCTGGAGGGCGGGCCCGCGCAGGTCACCACGGCAATCGAGCGGTCAGGAGCGGCCTCCCGACGCCGTGGGCCAAGTTGTGGAAGCCGAGCGGCTCCTAGTTCAGGAACGGATCGACCACCTTGCGCAGGTTGGGGGTGCGCAGCTTGCCCAGCGCACGCACCTGAATCTGGCGCACGCGCTCGAGGCTGACCTTGAGCTCCTGGGCGACCTCCGCGAGCGTGAACTCGCGCGGCTGGTTGATGCCGAAGCGGCGCTCGATGACGAAGCGCTCGCGCTCCGACAGGGCCGCGAGGGCGTCCTCGATGCTGCCCGCGAGAGTGTGCTCCTCCAACGCCGTGCTGTAGGGGCCGTCCTCGCTCTCCGGCGCCGAGAGGAAGTCGCGCAGGCGACCGCTGTCCTCGTCGTCGTAGGTCGCGTCGAGGGAGCGGATCGAGCGCACCGCGCCCATGGCCGACTCGACGAGGTGCTCGTCCATGCCCGCCTGGCCCGCGATCGCCGAGGCCGCAGCGTTCTGGTCGCCGAGCGTCGCCTTGGCGTCGTTGACGTGCTTGAGCGCCTTCTGGAGGTACACCGGCACGCGCACGGTGTTCGAGAAGTTGTAGAGGTAGCTGCGGAAGGCTTGGTTGAGCCAGTGCACCGCGTAGGTGCGGAACAGCAAACCGCGGCGCCAGTCGAAGCCGTCGACGGCGCGGAACAGGGCGGCCGAGCCCTCCTGAATCAGGTCGGCTTGGCTGGCGGACGTGTGCGAGTAACGCTCGACGTTGACGCCGACGAGCCACAGGTTGCGCTCGACCATCTCCAAGCGCAGGGCGTGCAGCTCGAACCAGCGGCGGCAGATGCGCGCCGGCAGGGCGCAGCCACCAGTGGCCGAGGGCAGGGCAAGGCCCGGCGAGCCCGCGCCCTTAGGCAGCCGTTCGGGCGACACGCCGGTCTCCTCGAGGGCCTTCTCGAGCCGCAGGCGCGCGAACTCGATGCGGCGGGCGAGCCGCTGCTCGGCCTCACGGTCGAGGGGCACGATGGAGTCGACCTCGGCCCGGAACTGCTGGCTCAGGGCGAGGCGCTGGCCACCGTTGCCGGACTTGACCGGCTGGCGCCAGCTCGAGGGATCGCTGACCTCGAGCGCCGTACCGCTCTTATCGAGCATCTCTGCGAGCTTGGTCGCCGAGGGAACGAAAGTGTCGGGCTTCCCCGCGGCGAACGCTTCGGGGGCCGCGTCCGCTAGAAGGTCGAGCTTCGCGTCGAGCTGGGCGTGGGTCAGGATCTTGGTCATGGTGGCTCTGCCTGTTCTTCCCGTGAGCTCCGAGGTGGCCGAGCGGCTCCTCTGCAAGCCGGGGGGGACTCCCGGGAGTTCGTGACAAGGACGAGGACGTTGGAGGGTCTCGTGTTCGGTTTCTGTGCGCGGCACCCCACCCTTAGGAGCGGGCCCCTCACCCAGACAACGACTACGACAAGCTCACGTTCACGTTAGTTTTTCTTTGCAGCCTATTGGCGGCTCTGATCCGCCCTTTGCAGAATTCGGGCCAACCGTTCGCGCGGATCCAGACCGGCGGCTTTTATTTGCTCACGCTGTTGCTACCAAACAACTTGCGTCCAATCGAGGCCGCGACATGAAACGACCATGAAAGCGACCGCGAAGCCAATAAAAGTCGATTGCATGCCAGAAGGACACTCGGGCGCCAAAATGGCGCATTTCAATTTAGAAACATTACTGTCTGCGGGGACTTTCACGCCTGCCAAGCAAGGACCCCGCCGGTTCCAGTTGGAACCGACGGGGTCTTGGGAGAGGCGCGGCTCGGGCCGCGCGCTGGGCCTGCTCAGGCCTTGGCGGCGACGGCCGGCTGGCCCTGGTTCTCGGCGCTGATGGTGCCACCGTTCTTGTAGGTCTGCTGAACCTCGCCGGGGATGTACGGCACGAGGTGCGCCAGCTCGCTGACCTCCTTCACGAGGTTGCGGGCGATGACCATGCGCTGGACTTGGTTGGTGCCCTCGTAGATCTGGAGGATCTTCGCGTCGCGGAAGCACTTGGCGATCGGATAGTCCTCCATGAAGCCGTAGCCGCCGAAGATCTGCACCGCGTCGGTGGCGACCTCCATGGCGGTGTCCGTGGCGAAGCACTTGGACATGGCCGCCATCTTGGTGGTGTCCTTCCGGCCGGCGTCGACCGCCGCGGCCGTGGCGTAGACCAGCCAGCGAGCGGCCTCGGTCTTCATGGCCATGTCCGCGAGCATCTTCTGGACCATCTGGAAGCTCGAGATCGGCGCGTTGAACTGGCGCCGGCGGCTGGCGTAGACCAGCGCGAGGTCGAGCGCGCCCTGGGCCGCGCCGACGGCCTGGGCCGCGACGCCCGGACGGGCGCAGTCGAGCGTCTGCATGGCGTGGGTGAAGCCCATGCCCGGGCGACCGCCGATCAGGTTGAACTTCGGCACGCGCACATTGTCGAAGTGCGTCTCGACCACGGGCACCGTGCGGATGCCCATCTTGTCCTCGACCTTATTGATCGAGAAGCCGGGGGTGCCCTTCTCGACCACGATGGCGCTGATGCGGCGCGACTTGGAGGTCGAGTCGGTGACGCAGAACACCGAGTAGATGTCCGCCACGCCACCGTTGGTGGTCCACTTCTTCTCGCCGCGGATGACGTAGTGGTCGCCGTCCTCTTCCGCCGTGACGGCGAGGCCGCTGGCGTCGGATCCGGCGAACTTCTCGCTCAGGCAGAAGGCCACGAACTTCTCCCCGCGCGCGATCTGAGGCAGCCACTTCTGCTTCTTCTCCTCGGTGCCGCCGAGGATGATCGGGAACGAGCCGAGCGCGTTGACCGCGAAGGCCACGCCGAAGCCCGAGTCGGCCTTGGCGAGCTCCTCGGTGACCATCGCCAGCGCGAGGATGCCCGCGCCGTGGCCCCCGTACTGCTTGGGGATGAAGGTCTTGAAGAGCCCCGCCTCCGCGACCGCCTTGGCAGCGTCGTAGTTGTATTGCTGCAGTTTGTCGTACTTGGCGGCGCTCGGGCGGACGTGCTTCTCCGCGATCTCGCGCGCTTTGGCTGCCAATTCCTTGGCCTGTTCGCTGAAAACGATGTTCTCGCGCATGGCGACTCCGGTGGTCTCTGAGGAACTTCGAGGACCGAGGAGTATAGCGAAGGGCCCGCCGTGAGCCCCGCTCGCTGCGTGGCCACCCGCCGAGCCCGCTCCCGGACCCCGCCTCGGCGGACGGCCTGCGATGACCGAGCGCCGGGCTGGCGCCCTTCGAGCCGATTTCTGAAGATTCTCCAGACCCATGGGCTCGCCGCGCTCCCGCCTCGCTCGCTTCGCACGCCCGGGGACTCTCGTGCTGGCGTTGCTCGTCTCGCTCGACCTCGCCGCCGGGCCGTGGCTGCTGCGGAAAGGCCAGCTCGGCGTCCATGCGCTGCCGCCGCATGGGACGACGCTCGACTCCGAGCAGTGGGCCGAGGTGCGCCGCCGGCGCGCGACGCTGGACAGCGCGGCGCGCGGCGCGACGACGCCCTTCGACGCCGAGCTTGGCTGGGTCGACCTGCCGCAGTCCGCCGAGGCCGCGCCGCGCCAGTTCAACTCGCTCGCAGCGCGCGGCCCGCGCGAGTACGCGGGCGAGCGGCCGGCGGGCACGCTGCGCGTCGTGTCGTTCGGCGATTCCTTCACCCACGGCGCCGAGGTGCCGTGGGACGCGAGCTGGCAGGCGCAGCTCGAGGCGCTCGAGCCCAGCTGGGAAGCGCCCAACTTCGGCGTCAACGGCTACGGCACCGACCAGGCGTTGCTGCGCTTCCGGCGCGTGGGAGCGCTCGACGCCGACGTCGTCTGCATCGGACTGATGCTCGACAACATCGGGCGCAACGTAAATCGCTACAAGCCGTGCTTCGCCACGCTGCACGGCTCGCCAGCGGCCAAGCCGCGCTTCGTGCTCGCGGACGGCGCGCTCGAGGTCGTGCCGACAGGCTTTGCGACCGAGAGCGAGCTGCTCGACGCGATCCTCGACGGCAGCGTCGCGCGACGCCTGCGCGAGCACGAATACTGGGCCGATCCCGAGCTTCCCGACTGGCTGTGGCGCTCGACGGCCGTGCGCCTCGGCGTACTCGCCAGCGAGCGCGGACGCCGCTATCACCGCACCCTGTGGCTCGACACGGAAGGCGAGCCGCTGCGACTCACGCTCGCGATCCTCGAGAGCTTCCACCGCGAGGCCCTCTCCGCCGGCGCGCGCGCCGCGCCCGTGCTGGTCTGGCCCTCACGCCCAGATCTCACCGGCGCGCTCGCGCGCGGCGACCGCTACTGGCAGGCGCCGCTCGTCGAGGCGCTCGAGAGGCGCGGCATTCCCTGCCTCGACCTCTCCGCGGCGCTCGGAACTGCCGCGAACTCCGACCCGCGCGCCGTCGCCCCGCTGTTCCAGAACATGCACCTCTCGCGCGCCGGCAACGCCGTCGTGGCGCGCGAGGTCGAGCGCTGGATCCGCGAGCGCGGACTCGCGATGCGCTAGCGGCTATGCGCGCGTCGCGTGCAGCAGAAGCCGCGGCGCGGAGGCGCTGGCGGGTTCGCCAGCAAAGCCGCCGAAGGTCGACTGCACGAAGAGGCCGTGAGCGGCGAGCTTCGGACGCAGCTCGTCGAGCTCATAGAGGCGCACGTCCTCGCGCCAGCGCCGCGAATCGCCGTTGCGCACGAGCTCGACGTCCTTGATCACGCGGCGACCGCCGTCCGCGAGCGAGCGCCGCTCGCGCAGCAGGAAGTCCTCGCCCTCGCGCGTCGTCTCGTCGCGCAGGTTGGCGCGCACGAACGACGGGTTCATCAGGTCGAGCGCCGCGAGACCGCCGGGGCGCAGCACGCGCGCGACCTCGGCCAGCACGCGCTCGTCGCCGAGCTCGCCGAAGTAGCCGAACGACGAGAACAGGTTGACCAGCGAGGCGAAGCTCGCGCGCGCGAAGGGGAGCTCGCGCGCATCGCCGCGCACGAGCCGACCCGCGAGGTGACGCTCGGCGCCGGGTAGCGTGCCCGCGGCCGCGAGCAAGTCCGCGGAGAGATCGAGGCCGAACACGTCGACGCCCGCCTCGCGCAGGAGCAACGTGTGTCGGCCAAAGCCGCAGCACAGGTCGAGTGTGCGCCCCTGCACGCCATGCTCGACGAGCCAGCGCACCTCGGGCCGCGCGGCCTCGAGGTCGCGGTGCGGATAGACCGCGCGGTAGTCCGCGCGAAACGCCTCCTCGAACCAGGCGGCGCTCACGGCGTACCGAGTTCCATGCGAATAGCGAGATCCCCGCGGCGCGCCGGCGCGCTCGCACGCAGCTGGCCTTCCTTGCTGTCGATGTCGCCATCGGGATCGTAGACGGCCGCGATCTCGAACGCGACGTCGTGCGGGAGCGGGGCGCCGATCAGCGTGGACGTGCGATCGAGCGTGAACTGCAGCGCGCGCGAGCCGTCGTCGCGCAGCACAAGGCCGTTGCGCTCCGCCGCGGGATCGCGCAAGTCGACGAAATAGGCCCACAGAGGCGCGGACTGTCCGACGCCGCGCAGCATGACGAGCACCGAGCCCTGCTCGGCCCGCTCAAGGGCGCCGCGCAGCTCGATCGTGCCTCCGAAGCGGCTGGGATCGTCGATCGCGGGCCGCGCGGCCGCCGCTCGGGGCGCGGGAGGCGGCGGCTCGGCGCCGCAGGCCGTCGCGAGCACGGCGAGGGCGAGGGAAGCGAGTCGGGAGGGGCTGGAGTGCGACGTCACGCCGACGCATCCTAAGCTCTTCCGGCCGACTCTTCTCCCCACTCGCGCGCGGCCCGGCCGGGTCCGCTCGCGACCTCGCTGCCCCGCTCTCGCCATGTACGACCTGCTCGACCGCCACGCCAAGGAAGCCCGCGAGGAGCGCGAGCTCGCGCCGTGGGCGCTGAAGTCCGCGCGCTCGAAGGGTCGCAAGTACGAGGAGGAAGAGGACGACCTGCGCACGGTCTGGGAGCGCGATCGCGACCGCATCATCCACTGCACCGGCTTCCGGCGGCTGATGTACAAGACG
>SXKQ01000107.1 GCA_005778045.1 Planctomycetia bacterium
AGATCGCCGCGATCAACCTGATCGACAACATGCGCCTGATCGTCGAGCGCGAGGCGAGCCTCGTGCGCGCCGAACGCGACCTGCAGGAGGCCGCCATCCTGCTCTCGCTCTACTGGCGCAGCGAAGCCGGCGAGCCGCAAGTGCCGGCCGACGCGCTGCTGCCGGGCGCGTTCCCGCCCGTGCGCGACCCGGCGGCGACGCTCATCCCGGGCGATGTGGCTCTCGCGCTCGACCAGCGACCGGAGCTGCGCGCTCTCGCGCTCGAGCGCACGCAGCTCGAGCTCGACCTCCAGCTGTCCGAGAACCAGCTCCTGCCGGCGCTCGACCTCGGCATGTTCGCCTCGCAGGACATCGGTGAGCAGTCGGGCGCGAAGGACGATCGCAGCCCCTTCGAACTCCAGGCCCTGTTCAAGTTCTCCGTGCCCGTGCAGCTCTCCCGCGCGCGCGGCAAGATCCTCGAGCTCGAGGCCAAGCTCGCCAAGCTCGCGCGCGAGAGCTCCTACGCCAGGGACGTCGTGCGCAGCGAGGTGCAGGACGCCGCGTCCGCGCTGGTGCAGGCCTACCGCCGGCTCGGGCTCGCGCGCCAGAACGCCGAGCTCGCGCTGCAGCTCGAGGACGCCGAGCGCATCGCCCTCGACGAGGGCCAGAGCGACCTGTTCCGCGTCAACCTGCGCGAGCAGCAGACGGCGGCCGCTCAGGCCAGCGAGGTCGACTCCCAGCGCGAGTACTTCACCGCGCTCGCCGATTTCCGCGCCGTTCTCGGCCTCGCCTACGACGAGGCCGTGCCGACGGGGCCCTGAGTGGCGCCGACGGCCTCAGAACGAGAGCAGCGTCTGCAGGTAGACGTAGTTGGTGTCGCCGTTGCCCGTCGCATTGGGGGCGTGGTCGAGGAACTCGCCCGCGAACAGGTGAGCGACTCCGAAGTCGAGGCTGAAGTTGCCCGACAGCACGTTCCAGCGCGCGCGGAACTCGACCAGCTGCCCGACCTCGTCGCCTGAGTTGCCCGAGGGGTCGCGCACGTTGCCGGGCGTGTAGGCGTCCGTGTCGGACTCGAGGTACGCGAAGCGGTGCGCGAACATCAGGTCGAGCGCATCCGTGGGGTTGGCGGTGACGCGCCAGCCGGGCGACACGACGTTGGCGCGCGCGAGGGCGCCGAAGATGCCCGTGGGCCCGAACTCCCAGCGCCGGGCGCCGAAGAGCGTGTCGAAGCGGTTGTTCTCGCCGTCCGTCGGGCTGTCGTCGCCCGTGGCGAGGTCGTACTGCAGCGCGAGGCGCGGCTTCCAGCTGGCGTCGAAGGTGTAGCCCGCCTCGAGGTGGTGGAAGCGCGCGTCGTGGTCGAGCTCGGCGGCTGAGGTCGTGTTCGAGTGCGAGCTCCCGAACTGCCACGCGCTCTCGAGCTCGAAGTCGAACTCACCCATGGCCGGCTTGCGCAGGGACCGGAGCCCGAGCGTAGTCAGGTCGCGATCCGCCGTGGGGAGTCCGGCCGAGTCCTGCTCGTCGAGCTCGAGCCAGTAGAGCTCCGCCTGCAGCGTGGGGACTAGCTCGGCGAGAGTCCCGTAGAGGCCCCAGAACTGCACGTGGCGGTTGCTCTCGTCGAGCTCGACGTCGTTGTCGAGCAGGCTTGCCTCGTCCGTCGGCAGGCGCCACACCGGCAGCGTGTAGAACGCGCGCAGGGTGCTCTTCGACGCACTCTCCCAGAGCAAGTTGAGACCGTCGAAGTTGTTGGTGGTGTTGCGGAAGTCGTTGCGCGCGACGAGGCGACGGTTGCCGAGGTCCATCGTGTGGCGACCGACGATGGCCGTGGTCTTGTCGCCGTCCTGCACGAGACCCTGGCCCTCGTAGCCGGCGAAGGCCTGCACGAACTCGGCCGCGTTGACCGTGGTCGTGTCGAGCGCCGAGCCCGCGTCGGCCTCGTACTGGCGCGCGTCCATCAGCTCCGCGGTGGCCACGAAGCTGTCGAGCCGCACGTCGGCGCGCAGGGTCGTGCGCAGCGCGAAGAGGTGGTCGCTGTCGTCGTAGATCTTCGAGGCGCTGTCGGCCCGGAACTGGCCGTCGAGGTACTCGAAGCGCGTGCGCTGGGTGCCGGAGAGGGTGAGCCACGCGGGCAGGTCGAGCGCCGCCTTGAGGCGCCACGGCTCGACCTCGGTCGGAGGTGTGGAGTTGCTCGCCGGGACACCGGACTGGGCCGCGGCGAGCGGGGCGAAGACTGGGGACAGGAGGATCAGGAAGCCGGGGCGCATGCTGGGGATCGTCGCACCTCGAGGGGTGGCTTTGGCGGGGACGGTAGCAAGCAGTGTTCCCGCCGCGGAATCCGTCCGTGGGTACGGTCGAGGGCGGTCCGGTGTCACGGCTTCGTAGCTCACCCACCGGAGAGACTGCGAAGTCGGCTGGGGGCCGCCCCGCACTTGTCCGCGTTCTCGCGGCACGCCGTTCGCGATGGGATCCGCAGCGGGGGAGCCAGCGCGGCCTCCCGCGAGGAGAGATCCCATGAAGCGCCTGCTGCTGGTCGTGCTCGTCATCATGTTGGCCGCCCTCTGCTATGGCTTCACCCGCTGGACCGTGTGGGGGCGGGAGGAGCACTCGTCGACGCGGGCTACGGACTGCAGGATCCGCTCCAGCCGTACGACTTCGACCACCGCAGCGAGCTCACGCCGGAGCGCATTTGGCAGGAAGTTCTCGCGCAGAACTGGCGCGCGGCGGCCATGCGCGGTCGCTTCCCGCGCACCCCGCACCATCCGCTCGTGGCGCTCGTGGTGTGCATGGACTCGCGCATCGACACCAACGAGCTCGTCGGCGACAGGCGGCGTTACTCCTACGTGATCCGCACGGCGGGCTCGGTGATGAGCGTGCGCGAGCAGGAGATGCTCCAACGCGCGGTGAACAACGGGTCAAGCTGATCGTCCTCACGACCCACTCCGACTGCGCAGCGGAGAAGACCGACGCCAGCCCGGAGGCTCGCAAGGGCTTTCCGGCGTTCGCCGCCGCCGTGGACGAGCACGAGGCTCGGGTCGAGGAGTTCCTCCGGCGCCCCCTCATCGCCACGGCGCTCTCGGAGGGGTTCCTGCCGGTCAAGCGCGCCGCGATCGAGACCCGCACCGACCGGCTGGTCGGCGGTTGGAACCGACCGCCCAACCGGCAATCGACGTCACATTAGGGCCAGCAGGGCCAGTGTTTGGACCCGGTGGACGATTCAGGCGACGTTTCGCGCGCCAAGTGCGAGATTTTTTCTCACTCCTGCGCCCGACCGCGGACGATTCGGATGTTCTGGAATGTCTCAAGTCTGAAACGTATTCGCCACGAAAGGCGAGGAGACGATCGGACGCGAGTTCACCCGCACGGCGGGTGGGCGCGTTCGGCCAGAAGCAACCGACTCCTCCCTCGACGAGCCCGAACCAGCGCCCTCGCCCCATGCAGAACCCCATCGACGCCGCGCCGTCCCTCGCTACCTCGGCCCGCCAGGAAACCGCTGCCGCTGACGCGGTGCGCATGCGCGCCATGATCGAGAACGCCCCGGTCAACATCATGTGCGCCGACCGCGACTTCAAGATCACCTACGTCAACCCGAAGTCGCTCGAGACGCTGCGCTCGATCCGCCACCTGCTCCCGATCGCGCCGGATGACATCGTCGGGCAGTCGATCGACATCTTCCACAAGAACCCCGCGCACCAGCGCAAGCTGCTCGCGAACCCGGCGAACCTGCCACACCGCGCGACGATCCAGCTCGGGCAGGAGTCGCTCGACCTGCTGGTCACCGCGATGCGCGACGACGCCGGTACCTATGTCGGAATGATGGTCACGTGGGACGTGATCACCGACAAGCTCCGTAAGGAAGCCGACATCGCCCGCACGACCTCGATGATCGAGAACATGCCGATCAACGTCATGTGCGCGGATCTCGACTGCAAGATCACGTACGCCAACCCCAAGTCGATCGAGACGCTGAAGTCGATCGAGCACCTACTGCCGATCAAGGCGCGCGACCTCGTCGGCCAGTCGCTCGACATCTTCCACAAGAATCCGGGCCACCAGCGCCGCCTGCTCGGCGACAAGCGCAATCTGCCCCACTCCGCCCAGATCCAGCTCGCCTCGGAGATGCTGCAGCTGAACGTCTCAGCCATGCTCGGCAGCAAGGGCGAATACATCGGCGCGATGCTCACCTGGGAGGTGATCACCGAGAAGCTCGCGAACGAGCGCAGGGTCCGCGAGGCCACGGAGCGCGAGCGCGCTCAGGCCGAGGACCTGCGCAACAAGGTTGACGCGATGCTCGCCACGGTCAACGCGGCGGCTGCGGGCGACCTCACCCAGAAGGTGCCGGTCACCGGCGACGACGCCATCGGCCAGATGGGCAAGGGCCTCGCGCGCCTGCTCTCCGAGCTGCGCGCCTCGATCTCGCAGATCGCCGAGGTGTCCAACACGCTCTCCAGCGCGGCCGAGGAACTCACCTCGGTCTCCAGCCAGATGGGAGCCAACGCGGAAGAGACCTCGGTGCAGTCCAAGGTCGTCACCGAGGCCTCGACGCGCGTGAGCCACAACACGCAGGTCGTCGCCGCCGGCACCGAGGAGATGACGGCGAGCATCAAGGAAATCGCCGCCTCTGCGGAGCGTGCCTCGAAGGTCGCCAGCGAGGCCGTCGACGTCGCGCAGGTCACCAACACGACCGTGTCGAAGCTCGGCACCTCGTCGGCCGAGATCGGTCAGGTCATCAAGGTGATCACGGGCATCGCCCAGCAGACCAACCTGCTCGC
>SXKQ01000108.1 GCA_005778045.1 Planctomycetia bacterium
CCAAGCTCTCGGGCGGCGTGGCCGTGATGCGCGCGGGCGTACCCTCCGAGAGCGAGGTGAAAGCGCACAAGGACGTGCTCGACGACGCGTTCAGCTCCACCAAGGCCACGGTCGCGGAGGGCAGCGTGCCCGGCGGCGGGCTCGCGTTGCTCAAGCTCGCCGATGCGCTGGCGCCCGAGGAGGGCGCGGTCTCCGTGGCGAGCACCCTGCTGCTCACGGACGCCACGATGACCGAGACGGCGCGCAAGGGCGACGAGAGGGAGTCGCACGAGCCCGAACTGTGAGCGCAGCGGGCCGCCCAGCGCTCACGCCTCGAGGTGGACGTCCCAGTACGCGTCGCTCACGAAGCGTGCCCAGCTCTGGCGCACGCGTCCGATCGGCACCTCGAGGATCGGCGACCAGCGCGGCTTCACAGGCTGCTTCAGCAGTCGCATGCCAGCTTCCTCGGGCGTGCGATCGCGCTTCCTGTGGTTGCAGTCCGTGCACGCGAGCACGCAATTCTCCCACGAGCTGCGGCCGCCGCGCGCGCGCGGGAACACGTGGTCGATCGAGAGTTCCTTCGTGCCGGGACGGCGACCGCAGTACTGACAGCGGTTGTCGTCGCGCCGGAACAGGTTGCGGCGGCTGAAGGACGCGGCCGGGTTCGGCTGGCCGCCGAAGTGCGTGAGCACCACGATCTCGGGGACCTTGATGCACAGCTTGACCGTGTGGATCACGGGCTCGTCGGGCGCGACGGCGAGGCTCACCCAGCTTTCGAAACCGTGCAGCTCGTAGCTCTCGGGCACCACGGCCTTCGCGGTGCCGTTGAACATGAGCCGCAGGGCGTCGTAGGCGGTCGTCGTGTCGATCGGGAGCCACGACGAGTTGAGCACCAAGGCCGGCTGCGCAAGGACACTCACGGTGCTCATCACTCATTTGAGGCTAGTCCCGGACGCGTGGAAAGCAAGTTTGTGCCCCGTAGCGACACGGTGCGGGCTGCTGGAAACAGCGCGAGCGCCCGAGGCCGCGTAGGGCCCCGGACGCTCGCAGCGTGGAAGCGGGCCGCTCAGGTCTGAGCGGGCTCGGCGGTGATGGCGCGCTGGGCGTCGCAGCGCTCGCCTTCGATCGCCATCAGCATCTCGCGAGTGACGTCGCCGGTCGGATAGTCGCCGGTGAAGCAGGCGTTGCAGAACTTCTCAATCTTCTGGTTGCCTGCCCGCGCCGACTCATTCATGGCCTCGCGATCGAGGTAGACGAGGTGGTCGACGCCGATCTCGTGCGCGATCTCCTCGATCGAGCGGTTGGTCGCGACAAACTCGGTCTTGGTCGCCATGTCGATGCCATAGGGGCACGGACTCACGAGCGGCGGGCTGGTGACGGCCAAGTACACCTTGCGCGCACCCGCAGCGCGGGCCATCTGCACGATGCGCCGCGAGTTGTTGCCGCGCACGCCCGAGTCGTCGACGAGCAGCACGTCCTTGCCCGCGAACTCGAGCGGGATCGTGTTGAGCTTGCGCCGCACCGAGGTCGTGCGCGCGCCGTGGCTCGGCATGATGAACGTGCGGCCGATGGAGCGGTTCTTGACGAGTCCTTCGCGGTACGGGACGCCAATGGCCTCGGCCATCGACATCGCCGCCTCGCGCGAGCTGTCGGGAATCGGGATGACGACGTCCGGCACCGGCGCGCCCCCGCGCTTCCACTGGTCGCCGAGCTCCTTGCCGAAGCGGCGCCGCGTGCGATAGACGGAGATATCGTCGAGCATCGAGTCGGGACGAGCGAAGTAGACCCACTCGAAGATGCAGGGACGATGCGGCTTTTCGCCGAGCTTGCGCTGGTGGATCGTGCGCGTGGCGTCGACGTAGACGCACCCGCCGGGGCCGATGTCGAGTGTGCGGTCGTAGCCGTTGACGTCGAGCACCACCGACTCGCTGGCGCAGGCGTAGCTTGTGCCCTGCTCGGTCTGCTTCTGTCCGAACACGATCGGCTTGATGCCGAACGGGTCGCGGAAGCACACCATGCCCCCGTCCGCGAGGATCGCGACGACGGAATAGGCGCCCTTGACCTTCTCGTGCACGACCTTCACCGAGGCGAACACGTCCTCCGGCGTCGGCTTCTGCGTCGGCTTGACGCGGTCGGCCAGTGCGCGCGCGAACACGTACAGGATCACCTCGACGTCGCACGAGGAGCCGAGGCGTACGCCCTTGAGCGCGAGGCGCTCCTTGAGCTCGATAAAGTTCGTGACGTTGCCGTTGTGCGCCATGGCGATGCCCATGGGGAACACCATGTGGAACGGCTGCACGTCCTCGTCCGAGCCGACGCCTACGGTCGGGTAGCGCACGTGGCCGACGCCGATCGGGCCGCGAAGGCGCGCCATGTTGCGCTCGTTGAACACGTCGCGGACGAGTCCGAGGCCCTTCTTGACGTGGAACTTGTCCGTGAAGGTCGTGATGCCGGACGCGTCCTGGCCGCGGTGCTGCACCGCGAGCAGGCCTTCGTAAATCTCGAGGGCCACGTCGCTGCCGTTGGGACCGTAGATGCCGATGAAGCCGCACATTCGAGCGCCCGATCTCCGTGAAGTTGACCGGCGCGCTTTGACAGGTTGCGCCGGGCGGGCAGAGTGTAGCGGCGGGACGCCCGCGCCCCACGCTCTGCCTCGAACGCCCCGAGGAGTCGCCCCAAGCCCCTTCCGGCGCCCGAGATGGGTCGTCAGGGTCGGCGCAGGAACTCGATGTAGCGCGTGCGTGCGGCACCGAAGCCGACGCCCGACTCGATCTCAGTCACGAAGTCGAGCGCGCCCTGCTGGAGGCGGCGGCGCTCGGCGAGCAGTGCCTCGCGCTGGAAGCGGTCGATCCCGACGGCGGGCGGCGGATCCTCGCCGGCGGCCAGCCAGCGGTAGGCGAGCAGCGGGTAGCTGCCGTAGGCCGCGAGCGGAGCGTGGAACTCGATCCACGGGTCGTCGTCTGTGTTGGCCCGCTCCGCATGGGCCGCGATGGCGGCGAGGTCCGTCTCGCCGGCGAAGCAGCAACCGAGGAGCTCCTCCGCCGACTCGATACCGACGTCGGCCAGCAGCTCGCGCACCGCGGAATCCTCCATGCGCTCGGCGACACGCGGCAGTTCGATCTCGAGTGGCCCCTCGCCTCCGAGCAGCAGCATGTCGTAACCCGTGACCCACGCGGTCGCGTGCGGGAACACGCGCCGGAAGGTGCGCACGATGCCGGCGATGTCGCTCGGCGCGAGGTCGTACAGCGGAATCCACTGCGACATCAGCCCACCCGGCGCGAGCCGCGCGCGCCCGAGCCGGTAGTACTCCTCGGTGTACAGGTAGGCCGAGCCGCTGACGCACGGGTCGATGGGGTCGGCCGAGATCACGTCGAAGCGCTCGTCCGTGCGCGCGAGCCACGCTCGGCCGTCATCGGCCACGATGCGCACGTCCGCCCGCGCGTGCAGCGCGCCGTTCCAGACCTCGAAGCGCCGCGCCGCCTCGATCACGGCCGGGCTGATCTCCACCACCACGAGCTCACCCCCGCAGGTCGCCATGGCGGCCGAAGTCATACCCGTGCCGAGTCCGATGCAGGCGAGCTTGCGCGGCTCGGGATGCGCGAGCGTGGAGATCGCGCCGAGCAGATATTGCAGACGACGGTCGATGAAGATCGACGAGGCCACGGTCTTGCCGTTGACGCGCAAGTTGCGGATGGGCTCGGGCTCCGTCACGTCGAGGAACTCCTGCACCTTGGCGCTCGAGGCCGGAGAATCGGCCGCGAATACCGTGCGCATCTCCTCGCGCGTCCCGGGCGGGTGGCCGGGAAGGAGCGCGAACAGGCCGCACAGCCCCGCGAGCAACGCGCCAACGCGCAAGGCGCGTCCAGAGCCCTCGCGACGCGCTGAGTCGCTCCACAGGAGTCCGATGCCCGCGCCGATCGGAACCGCGATCGCGACCGCGAAGGAGCCGCGCAGGCCGAGCAGCGGCAGCAACACGAACGAAGCGAGCAAGGACCCAGCGATCGAGCCGAGGGTGTTCCACAGGTACACGCGCCCGAGCGAGGCACCAAGCTCCGCGCGCGAGGCTCGCGCCCACGCGAGCGCCGCCGGAAAGAACGCGCCCGAGAGGAACGTGGGCACGAGCAACGCGAGCGCCGAAAGCTCGACCGCCAGCCGCAGGTAGCGCGAGGGCGGGTACTCGCTCACCCGCTCGCCCGGCTCGAGCAGCGAGATGTTGTCCGGACCGAACAGCAGATCTTCGCCGCCCGCGCGCTGGCGCAGCGCGACGAGACCCACACCGATGGACAGCGCGAATGCCAGTGCGAGCACGCCCAGCAGGGTCGCGGGGCGACGCGTGCGTTGCCCGAGGTGACCGCCCGCAGCGCCGCCGGCCGCGATGCCGAACAGGAATACCGCGACGATGGCCGCGAAGACGTACACGGTGCCGCCGAGCAGCGAATGCAGGACGCGGTTCGCGAGCACCTGCAGCGCAAGAGACGACGCGCCGAGCAGCGCGACCGCGGCGAGAAGCGCCTTGCGCGGCGCGGGTGTGGACGAGTCCGCGAGCGAGACTTCGGACAAGTCCTGTCTATGATCCGTTTCGCGGCGCGCGAGCAGCGCCGCGAGCAGCGCGACCGCCACGTTCCCCGCGACAGCGACCAGCGTCGTGCGCGAGAGTCCGAGCGCGGGGAGCAGCGCGTAGGCCGCGAGCAGCGCACCCGCGCAGGCTCCGAGCGTGTTGAGCGCGTACAGCCAGCCGACGCTCGACCACGTCTCGCGAGCGCCCTGCGCGATCGCGCGGCCGAGCAGCGGAAACGTCGCGCCCATGCAGAGCGTCGGCCAGGCGAGCAACGCGAACGCCGCCGGCACGGCGACGAGAGGCGAATCGAGTCCGAGCTCGCCGAGCTCCGCGGTCGCGCGCACGAAGCGCATCAGGCTCGGCGCCGCGAGTCCGTAGACAGCGATCGCGAGCTCGATCGCCACGTACGCGCGCAGGGGCCGCGCACGAGAGAGCCACTTGCCACCGAGCCACGCGCCGAGGCCCAGCCCGAACAGGAATGCGCCGACCACGGCGGCGACGGCGTGGCTCGCGACGCCGAACGCGAGACCGAATCCGCGGAAGAAGACGACTTCGTAGACGAGTGCGGCCGCGCCGGAGACGAACGCGATGGCGAGGAGCAGCGCGGTGCGGGCACGGACATGCATGCGGCGCGCAGGGTAGCAGCGCAGCGGAGCCCGGCCACAGCGGCGGCGGGCTATACTCGTGGCCGTGGCGGCGAGCATCGGCATGAAGGCCCTGCAGCGGGCAGACCAGGCGCTCGGCGTCGCCGCCTGCGCGCTCCTGCAGCCCGTGCGGATCGTGCGCGGGCGCGAGGCCGAGTATCCGCCCAAGCGCGTGCTCGCGATCAAGTTCTGGGGCCTCGGCAGCCTGCAGCTGCTCACTCCCGCCATCGCGACACTGCGCAAGCGTCACCCGTTCGCGCAAGTGACCCTGCTGACGCTCGCCGGAAACGCCGAGTTTGCGCGCGGTCTCGGAGTCTTCGACCACGTACGCACGCTCGAGGTCGGCAACGCGGGCTGGCTGCACGTCTCGCGTCGCATCGCGCGGCTCGTGGGCGAGCTGCGCAGCGAGCGCTTCGACGCGGTCTACGACTTCGAGTTCTTCACGCGCTTCTCCTCGATCGTGTCGCTCTTGTCCGGCGCCCCGCGTCGCCACGGCTTCGCCAGCCCGAGCGTGTGGCGCGGCGGGTTCCATACCGACACGCTGATGTTCAACCGCTACTGGCATGTCGCGCGCAACTTCCGGGCGCTCGCAGGCGGCGAGGACGGTCGCAACGTCACGGCCGACGAGCTGCGGCCGCGCTACTTCGACGAGCACGAGGAGGCGCGGGCGGCGTCGCTGCTCGAGCGGCACGGCATCGGCGAAGACGACCTGTTCGTGGTGCTCAACCCCAACGCCGGCGAGCTGTCTCTCGAGCGCCGCTGGCCCGCGGCAAACTTCATCGAGCTCGGCAAGCGCTGGCTGGCGCGCGAGCGCTGGCCCGTCGTGCTCATCGGCTCGCCGTCCGAGCGGGCCTACAACGAGGTGATCCGCGAGCGCGTCGGCGACCGGCGCTGCATCAATCTCGCGGGCGAGCTCTCGCTGGGCGAGCTCGTGGCGCTCTTCGCGCGCGCGGGCGTCGTGATCAGCAACGACTCCGGCCCGATGCACCTCGCGGCCGCGATCGGTGCACCGACGCTCGGCCTGTTCGGCCCCGAAACGCCGGTGATGTACGGTCCGCTCGGCCTGCGCGCGCGCGCGCTGTACCGACCACCGGCCTGCAGCCCGTGCATCAACGTGCACGACAACAAGGTCGCGAGCTGCATCTACGGCGAGCCCCAGTGCCTGATGTCGCTCTCGGTAGACGAGGTGCACGAGTCCGCGCGCGCGCTCGCGCTCGGCACGGACTTCGAAGCGAGCCTCGAGCCGCGCCCCGACCGTCGCAAAGACGGTATCGACCCGCGGAGGGATTGATGCGCGTCCTGCTGCTCAATCCGCCCGGGCGGCACACCTACATCCGCGACTACTTCTGCTCGAAGACGACGAAGTCGAACTACCTGTTCCACCCCATCGACCTCGTGATGCTCTCGGGCCGGGTGGCGGCGGAGCACGAGGTCGAGGTGCTCGACTGCATCGCGGAAGAGCTCGATGTCGCCACTGCGGAGTGGCGCATCGATGCCTTCGCGCCGGATGCGATCGTGAGCCTCGTGGGCTCCGTCTCGTGGCCGGAGGATCGGGCGTTCCTCGCGGCGCAGGCGGCGCGCGGCCGGCGCATCATCGCCCTCGGGGACGTGCTGCACGAGAAGGCGGACGAGCGGCTCGCGGAGGAACCGTGGCTCGAGGCGGCGCTCGGCGACTTCGTCAGTTCCGACGTGCTCGCGATTCTCGCGCGCGACCCCGCGAGCGTCCGGGGCTCCACCGTGCGCCACGCGGACGGGCGCGTCGAGACCGTGGGCACGCCGGGCAGGCTGCGCGGCGAGTACGACCTGCCGCGGCCGCGTCACGAGCTGTTCGCGCAGCGCGGCTACCGCTTCTCCTTCGCGCGCGAGGAGCGCTTCGCGACGATCCTCACCGACTGGGGTTGCCCCTATCCGTGCACATTCTGCGTGATGTCGACGCTCGGGCACGCCTCGCGGCCCGTGCCCAGCGTGCTCGAGGAGATCGATGCCTTGCGCGCGCGCGGCATCCGCGAGCTGTTCGTCATGGACCAGACGTTCGGCGTGAACCGCAGGCGCGGGCTGGAGCTGTGCGCGGAGCTCGAACGGCGCGGCGACTTGTCGTGGACGACCTACGTGCGCCCGGACGGCTCCGACGACGAGCTGCTCGCGGCCATGCGGCGCGCGGGTTGCCACACGGTGATGATGGGCGTCGAGAGCGCGAGCCCCGCGGTGCTCGCGAGCTACGAGAAACGCTACGCGCTCGACGACGTGCGCGAGGGCTTCGCGCGCGCGCGTCGGCACGGACTGCGCACCGTCGGCACGTTCATCATCGGATTGCCGGAGGAAACCGAGGAGTCGCTGCGGGCCTCGCTCGACCTCGCGCTCGAGCTCGAGCTCGACTTCATGAGCCTCAACATGGCGGTGCCGCGCTTCGGCACGCCGTTCCGCCGCCGCGCGGTCGAGCTCGGTCTCGTGGACGAGCGCGACCTCGTGATGGATCAGGGCGGAGCCGACGCCAAGCTCCCAACGCACGCCCTCGACCGCGCGACCATGCTGGCCCTCAAGCGGCGCATGATCCGGCGCTTCTACCTGCGGCCCGCCTATCTCTGGCGACGCGCCCGCACAGTGGGAAGCCCCGGAGAGCTCCTGCGCCAGGCTCGCGAGGGCCTCGCCCTGCTCGTGCGGAACGCTGGCACGAGGCGCGCTCCCTAGCGTCGGCCACGGGTACGCGGGGGCAGTTTTTCCATGGTGGGAGATCGCTCCGTCCCCCAATTTTTACGCTGTCATCAGCCTTTATCCCGGTCTCGGACAGGGTGTCCGAGTCTCGGCTTCCCCTGAATCGCACACCCTCCCCGTAGTGCGCGTTCTCGTCGCTCTCGCTCGTCTGTTGGCACTCTCACTGGCCGTGCTCGTTTCGCTGGTCCGCGGACAGGACGCGGGCCTGAACGACCCGACGTTCAAGGGAGCGCGGGAGCATGACCGCTTCGGCTACGGAGCCAATGCCACCGTGCGCGCCATCGCAGTCCAGAGCGACGGCAAGATCCTGCTCGGCGGGGACTTCACGTCCCACAACGAGGAGAGCTGGAGCTTCCTCGGGCGCGTCGACTCTCAGGGACGTCGCGACCTCGCCTCTTCGGGTGCCACCGCGCTCGACGCGGCGGTGCGCGCGATCGCGCTGCAGCCCGACGGCAAGGCCATCATCGGCGGCGACTTCACGACCGCGAGCGGAGGCAGGTCCCGCATCGCGCGCATGCGCGTCGATGGCTTCGCGGACACCACCTTCAACATCGATACGGGCACCAACGCGCGCGTGAGCGCCGCACTCGTTCAACCCGACGGCAAGGCCGTGACCGTGGGAGCCTTCACGAAGTTCAACGGCGTGGTGCGCAACCGGGTTGCGCGGCTCAACGCGGACGGATCCGTCGACGCCGAGTTCCTCTCCAACGTCGGGGCGAATAGCGTAGTCCACGCAGTCAAGCTCGATGCCTCGGGGCTGGTGCTGATCGGCGGGGACTTCACCGAGCAAGGGAGTGCGACGCGCGGACGGCTGGCGCGCGTACTGACCACCGGCGGCATCGACGCGACCTTCGATCCGTCGGGCGGCGCGAACGGCATCGTGTACGTGGTCAAGGCGCAGCTTGACGGCAAGCTCGTGATCGGAGGCGATTTCACGCACTTCAAAGGCCTGCCGTGCCGCGGACTTGCGCGCCTGAACGCCAACGGCTTCGTCGACACAGACTTCAACCAAGGCAGTGGACTTGCGCCGTCCGCGACGATCCCGAAGTGCGCACTGACCGACCTGCTCATCGAGCCCAGCGGCAAGCTCACGGTGGTCGGGGTGCTTGGCAGCTAAAACGGAGTCGCACGCACGAACATCCTGCGCCTCAACGCGGATGGCTCCTTGGACACCACGTTCAACCCGGGTAGCGGTCCCAACGACGTCCTCATGTCCGTCGAGCGGCTCTCCGGTGGGCGCTACGTGGTCGGAGGATTGCACGAGTTCTGCGACGGACAGCTGCGCCCCCACGTCACGCGACTGCTCTAGAGCGGCTCTGTGGACACGACCTTTGGAACCACGCTCGGAGTCGCGGGCGGAGTCGTGCTCACGATGAAGTTCGAGCCCGACGCCTCGGTCTGGGTCGAAGGGAGTTTCTCCACGGTCGGCGGTGTCAACTGCACGGCCGTCGCGTACCTCAACGCCAGCGGGGGCGTGTTCTCCGTCGATGTCCTTGCCGACGGTCGAGTCATCCTCGGCGGCCAGTTCTCGACGATCCACGGCGTGCGCCAGCACGGGGTCGCGCGCCTGAAAATCGAGATCACTGAGACGTACCGCGTCGGCAGGCTCAACTCCGCGGGCTATGTACCCGCGATCGGCACGAACGGCTCCACGCCTTCGTACGTGAACGGCGGGTTGATCGCCACCTGCACCAACGCGCTGAACCAGCGCTTGAGCCTGCTGTTCCACGGCAGCACAGCGATCGCCATCCCATTTCAGGGCGGCACGCTATGCGTCGCCCAGTCCGTCCCTCGCACCGTGGTGCAGAGCTCTGGCGGCTCGGTCTCGGGCAACGACCGCTTGGGCACGCACGCGCACGGCTTCACGACGGCGGAGTTCAATGCAGCGGCCCCGCTGCCCGGCGACATCGTCTTCTGCCAGTGATGGATGCACGACCCCGCGAGCCCATCGACGACCTCGCTCTCCAACGCCCTGCGCTTCTCGGTGATGCTCCAGCCAGCAGGCGCCGTCACAGCCAGTGCGTCGGATAGCGCCGCTGGCGCCCGAGGTTGTTCGTGACGAGCGCCGTCGCGAGCAACACGGGTGCGCTGGCGAGCACCGGTACGAGCACGAACGAGAACCCGCAGGTGCCCTGCACTCCGATGAGTGCGGTGGCACCGCCGGGCGGATGCAGGGTGCGCGTGAGCATCATCGCGAATGTGGCGAGACCGACCGCCAACGCGATGGTGTAAGGCGTGGAGCCGAGCGCGGCGACCGTGCAGGCGGCGACGAGCGCGGAGATCGCGTGCCCACCGACGAGGTTGCGCGGCTGTGAAAGCTGCGCTTCGGGTGCGGCGAAGACCAAGACGGCGGATGCTCCGAGCGGTCCGATCAGGAGCGGCTGTCCGCTCGCCACCGTCAACGCATGTAACGCGAGCAGACCAAGGGTCGCGCTCACGCCGCTCCCTAGCGCCTGTGCGAGCGAACGCGGCTGCGCGTCGGAACGCAGTGGTGCGAGCCAACGATGCAGGAACTGGCGCGGCGTCGGGACCACGGACGGCACTCGCGCCTAGAACGCGTCGTCGCTGTCGTCGGAAGCGGCGCGCACGCCGGCCGGTCCCGCGCACACGCCGCGCTTGGACTCGAGCACGAAGCGCGCGATCTCGGCGACCTCGGTCACGGGACTCTTCGAGAGCTCATGGGCGACCTTCGCGGGGCTCTGGCCCGAGCGGAAGATGCGCGACAGTGCATGGCGGACCGACGTGCGCTGCTCGGTCGTGAAGCCCGCGCGGCGCAGGCCGATCGTGTTGGGCGAGCGCCAGCGGATCGGGTACGAGCCGGCGACGATCGAGAACGGCGGCACATCCTTCGTCACCATCGCGACGCCGCCGACGAGCGTCAGACGGCCGACGCGACAGAACTGGTGCACGGCGGCACCACCGGAGATGAACGCGCGTTCGCCGACATGCACGTGGCCGCCGAGCATCGCACTGTTGACGAGGATCGCGCCGGGCTCGACGTGGCAGTTGTGACCGACGTGCGAGCTCGCCATGAGCATCACGCCGTCGCCGATCCAGGTCTCGGTGTTCGCACCCGTGCCGCGGTGTACGGTGACGTGCTCGTGGATGCGGCAGTTCGCGCCGATCACGACGCGCGACGGGTCGTCCTTGTACTTCACGTCCTGCGGCTCGCCGCCGATCACGCTGTGGTCGCGGATCGACGTGCCCGCACCGATCTTCGCGCAGCCGTGGATACGCACGAACGCCCCGAGCTTGCAGCCGTCCCCGAGCGAGGCGCCCGCATCGATGACGCAGTAGGGTCCGACCTCTACGCCGGAACCGAGAATCGCGGCGGGATCGACGATGGCGGTGGAGTGAATGCGAGGCAGTGCGGCGGTGCTCATGACGTGCCGGAGTCTAGCAGCCAATGCTGAGCGTTCACGCGCGGGCGGCGTCGTGCTCGACCCAGGTGGCAAGCTCCTGCGCGCAGGCGCGCGGATCGATGGAGTCGAAGCGAGCGCTCGAGCGGCGGCCCTGTTCCGCATGGCGATAGCGCGGGTCGTACCAGCGCTCGAGCAGCAGCGCGACGAGCTCGCGCTCGCGGCCCGCGTCGAGAAGGGGCACGAGAGGTTCCGCCCAGTCGGAAGCGATGCGCGCCGTGAGCTCGGCGAGGCTCGCACGCAGCTGCTCGCGGCTCTCTCCGGTCGCGAGATAGTCGTCCACGAGCACGTCGATGCGCCGCTCGACCGGCGCGACGAGATCGAGGTTGGTTCCGGACTCCAGCGTCCTCCACACCGGCGCTGGCACGATCACGTCCCCCACCTTGCGGCTCTCGCCCTCGAGCACGAGCACGCCGGATGCATGGCCACGCGAGATGCGCCTCGCGAGGCGATTCTCGAACTGCTTCTGCGTCGCGGGAGCGAGGCCTGCAGCGCCGAGCAGCGAGCTGCGGTGACCAGCCGCCGCTTCGAGGTCCATGGTCCAGCCAGGTCGCAGGCGCTCGAGCTCGCGCAGCACGAGCGTCTTCCCCACGCCCGTGAGCCCCCGCAGCACGTACGTACGCGGCGGACGGAAGCGCTCGAACTCCGCGAGGAGTTGCGCACGACAGCTCTTGTAGCCGCCCTCGATCGCCACCGCGCGCTCGAGCCCGAGCTCGCGCAGGAGCGCCGTCACGCTGCGCGAGCGCATCCCGCCGCGCCAGCAGTAGAGGAACACGGGATTTGCCGGCGCTTCGACAACCATGCGCGCGCGCACCCGTCGGTCCATGACCTCGATGCCGCCCGCGGCGAGCTCGTCGACGAGCCGCACCGCGTCCCGCGCGGACGGTGTCCACCCGGCGAGGCCCGCGATCGTCTCCACCATGCGCGCCACCGAGCCACGCACGCGCGAGCGCGCGGCATCGAATGCGGCCTGCGGTGACTCGCGGTGGTACAGGAGCCCCACGAGCGCGCGCTCGTCGTCGTCGAGGAGCGGCACGTTGACCGCGCCCTCGACATGGTCGGCGGCGAACTCGACCGGCGCGCGCAGGTCGATCAGCGGTGCACCCTCGACGGCCAGCGCATTCGCTGCGGCGACCGTCGGAACGCCTTGGAGGGCGCTCACGGACTTACTTGACGGGCGCGGGCCGCGCGGGCGCGACCTTGAGCTCTAGCAGGCACTTCTCCACGCGCGGACGAAGCCAATCGACGTTGTGCTTGGCGATCGACATGGTCACCGCGATCGGACGGCCATCGAGGATGTACGCGAGCGTGGTGCAGTCGAGCTCATTGGCTTCCACCTTGCCGTGGTAGCGCAGGTAGACAAAGTCCCGGTTGCCGAGAGTGCGGCGCTCGGCAGTGTCGAGCACGAGATCCTTCTGGTTCGAGAGGATGTTGCGCTGCCGCTCGAGCCACGCATCGAGCGTCGTCCCGCGCTCGGAATCGAGCGCCACGACGCCGATATTGTCCTTGAAGCGCTCGATCTGCGGGCCGACGAGGAATGGCTGGCCTGCGAGCGTGTCCGTGAGCCAGCCCTCGGGCATCGGCATCGACAGCTGAAAGCGCGGCAACACCCAGCGCCCGGCCTCGACGCGCGGATTCAAGTCGACGAGCGAATCGAGGTCCTTCTCGATCAGGATCGTGGAGTCTTGGTCCTCGCGGTTGGCCTTGAGGCCGGGCTTGAGCCCGTTGAGTCCGGTCACGAACACGTCGACGAGAGCCACGTTCTCCGATCGCACCCAGTCGACGGCGAAGCCACGCGGGATGATCGTGCCGAGCGCGCGCGCCTGCAGCTCGCGGGCGAACTGGGCCGTGTCCTCGACGCGATCGAATGAGAGGCGCGCGACGAGCGCCATCTTGCCCGCGGGATCGCGCCAGAACTGGACGTGATCGCCGTCCCAGCCGAGCGTGGCGATGCGCGCGGGCACGGGCTCCATGCCGCTCTCGATCAGGAGCGCGTACAGACCGAGCTCGCCCAGCGAATCCTCGCGCACGAACTCGAGTCCGAGCTCTGCCGGCCACTGCGGAAGCTCCAGCCTGCGCGGGCGATCCTTGTAGAGCTTGGTGGCGTGCAGCAGCTGCTCCGTCGAGGCCGGAGCCTCCTCCTGCTGGTTGCGAACGCCTTCGAGATCGGAGTCGCGCAGGCGCCGCAGCGCGTGGTCGCGGCCGACGCGGTGCAGCTCGCGCACGAGCACGTCGGCTTTACTGGCCCTGAGCGGATCGTCGAGGTCGTCGGCGCGCAGTTGTCGCGGATCGCGGCCGGCGCTCTTCTCCGCGAACACGAGCAGCGCGAGCTCGCCCTCGCCCGCCAGCAGCGCGCGGCGGACATGGACACTCTCGCAGGTGCGCTTCTCGCCCAGCAACGCCCCCAGCCCGCCCGAACGATCGCGAGAGGCGATCGCCAGCGCTCGAACGAGGTCCGCATCGCTCGTCTCGGCACGGCGCGAGTCGTCGATCACGAGCGCGTGCGTGTCGCTGCGATAGAGAACGGGCAATGCACCGAGATCCGCGCGCGCCACGGCGGCACGCGCGGCCGCGAGGCTCGGCGTACGGTCCATGCCGAAAGCTTGCCGCACGAAGGCGTGCGTCTGGAACCACTCCGGGCCGTAGAGGCGCTCGAGCTCGGCCTGCGCCAGCTCCTGGAACTCGCCCGCGCCGACCGACTGGATCGCCGTCGGCGGCTCGAAGCGCATCCACAAGCGCGACAGCTCGGCTTCGAGTGCGCGGACGCGCGGCTCGAGAGCGTCCTGCGCTCCTAGGGCGGTGCTGGCGGCGAGCGCGATGGCGACTAGCAAGGCGAGAGGTTTCATGGCACCTCAGACTCTAACCGAGAGCGGTCGCCGGGGATCGACGCTGGCGCGGGGCCAACCCAACCCTTGCGGGCAGGGCCGCGGAATGAGGCGAAGTTCCTTCCGTCTCGGCGGGCCGCGGCGTGGAGCCTCGCGTCGGACGCGCGCGCCGACCGTCCCCGCCAGACCCCTAGTCGCCCTTCGAGACACCTCGGCCGAGCATCAGGTTGCGCACCTGCACGATCGGACCGGGCACGTAGCCCCACGCCAGCACGGGATCGCCGAGATGGACGGTGTAGGCGAGCAACAGCACGTTGCCGAACAGGGAGAGCCACCAGAAGAGTCGCGGAAAGTGGCTCTCGGAGGCGCGCTCGCTCGCCCACCACTGGACAACGAAGCGCGAGGACCACGTGCTCTGCCCGACGAGGGCCACGGCGACCCAGGCCACCTCCGCCTCCGCGCGGTTGCGGACCTCGTAGGCGGCGGCGGCGACGAGCAGGGCGAGAGCGAGCATGCCCAGCATCGCAAGTGGCGCAGCCCCGAGGGTCGCCGTACCCTGCCGACGCAGGCGCAGGTTGCGCGTGTAGATGAGCCCGTTGATCGCGTACCCGAGCACGAGCACGTAGCTCTCGCGCGAGAACGAATAGGCGCCGAGCAGCGTCGTTCCGAAGAGCGACAGCCACCAGAACACCGGCGGCGCGACGCTGCGGCCCGCGCGCTCGCTCTTGTACCACTGCACGAAGAAGCGCGCGAAGAAGCAGGCGTTGCCGACCCAGCCGGCTATCTGCAGCAGCAGCGCAGGCCCCGCCATCAGGCGCGTCTCATGTCGGATTCCTCGGTCACGATCGGGAGCTTGCGGATGCGCGTGCGCATCCAATTCACGGCGAGGAGGTCGCGCCGCGCTCGCAACGCGCGGTTGGCGACGCCGTATTTTGAGACGCCGGCGCAGCGCGGGCGGTGCGAGACGGGGTGCTCGAGCACCTTGGAACCGAGGTGGCGCATCGAGATCGGCTTGAAGCGATGCATGCCCTCGAAGTGCAGCGGGATCCGGCGGATCCCGGCGGTGCGGAACAGCTTGAGCGAGCAGCCGGCGTCGCGGATCTGGTCGTGGGAGAGCCTTTTGCGGAGCGCCTTGGCGATCTTCGAGCTCGCGCGGCGCACGAGGTCGTCATTGCGCTTCATGCGCCAGCCGACCACCTCGTCGCCGAGCAGTTCGAGCATCTTCGGCAGATCCGCTGCGTCGTTGTGCATGTAGGCGTCGAGGGTCGCGACGAGCGGCACGCGCGCGTCATCGATGCCCGCGAGCATGGCGCTCGTCTGGCCGCGGTTGCGCGCGAAGAACACGCGGCGCACGCGCGGGTCGTTGCGGCGCAGCTCCTTCATCACGCCGGTCGAGCCATCGGTACTGCCGTCGTCAACGAGCGCCGGCTCACCGCGCGTGCGCTCGCCGAGCACCTCGTACACCCGCCGGTGAAGCGGACCGAGGTTGTCGATTCCGCTCCAGACGGGCTCGACCTGCGGCTCTGGGGAGAGGTTCTGGCGGGCATCGCTCGCCCTTCGTGGTCCCCGAAGGTTTTTCGAGAATAGCAACGGACCCCTGAGGGTGAATACGACGCCCCGCTTCCTCGCCCGCACCCCGCCCTGCTAGTGGCCGCTCGTCCCAATCTTCGTATGCGCGTCGACGCACGGCCTGTGGGCGCCGCACGAGCCCCGCGACGCGCTGCTCGACCTCGAGGCCGCTGCCCGCGGCGATGGTGAAGTGCCCTCGGGTCTCGAGCCCCTTCGAGACGAACGCGCGCAGCTTGGGATCATCGTCGACGACCCGGATCTTCTGGGGCGAGCTGCTCGCTCGGCGATTTCTAGCCATTCCCCGGAGGGGGGATGGAGCGAGCGAGAAGCGAGCGAGGCACGGTTCACAGTTTCGTCATGCGCGCACCCGTCAATGGCGCGGCAGCTCGAACACTTCGAGTTGTGGCCCGAACCAGCGACAGCTCAGCACGTACCACGTGAAGTGCGGCGTATCGAGACCTTCGAGCCCCGACACCGGCGGCCGCTCCTCGTCGGGAAGCGCGAGCACGCGCTGCGCGCCGCGACGCTCGAGCTCCGCGCGCACGGAGCGCACAAGCGGCGTCACGCCGACGCCGTCTCCGCCCGGCAGCACGATGTAGCGCGCGCCGAGCGCGTCGAGGTGCACGCCGGGATCCTTCGCAATCTGGGGCCAGCGCTCGCGCTCGGGGTACAGCGGCTCGAGGTCCCAGCGCTCGCCTTGCCAGACCGCGTCCATGCGCTCGCCCTGGTACAGGAGCCACGGGCTGAAGGTCACCTTGCGCAGCTTGCCGTCGACGTCGAACAGGTTGCGCCGCTCGCGCACCAGCGGTACGTCCCACAGCAAGTGCAGGGCGACGCGCTCTTGCTCGCGCTTCACCGTGGTTTCGATCCAGCGGCCGAGCTGCTCGAGGGTCTGCGGTCGCAGGCGCATGCTCGTGTAGCCGACGCATGCGCACATGGGCAGGGCGCAGGCCGCGCTCCCGAGGTACGCGAGGGGCCGCGTGCGAGCCTCGCGCCACAGGGCTTCCAGCGCGAAGGCCGCTCCGACGAACACGTAAGGCAGGAGCGGCAGCACGAAGCGCTGCTGATTGCGACGCTGCAGTCCGATCACGAGCGCGTAGGCCAGCGCGAAGGAGAGCGCGACGGCCAAATCCTTGCGCCGGCGCGCGCGCTCGTCGTCCGCGTTCTCGCGCCGCAGGAGCCATGCGATGACCCCGAGGGCGGCGAGGACCGACGCGACGGGCTCGTAGTACCAGAGCGTCATGAAGAGCGTCGGGAAGCCCGCGCCTTGAAACTCGCTCCAGTTGAACGTCTGCCAGCCGAAGCTGACCGTGCCCTCCTCGGTCGGCATCACCGCGTCCGGGGGCGTCGGCACGAAGAAGAAGGGATACGCAAGGCGCACGGCGAGCGCGAGCAACGCCAGCGGCACGAGCAGCTTCGCGTCCAGAATGCGGCGTGGGGCGTTCTCGCGCAGCAGGAAGGCGAGGGCGGCCGGAATCAGGACGGCGAGCGCGTTGGTCAGCGTGGCGACCGCGATCGCGCACAGCGTCCCCGCGACGGCGAACGACAGGAGATCGCCCCGGCGACGCAGCTGCACGCAGCTCGCGACGGCGAGCACGATCAGCGGGGCCGCGGCGGCGTGCGGCCGGGCCTGCTGCCCGAACTGCAGCGAGAGCGTGCTCGCCGCCGCGAGCCCCGCCGCCAGCAGGGCCCAGCGGCGCGAGACGAAGAGGCTCGCCAGCCAGAAGGTCGCGGGGACGATCAGGATCGAGAGCCACGCGATCAAGAGGCGCACGTGGTGGTGCAGCTGCGCGGCGGCCTCCATATGGCTCTCTAGGTCGAGACTGGCGAGCTCGGCGGGCGGCAGGACCGGCGCACCCGTCGCGATCGAGAGGCGCGCGAGCAAGTGCGGGTAGATCGAGCTGTAGAAGATAGTGCGCTCGTCGACGACGGGCTGCGAGAGGAGCGCGATCTGTTCGAGGATGTGCGGGTCGGGCTCCTGCGCGAACGGCAGAGCGAAGTCGAGCGTCCAGAGCCGCGGCAGGAGGGCGAGGCCCATCAGCACGAGCACGATCGCGGCGCAAGTGCGGGCCGACGGCTGCGACGACTCTTTCACGCACGGTCCAGTATGGAGGGCGACGGGGCCTTTCGCCATGCACACGTCCCGTGAGTGGCCGCGTGCGCGCTGCTATCCTCGACCCGAATGCGAACCGCGCTCGCCCTCGCCCTGCTCACGCTCGCGGCTCTCGCGCTGCACCTCGTGGGTATCGGCCACAGCGTGCCGCACAACAAGGAGGCCGACGCCAACATGGCGCTGCACCTCGAGTTGATCCGCTCAGGCTCCACCGAGCCCGATCCGCAGCACAACGACGCCCAGTACCCGATCCTGATCCCGGGCCTGCTCTCGCTGCTGCCCGACACCACCCCGCACCCGGGACCCGACGCGCCGCTCGAGGAGCACCTCGCCGCCGCCGCGCACGCCTACGTCGAGCTGCGCATCGCCATGGCCGTGCTCTCCGCGCTCTCGATCCCGCTCGTGTTCTTGCTCGCGCGCCGCTTCCTCGGCAGCGGTGGCTCACTTCTCGCCGCCGCACTCTTCGCCGCGAGTTTCTTGACGCAGTTCTTCGTCCAGCAGGCGCGCCCACACACCGGCGCGTCGACCGTGTTCCTGCTCTCGGTGCTCTCCTCGATGCGCTACGCGCGCGAACCGGGCTGGAAGAACGCGCTGCTCGCCTGTCTCGCGGTCGCGCTCGGCATTGGCACCCTGCAGAGCGGTCTCGCGCTGCTGCTCCCGCTCGCCGCCGCGTGGGTGCTCGCATCCCTGCGCGATGTGCACGCGAGCGCGCGCCGTCACGCATGGCACCTGTGGAGCCTGCCGCTCGCGCTCGCGGGAATCGCCGCGCTCTCGATCGCGGTCTTCTATCCGTACCTGTGGTTCGAAGGTCAGGAGTCGAGCTACGGCTCGCCGCGCATCGAGGGCACGACGATCTTCTGGGGCGACCACCGCGTCGACCTGCACGACTGGAAGGGACTCGGCTTCGCCAACCTCGCACGCACGCTCTGGTACTACGAACCGGGGCTACTGCTCGGCCTCGTCTGCGCCGCGCTGATGCTCGCGCTGCGCAAGCGCGACGCACATCGTCCTTGGGAGCGCTGGAGCGACTTGCGGGTCGCCGCCGCGTACGCGCTGCCGTACCTGCTCGTCGCGGGCCTGTTCCGCAACACGTTCGAGCGCTTCCTGATCCCGCTCTTGCCCTACCTCGCCGTGTGCGCGGCGTGGGGGTTTGTCGCGGCGTTCGAGCGCGCAGGTCGCGCCGCGCGAGCGCTCGTCGTCGCAGTTGCGGTCACCGCGCTCGCAATCCCGGCCGCCGCCAGCGCGCGCCTCGTAGCCCTGCGCGCGGGCGACGACACGCTCGAACACGCCGCCCGCTGGCTCGCTGCGCAGCCCGACGCCGCATCCACTCCGATCTACGTCACGCCGTCGTTCGACCTGCCGCTCGCGCGCTCGGCGGAGAGCCTGCGGCCCACCGACGGCCGCCCCGCGGCGATCCTCTCGCGCTGGTCGATCTGGCAGCGCCGCGTCGGCGCCGCGAACCTGCCCGAGCCGCGCTTCGACCTGCGCTACCTCGTGCCGCGCCCCGATCTCGGCTTCGGCGCACCAGCGATGGAGCGCGACCCCGCCGGCTACGTCGCCACACTCGGGTCCGGCTACTTCGTGCTCGACATGTCGCTGCAGCCCGCGCGGCCGGTGCTCGATCGAATGCGCGACGAGGTGCGCGCGCGCGGCGAGCTCGTGTTCCGCAGCGCGCCGGAAGACTCTGGCCCCGATGCGACGTGGGGCTTCCCCTTCGAGGACGAGCTGCTCCCGGGCTGGCCCAACGTGCTCGCTCGCACGCTGCGCATCGTCGCCGTAGGGCCGGTGATCGAGGTCTACCGGCTGCGTTAGCGGGGCACGCAGCGGATCGCGTGCGCGACCACCTCGGGGCGCTCGTGGTCGCGCATGAGGACGTCGCCGCGCTGCACCTAGTCGAGGTACTCCTGCATGCGGCCAAGCAGCGGCAGCTCGAACGATCGCGACAGCCACGTCGGATAGTGGCCGATGGCCAACTTGTGGATCAACGCAAGCAGCGCCGAAGGCAGCCACGCTTCCGCGAGCTGGTTGGCGCGCGGGGAGCCGAGGCCCTGCATCTCGCACTCGAAGCCCCGCGTCTCGAGCAGGTGCTGCCAGACCCACGCCGGGTTGAGATGTTGGTGCTCCTAGAAGCCATCCCACATGCCGCCCTAGGTGCTGGCGGCGCCGTTGCCGAGCTTGCGCAGCAGGCGCTTCACGACGAACGTGTCGCTCCAGCGCGGCGCGGGCACGAACAGCCGCTGCTCTCCGTCCGGCGCCATGTAGCGGCGAATGTTGGAGGGCGCGTCCGCGAGCTTCGGAACGTGTGGTCTGGCAAGCAGTTCGCGATCACCGTGCGGAAGGCGCCCACGCGCTTGTCGAGCGCGCGCGCACCCGGCCATTCCCCGAGATGTCGACTCGTCGCCCAGCGACGGGAGGCGCGGCGTGGCGAGGTCGCGCGTCAGGACCTCCCAGAAGAGCCCGTCGCCGCAGCCGACGTCGAGCAGCGGAGCGCGCGGGCTGCCGCGCTCAGCCAGCACGCGCGTGCGCAGGATCCCGCGTACGGCGAGCGACACTGGCAGGGAGTGCAGCAGCGCACGGAAGGTCTCGCGCGCGTCTTGCTTGCAGAACGCTGTCTTGAGAGGGCCCGAATGGGGCGTGCTGGCTGCGGGCGCACTCACGGTCGCATCGAACACGGGCACGCTGCGCGACGTCGCCGCGAATGGCGGCGGCGCATGGGCCGCACCGCCGTGCGAAGTTCCTTCCAGTTCCGCCGGCGGCGCTAGCGGTTGCCAGAGCCCGAACGCGGTCGCGGACCGTCGCCCGGACGCTCGAAGGGCTTCCCGCCCCGACGGCCATCCCCATCGGGGTGGCGAACATTGCGCAGAGGCGGCAGGTCCAGCGACGGGAGCGCGCGGTCGAGCGCCTCGAAGAAAGCGCGTCCGTGCAAGCCTCGCAACTCGCTGAGCTGCTCCGCCGAAAGCAGGCCGGGCCGGGCTTCCAGCACCCCGAGCGCGCGCGCGCGCTGGTGCGTGGCGATCAGCTCGGCTCGCACCTCGGGCTCGGCGTTGACGAACTCGACGAACCACGCCGGATCCGGGCGCAACGCTTCGCGCAGGGACTTCTCGCCTTCGCTGATCGGCTCGCGCCGGGCGCCGCGCCCGCCGTCGCGGTGCCCCTGGCCGCGACCCTCGGGACCATCGCTGGACTCGAAGCAATGGCGTGCATGGTGCAGCCGCTCCCACTGCTCGCGCTGCGGCAGGGACTTCCACTGCTCCCACTGCTCGGGGCTGACGTACGGCGGCAGGCCCTCGCGCTCGGCGCGCTCGCGGAAGCGACGCACTTCGAGCGCGACGAGCTCGCGGGTCAGCTCCTCGGGCGCGGACTGGCGCAGGCGCGCCGCCGCGGCAGCGTCGACCGCTCCCTCGCGCTCGAACGCGTGGATGCGTTCGAGAGCCTTCTGGTGCATGCGGGCGCGGAACTCGCCGACGAGGCGCGGGCGCTCTTCGGGGCTCGCGCCTTCGAGACGCTCGCGCCAGTGCGACGGCAGGCGCTCGAGCAGCTCGCGACCGCGCTCTTGGATCTTCTGCGAGGCGACGCCGGAGAGCACCGTGGCCTGCTGCTCGGGACGCAGGCGCGTGAACTCCCTGCGGGCCTCGTCGGGCAGACACTCGTGCGCTGAGCGACGCAGCGAGCTCACCCTGTCGAAGCGCTCGCGGATGTGTCCGCGCTCCTCCTTCGAGAGCGACTTCCAGCGCTCGAAGCGCTCGGCGAGCTCCGCGCGCTGTTGCGGGGAGAGCGTGTTCCAGCGCTCGCGCGCGCGCTCGAGGTCGCGCTCGTCGCGCTGTTGAGCGACGAGCACGAGCGAGCACAGCGCGATGCACAGGAGCGCGAGCAGCGGACGGATGCGGGCGAGCATGGCTAGCCGTTCCTCCGCTCGCTCTCGGGTTGCTGCACCGACTCCGCATCGAGCTCGTCGGCGACGTCGAGCAGAAGCGCGTCGAAGCCGTCGAGAGCGAGCACGTCGGCCTCGATCGAGTCTTCGGTGACGAGCTCCCACGACTCGAGCAGGTCGAGCGAGGCCAGCAGGTCCGCGGGCGGCTCGTCGAGCAGGTGCTCGCGCGGCGCGACTTCGGGAGCGCGCGGCGCAGGGCCCTGCGCGAGGTTTTGGTCGCTCGTGCTCTCCTGGCGAGGGTCGCGCACGAGTAGCCATGTGCCGAGTCCGAGCACGAAGAGGGCGGCGGCGGCGAGCGCGAGGCGGCTCGGGCCCGCGCGGCGAGGGCGTCGGGCGGGAGCGAGGCGTGCGAGCGTGCGCTGGGAGAAGTCCGCGGGCACCTGCGGCTCGGGCAAGCGCCCGAGCAGCGCATCGAGGCGCGCATCTTCCCGCTGGGCGGTGCGCGCGGAGTCGAGCTTGGCGAGCATGCGCGACGCGAGCGCTCCGGGGACGGCGACCGCATCGCCGCGCTCGAGCAGCAGGTCGAGCGCAACATCGCCGCGCGCCGGCTCGAGGCGCGCGAGCAGGCGCTGCGCGAGCTCCGGCGGCAGCTGCGGCTGCGGCAACGAGACGAGCAGCTCCTCGAGCGCCTGTTCGGTCTCGACAAGCGCACGGCACGCGGCACAGCCGAGCAGGTGCCCGTGCCACGCGAGCTCACCGAAGGACGCACTCGAGGCACGGCCCGCGAGCAGACTTGCGAGACGGTTGCGGAACTGGTGGCAGGCGTTCACGGGAGCTCCTGCTGCAGGAAGGGCGCCAGGCGAAGGCGCAGGTTTTCCCGCGCGCGATGCACGAGCGACTTGATGGCCTTCTCGCTCGAGCGCAGCACGATCGCGATCTCGGAGTGGGGCAGCTCGTCGTAGTTGGCGAGCACGAGCGCCATGCGCTGGGCCTCCGGAAGCGACGCGATCGCGGCGCGCACCGCGCTCACCACTTCGCCGCGCTCGATCGGCACCGAAGGGCGCTCGGCGCGCGCGTCCCCGAGCTCGCTCCAGACCGCCTCACCGCCCTCTTCCGTACCGTCGTCGAGCGACGTCTCGTTGTGCCTGCGCTGGGTGCGGCTCACCGCGATGTTGAAGGCGATGCGATAGAGCCAAGTCGAGAAGCACGCCGTCGGCTGGTAGCGCTCGCGAGCGCGGATCACGCGCAGGAACACCTCCTGCACGAGGTCCTCGCGCTCCGGCGCCGGCCCGAGGAAGCGCGTGAAGAGCGCGTACAGCTGGCCCGAGTAAGCCTCCACGATGCGGTCGAACGCCCCCTCGTCGCCGCGCTGGTACTCCAGCATCCAGCGCACGCCCGGGTCGTCGACGAAACTGTGGCTCACGGTTCCCAACCATCCTCGAACCCCGTCGGGACGTCTAGGTTGCGGAGTTCCGCTCGCGAAAAAGTCCCGTGCGAGGTGTGTGGAAGGCCCTTCGGGCCCCCGGGAGGCCAGTGCGGGCTGCTAGGCTCCGCCCATGGGCCTCGGCGCCACCCTCTACCGCTTCGAGGTCGCACTCTCGGACACCGACCGCGGGGTCTACGAGAGCCTTGAGCTGCGCGTCGCCCGCCACCCCTCCGAGAGCGGCCCGTTCCTCATCGTGCGCGTGCTCGCCTACTGCCTCGAGCACACGGAAGGCATCGCCTTCTCCAAGGGCGGCATCAGCGACACCGACGAGCCGGCGCTCTCGATCCACGACCTCACCGGCCTGCGCCGCGCCTGGATCGAGGTGGGCGCGCCCTCCGCCGAGCGCCTGCACAAGGCCTCCAAGTCCTGCCCGCGTGTCGCGCTCTACACCGACCGCACGATCGAGCTCCTGCGCACGCCGCTCTCAGGCGAGCGCATCCACCGCGGGAACGAGATCCTCGTCACTTCCTTCCCCCAGCCCTTCCTGCGCGCCCTCGAGGCCAAGCTCGAGCGCACCGCGCGCTGGGACGTCTCCGTCAGCGATGGTCACATGTACGTCACAGTCGGCGGCGAGTCCTTCGACTGCCCGATCGAGCGCCTGCCGCTGCTCGAAGCCTGAAACGCCCGCGCACCGCCCCGTCGCGTGTCGCAACGCGCGCCGCGCGTTGAGGGTCGACGGAGGCAGCGCGCAGATCGGCGCGCCCCGTCCGCACTGGCCAAACCGGGATGGCGGCCTACTTCGGCGTGTTGCCGCGACCGCCGCCGGAGGGCTTGCCCGTGGCGCTCGGATAGTTGGGGTTGCCGCCCTTCGAGCCACCACCGCCTTGGGAGCCGCTCCCCTTGGAACCGCCGCCGCCCTTGGAACCGCCGCCGCCCTTGCCACCGCCTGCGTTGCCCTTGCTCATGGAAATGCCTGAATTTTCGGGAGTTCGAGGTCCGTGGATCCACGCGGATGCCACTGGTGTGCCCGAGTACGGCGGTCAGCGATCGACATTCAGCCAGCGGGCGTAACTGGCGCGTAAGCGAGCCCTGCGTGTGGTGTGCGGCACGCGAACGGGGCGGGGCCCACTTCACGGGCGCGTGCACGCTGGCGGCGCCCCAAAGAGGCAGCGGGGCGCCGACTAGAGGTCGCGGGCGCGCGAGCGCGGCCAGAGGACGGACTGCGGCACTCCGATCACCGCCGAGAGCGGGATCGGGCCCCACTCGCGGCTGTCGCGGCTCTCAGCGGAGTTGTCGCCGAGCAGGAACAGCTCATCGGGGCCGAGCACTTCGGGTTCGTCGACGCCGAAGCGACCCAGTCTGAACCAGGTGGTGTCGCGCTCGACGCGCACGTGGCGCAGCTCGAGGTCGAGCTCGTCGCCGCCGAGCTCGATGCGCGGCAAGGCGTGGATCATGCCGCCGTCGGGAGTGCGCGGCGTGGGCGAGTTGCGCGGGTAGCGATAGCGCAGGCAGTCGACGCGTCCCGCGACGTCGAGTGCGAGCTCGTTGTCGCGGTTGGAGAAGCGCATGCGAATCCACGGCTCTTTGCCCGGCTCGACTTCGGTGACGCCGAGCACCTCGGGCGCGCTGTCGCCCGCGCCGGAGCGCGTCGCGCGCAAGAGGCGCGCGCGCAGTCGCCCCTCGTCGGCGCGAGACAGCTCGGCCCAGAACAGGTCGCCTTCCTCGCTGAGGCGCACGAGAAACGTGCCGAAGCTCGCGGCCGGACGCAGCTCGAGCTCGACCAACACGTCGTTGACGGGATTGCGGCCGTCGACGCGCGTGCCGTCGGGCGAGAGGACGTCGTCCTGCAAGCGCGGTCGCAGGCGCGCGAACACGCCGCGCGCGCCGCGTCCGTCGATGCGCCACGCGCCGCCCTCGGATTCGCTCCAGCGCGGGCGATCGAAGTGAAACAGCGCATCGAGCGCGTGCAGTCGCGAGTCGAACACCGGCACCCATGGGGCGCGGGGCACGTCGCCCTCGAGCAGGCGACCGCCGACATAGAGGTCGCCACCAGAGAGCTGCACGGTCTCTCCGGGCAACCCGACCACGCGCTTGACGATCGGCGCGCGCTCGCCGGGGCGCTCGAGCACGACCAGATCGAAGCGCGAGAGAGACGGCCGGCGCTCGAAGCGCACGAAGACGCGGTCGCCGTCCTCGGGGTCGCCGTGCAGCGCTGGCTCCATGGACCGACTGTCGACGAGAAACAAATCGCCTACGAAGGCGCGCAGGGCCAGCACGACGAGGGCCGGCACGAGCAAGGCCAGCGACAGCGCCCAGAGCGAGCGGCGCGGCCTCACCGGCGACCCCCGCGGGGCCGGCGTCGGGTGGTCGCGCTGGCGGTGGGCGGGCGGAGGCGGGCCGGGAGGCGGAGCATGGGGCGGGAGGATACGCAGGCGCCGTGGGCGGGGTGAGTCGCGGGCTTGTTAGCCTTGGCGCCGCAAGGGACGCCATGGAGCCCAAGAAGCTGCTCGTCGTCGATCTGGAAGCGACCTGCTGGGAGCGCGGGGCGCATGTGCAGGAGCGGATGGAGACCATCGAGATCGGCGCCTTGCTCGTCGATCCGCACGGGTGCGCGCCGACGCGTGAGTTCCAGCGCTTCGTGCGCCCGAGCCGCTTTGCTTCGCTCTCGGCCTTCTGCACCCAACTGACTTCCATTCGGCAGGAGGATGTGGATGTGGCGGAACCCTTCGGGCCAGCCTTCGAAGCCTTTCTGGCATGGCTGGGCGAGCCACAAGGGGTGCGCTTTGCCTCGTGGGGGGACTACGATCGGCGCCAGCTGGTGCGCGACTGCGAGCTCAGCGGCGTACCCTACCCCTTCATGGATGATACGTTGAACTTGAAGCATATTTGTTGCCCCAAGTTCGGCATGAAGCCCGGCGGGATGGCGCAAGCGCTGGCCCGGGCCGGACTGACGCTCAGTGGCACCCAACACCGCGCCCTTGACGACGCCCGCAACATCCTGCGCATCGCCGAGCACGCCTTCGAGGGACGCCTCGACCTGCTCATGGCCTGCCCGCCCTCGCTCCCGCCCGAGCTGCGCACCCGTCCACGGTATCGACGAAGCTCGGAGGGCTGAGCCGACGGGTCCGATATCCGCGGGAAAACCGCGGGAAGTGCCGCGGGGGGGCGGGGGCGCTGGTCGCTTGATCCGCGCGTCCGGGGGGCGCAAACTCG
The DNA here is from genome assembly GCA_005778045.1 of Planctomycetia bacterium. The sequence continues at coordinate 26,330 of SXKQ01000108.1, forward strand.
CGGGCCTATTTCCCCGCAGGTGGGACGCTCCCCCAATTCCCCGTCCTCGCGTCCCCCGCCTGATCCCACCTCCTGTCTAAGGAGCGGTCCCCGATGTCCCATGCCATCCTCAAGCGCTTCCAGCGGGGCGCACCCCGGCTGGCGGCCCTACTGGCGCCGGCCCTGATCCTCGGCCTCTCGCCCTCGGCCCGCGCCGAAGGCAGCGAGAGCGTTGGCATGGGAGCCGCCATGCCGCTTTGGACCCTGATCCCCTTCGCGGCGATCCTGCTCGCCATCGCGGTCCTGCCGCTCTTCGCCGGCCACTGGTGGGAGCACAACAAGAACAAGGGCCTCGTCGCGGCGCTGTGCGGCGTGCCGGTCGCAGCCTACATGGTGATGGCCCACGGCTCGGCGGGCACCCACGTGCTGCTCGAGAAGGCCCACGAGTACGTCTCGTTCATCTGCCTGCTTGGCTCGCTCTTCATCATCACCGGAGGCATCTACATCCGCGGCTCGCTGTCGGGGACCCCGCTCCTCAACACCGCGATCCTCGGCATCGGCGCGGTGATCGCGAGCTTCGTCGGAACAACCGGCGCCTCGGTGCTCCTGATCCGACCGCTCTTGCGGGCCAACGCGCCGCGCGAGCGCAAGGTGCACATCGTCGTCTTCTTCATCTTCATCGTGTCGAACTGCGGCGGCTTGCTGACCCCGCTGGGCGACCCGCCGCTGTTCCTCGGCGTCCTGAAGGGCGTGCCCTTCGGCTGGACCTTCAACCTGTGGAGGGAGTGGCTGCTGGTGAACGGCGCGCTGCTCGTGGTCTTCAACGTGTGGGACCAGCAGGTGTTCGCCAAGGAAGAGCGCGAGCGCCCTGGCTCGCAGCTCGAAGAAGTGCAGACGCACGAGCCTTTCAAGGTCGAGGGCAGCCTCAACTTCCTGTTCCTGCTCGGCGTCGTGTTCGCGATCTACGGCTCCGGCAGCGGCCTGTTCAACGGCGGCAAGCCGTGGCCGATCGGTGCCCAAGAGGCGCTGATGGTGCTGTGCGCGCTCGGCGCGTGGTTCACCACCAACGCCCAGAACCGCGCCCTCAACAAGTTCTCGTGGACCCCGATCGTCGAGGTCGCGGTGCTGTTCGCCGGCATCTTCGTCTGCATGGCTCCGGCGCTCGAGATCCTCAACGCCTGGGGCAAGGGCGACCGCATGATCGCGGGCCAAGGCTTCGGCATGACCGCCACGTGGCAGTACTTCTGGGCCACGGGCGCGCTGTCGAGCTTCCTGGACAACGCCCCGACCTACCTGACCTTCGCGGCCACCGCGGCCGGGCAGGCGGGCATTCCGGTCGAGGGCTCGACCTACCTCGGCGACCTGCTCGCCAAGGGTGACGCCGCGCAGGCGCTGATGATGGCGATCTCGTGCGGTGCCGTGTTCATGGGCGCCAACACTTACATCGGCAACGGCCCCAACTTCATGGTCAAGGCCATCGCGGAAGAGAACGGGGTCAAGATGCCCGGATTCTTCGGCTACATGGCCTACAGCATCGGGATCCTGATCCCGCTGTTCGTGATCGTCACTTTGGTCTTTTTCCTCTGAAAGAGCCCGGAGCCGGTCGCGCGCGCCCTGCCGTGCAAGCGACCGGCAACCATGCACTCAGGCCCTGCTTCCACCCAAGAACTGGCGCGCTCGCAAGGAGCGTCGCTGCGACAGCTTTCGCCGCTGCTCGTCTGGGCAGTCGTGTTCTCCGACATCGGCACGTCGATCTACTACGTGCCGGGGATCCTCCACCAGCAGGTGGGCGACGCGGCGCCGCTGTTCGTCGCGGTCGCGCTAGTCGGCTTCGTGCTGCTCGCGCAGAAGTACATCGAGATCTGCTGGCGCCATCCCGAGGGCGGCGGCGTGGTCACGGTGGCAAGCGAAGCCTTCAGCCCGCGCATGGGTCTGCTCGGAGGCCTCCTGATCTCGGTCAGCTACTTCGTCACGAGCGCGATCTCGTCGCTCTCGGGCGTCGTGTACCTGGGCAGCCTGTTCCCATGGCTCGAGGGGCACGTCGTGTCCGTCGCGATCGGGGCGCTGCTCCTGCTCGCTCTGATCAACACGATCGGAATCCGCGAGAGCGCGGTGCTCGCGCTGGTGATGGCTGCGGCCGCCTTCGTGGTCAACCTCGGCGTCATCGGCGCGACGATGCTGAAGCTCGGCCCTGAGGGCTGGGGCACGATGTTCGACACGGTCTTCGGTGGCGCGGAGCTCGGCGTACCGACCCTGCTCGTCGGCTACTCCAGCGCCTGGCTCGCCTTTTCGGGTCTCGAGAGCATCAGCCAGCTCAGCCCAGCGATGAAGCTCCCGATCAAGGTCACGGCGAGCAAGGGCATGAAGCTCGTGGTCGGCTCGATCCTGCTGACCTCACCGTTCCTGACGCTGTTCACGGTCGGCCTGCTCGGCGCGGACATCAAGGGCGACGAGCTCAAGCAGGAGCGCTTCGTCAGCGAGCTCGCGCAAGCCTACGGCGGCTTCCCCGTGCGCGTCGCGGTCGTCGCGACCGCCTCGTCGCTGCTGCTCTTCGCTGCCAACACGGCGATCATCGGCGCCTACCACGTGTTCCTCGCGCTCGCCGACGCGCACTTCATGCCCGAGCTCGTCACTTGGCGCAACCGCCGCTTCGGCACGCCGCACGTCGCCATCGCCATCGCGACCTTGGTTCCGATCCTGATGGTGCTCGTCACGGGTCGCGACCTCGTGATGCTCGGCAACCTGTACGCCTTCGGCCTGCTCGGCGCGTTCGTGCTGACTTCACTCGGACTCGACCTGACGCGCTGGCGAGAGAACGATCGCGGGCTCAAGTTCTGGCTCGGGGTCGCCACCACCGGCATGGTCGTCGTCGCGTGGTTCACCGCGCTGATGGTGAAGAAGGACGCCACAATCTTCGGCGGGCTGCTCGTGATCGGCGGCCTGCTGTTCGCGATCGGCACCCAGCAGAAGTGGTTCACCGACTGGTTCTACGGGACGCCGCTCTTCAGGCGCATCGCGTACGAGACGATCGAGCAGTCCGAACAGGAGCTCGAGAGGGGCGAGACCGAGATCTTCAGCCTTGCTCAGGCCGAGAACATCGTCGCGCTCTACCCGTCGCACACGCTGGTCGGCATCCGCTCGACGAACGACGCACTGTTGCAGGAGGCGATTCTGCGCGAGAAGGGCCTCGGCGGGACCACGATCTACGCGCTCTTCATCGAGGAGCGGCCGGGCCTGTTCGTGCGCAACAGCGAGGTCGACTCGCCGAAGAGCTCCGGGGCCGAGGGCCCGCTGCTCGACGCGGCGCGCAAGGCTGAACGCCAGGGCATGAATCTGATCCCGATCTGGACGGTGAGCTACAACGCCGTCGAGGGCATGGTGCGCGCGGCCGAGACGCTCGGCGTCGACGCGGTCATGGTCGGCGCGACCCAGCGCAGCGCGGTCTACAACCTGATCCGCGGACACGTCGTCAACGGACTCGCGAAGCGGCTCCCGCCGCATATCAAGATGGTGCTCTGTGGGTGATACGGTTCTCTGGCTCGTGTTTGGCGGAATCGTCGCCATCTCGATGGCGCTCGATCTCGGCGTGTTCCACCGCCAAGCACACGTCATCGGGTTCAAGGAATCCCTCGGCTGGACGCTGGTGTGGATCGTGCTCGCGACCGCTCTCGGGGGGCTCGTGTGGTACGAGAAGGGTTCGGACTCGGCCGCGGCCTACGCCACCTGCTACCTGACGGAGAAAGCGCTCAGCGTCGACAACCTGTTCGTGTTCGTCGTGCTGTTCAAGTTCTTCCGCATCGCGCCGGAGAACCAGCACCGCGTGCTCACGTGGGGCATCGTCGGCGCGCTCGTCATGCGCGCCGTGTTCATCCTGCTCGGCGTCGAGCTCGTCGAGCGCTTCCACTGGACGACCTACATCCTCGGCGGCTTCCTGCTCATCACCGGCATCAAGCTGGCCTTTCAGGAGGACAAGGAGATCGAGCCGGACAAGAACTTCGTGCTGCGGCTCTCGCGACGCTTCCTGCGCGTGACAGCTGACTTCGACGGCTCACGGTTCTTCGTGCAGCGCGAGGGGCACTCCTACGCGACGCCGATGTTCCTGTGTCTGCTCGTGGTCGAGGCCACGGACGTGCTGTTCGCCGTCGACTCGGTGCCAGCCGCGCTCGGCATCACCCACGACCGCTTCGTGCTCTACAGCTCGAACGTCATGGCGATCTGCGGCCTGCGCGCCCTGTACTTCGCCGTGGCGGGGCTGATCGGCCTGTTTCACTTCCTCAAGCACGGCCTCGCGCTGATCCTCGTGTTCGTCGGCGTGAAGATGCTGCTCGCGCACTGGTACAAGATCCCGATTCCCTGGGCGCTCGGCGCGGTGCTCGGCATTCTCGCGTTGTCGGTGGTGCTCAGCCTGGTGTTCAAGAAGCGCGATGACGCTCCCGGTGTGCAATGAGCTCGGGCGGCGGCCACAACCGGATCCTCGCGGGCCTCGGTCTGGGCGCCTTGTGCGGCGTCGTGGCCAACACGCTGGTCGCGGATTCGCCGGATGCGCGCCGCACGCTCGACATCGCGATCGACACGGTTGCACACCCGATCGGGCAGATCTTCCTGCGCCTCCTGTTCGTGGTCGTGCTGCCGCTCGTGTTCGCCTCGATCGCCGTCGGGGTCGCGAGCCTCGGCGACATCCGCAAGCTCGGCAGTCTCGGTGCGCGCACACTCGGCTTCTTCGTGGTGACGTCGGCCGCGTCGGCGGTGCTCGGCATCGCGGCGCTGCATCTGCTGCAGCCCGGCGCTGGCTTCGATGCGACGACGGTGGCCGAGCTGCAGGCGAAGTATGCCGGTGACGTGAAGTCGCTAGCGGACAAGGCCGCCGCGGGCGCGCCGCTCGACCTGCTTGGGCGCGTGAACCAGATCCTGGACATGTTCCTGCCGCGCAACCTGCTCAAGGCTGCCGTCAACATGGAGATGATCCCCGTGATCATCTTCGCGCTGCTGCTCGGCGCCGCGCTGACCTTCGTCGAGACGCGCAAGCGCGAGCTGCTGTCCACGGCGCTCGAAGGCGTCTCCGACGCGATGGTGACCGTGGTCGGCTTCGCGATGAAGCTCGCGCCCTACGCCGTCTTCTGCCTGATCTTCGGGGTCACCGCACGCTTTGGCCTCGGGCTGCTGCAGAAGCTCGGGCTGTACGTAGGCATCATCCTCGCCTGCTACCTGATCCAGCTGCTGGTGCTCTACCCGCTGCTGCTCACACTGCTCGCACGGCGCAACCCGTGGCAGTTCCTGAAGGACGCCATGCCGGTCATGGTCACCGCGTTCTCGACCTCGTCAAGCAACGCGACGCTCCCGACCTCGATCCGCGTGGCTCAGGAATCCCTCGGTATCCGCCCGAAAATCGCCGGCTTCGTGCTGCCGCTTGGCGCGACGATGAACATGAACGGCACAGCGCTCTTCGAGGGCGCGGTGGTGCTGTTCGTGGCGCAGGTGTTCGGTATCGAGCTCTCGCTCGGCACGCAGGTCATGGTCGTCGGGATGTGCGTGCTGACGGCGATCGGCGCCGCGGGCGTGCCCGGTGGCTCGCTGCCGCTGCTCATGGGCGTCATGGCACAGGCTGGCGTGCCGCCGGATGGCATCGCCATCGTGCTCGGCGTCGACCGTATCCTCGACATGGGCCGCACCGTGACGAACGTCATGGGCGACCACGTCTGCGCCGCCTACATCGATCGCGTCGACGCCGCGCGCTCCTGACCCAGCTGGCTCGCGCGATGCTGCGCCAGCCCCTCTCCCACCCTCTGAAAAAAGAAGACTACGACTTGAAGCTCCTGCACACGCTCCTCGCTGCGCTGCTCGCCCTGCCGGCCCTCGCGCACTCCCAAGACAACGCGCCGAAGATGCCCGCGGACACGGAGATCGTGTCGCTGCCCTCGGGCCTGAAGTACTCGGTACTCAAGAAGGGTGACGGCGGCACGAAGGCGATGAAGGGCGACGTCGTGCGCATGCACTACACCGGCTGGCTCACGGACGGCACGGTGTTCGACTCGTCGGTCACGCGCGGCGCGCCGTTCGTGTTCGAGCTCGGACGCGGCGAGGTGATCAAAGGCTGGGACGAGGGCGTGGCCCTGATGGAGAAGGGCGACAAGCTCAAGCTCACGATCCCGGCCGAGCTCGGCTACAGCACGCGCGCCACGGGCAAGATCCCGGCCAACGCGACGCTGGTGTTCGAGGTCGAGCTGCTCGACGTCGTGTGGCGTTTCGCGCAGGTCAACCCCTCGACGAAAAAGACCACGCCGAGCGGCATCGGCTACGAAGTGCTCGCGCCGGGCACGGGCGTGACGCCGAACGCGGGCGATCTCGTGCGCTTCCACTTCGCGGTGTGGCGCTCGAGCGGCGAGCTGCTCTCCTGCGACGACCGCGAGAGCCGTGGTCGCCCGCGCCCCGAGCCGGGTGCCACGGGCACGGTCGGCGAGATGCCGGCCATGGGCCTGAGCGAGGCGCTCAAGCTCTGCCCGCTCCATGGCTCCGTGCGTATCGAGCTGCCGGCTTCGGCCTCGTTCCAGCGCCTTCCGCCCAACACCAAGCCCGAGTCGATTATCGTCTGGGAGGTGAAGCTGCTCGACATCGTCACGGTGCCGACCTTCTCGATGCCAGAGGCCTCGAAGCTCGTGACGCTGCCGAGCGGCCTCGCCTACGAGGTCGTCAAGCCCGGCGCGGGCAAGACGCCCGGCGCCAGCGACATGGTCACCGTCCACTACGTCGGCTGGCTCACCAATGGCAACCGCTTCGACACGAGCTACTCGACGGGCCAGCCCGCGAGCTTATCGCTGGGCGGCGTGATCAAGGGTTGGACCGAAGGCGTGCAGCTCATGCAGGAAGGCGCGATCTACAAGTTCGTGATCCCGCCGGGCCTCGCCTACGGCGAAGCCGGCGCCGGCGCGGACATCCCGCCCAACTCCACGCTCGTGTTCCAGATCGAGCTGCTCTCGACGCCCTGACGCGCGGCGATCGCGAAAACTCCGAGAGCCCGCGCACGGCCTACGCCGGCGCGGGCTCTCGGCCTTTCCGGGACGTCTCGACGCCTAGCGCAGGGTCTCGACGTGCGGGAGGGTGAAGCTCGTGTTGGCGTCGGCCTTGGTCCACAGACCTGCCTTGCCGGCGGCCGCGAAGGTCGTGTCCTCGACGCCGAGCGAGAGCGAGCCGCAGGTCACGAGGATCTTCGGGCCGCGCATCGTCACGGAGAGGTCGATCCAGCCGCGGGGCAGCTCGCCCGAGATCGAGGCGAGTTGCGCGCGCTTGCTGTTCTGGACCTTGTAGATGCGCAGGTTGTTCTCGAGCGGGTTCCAGCGCGTGATGTAGTAGTTGGCGGCGTCCTGAGCGCGCCACACCACTCCGCCGCCCTGGTCCTCCAGACCTGAGTTTGCGCACAGGCCCGTGCGGATGGAGACGTCGGGCCCGAAATCCTCGCCCGACAGCAGCAGGTTGTAGTTGTGGCCCGTGTTGTCGGTGGCGACGGTCTTGATCCGGCCGTGCTGCGCGTCGAGCGTCGTCGTCCACAAGGCTGGGGTACCGACGCCGTTAGTCTCGGCGGGAGCCCACGCGGCCGCGGCCTCGCGCGCGGGGGACGCGCCCTCTTCGGTCGCGGTCGAGCTGCAGGCGACGAGCAGGGCGAGGGGCAGGAAGAGAGCGGCGAGCTTCATCGGGCGGGCTCCGGAGGGACGGTGACTTCGAACGCGGCAGCGTGCAGAGCGCGTGCAGCTAGCGCGAGCTGGGCCGCGGGTACCAAGTGTACGCGCGTCACGAGCGGACCATCGTTCCAGCACGCGCGGATGTCGATGCCGGCCGCGTGCAGCGCGGCGTCGAGCACTGGCGCTCCGCTGCCGACGGTGGCCACGCTGGCGAGGTCGCGCTCGATCGAGATCCGGCTGCCGAGCGGCGAGAGCTCGCGGGCCAAGTCCTCGCTCGATGGCGTGACGACGAGCAGCGCGCCATCCGCGGCTCCGAAGTGCAAGGGCTCGAGGCCAAGGCGCGCGAGCGCGGCGCTCACACTGGCGCGCACGTCCGCGCTGTCCGGCGCGAGGCGCACGAGCAGCACGTCGCGACGACAAGCGATTCCGACGGCTTCGGCGCCGCTGCCTTCGCGCGAGACGAGCGTGCCCGGGTCGGATGGGTTGCGCGCGCACAGCACGCGCCCCGGGACTCCTGCACGAGCGAGCGGCTGCACGGACTCGGAGTGCAACACCCCCGCGCCATGGCGCGTGAGCTCGCCCGCCTCCTCGTACGACAGCGCGCGCAGCGTGCGCGCGTTCGGCACGAGCTTCGGGTCGGCGGTCATCACGCCGCCGACTTCCTTCCAGAAGCAGACCTCGCGCGCTCCGATCGCCTCGCCGATCAGCGAGGCCGAGAGGTCCGATCCATTGCGGCCGAGCGTCGTCAGGCGACCCTGCGCGTCGGCGGCAAGAAAGCCCGTGATCACGGGGATGCCGTCGAAGCGCACCAGTGCGCTGCGCACGCGCTCGGCGCTCTGCGCGAGCACCTTGGCGCGGCCGTGGTTTGAGTCGCTCTGCAGGCCGAGATCGTAGGCGTCGATCGGCACGGCGCGCAGGCCGCGTGCGCTCAAGTGAGCGGCGACGATGCGCGCGCTGACGCGCTCGCCAAACGAGAGCACGTGGTCGCGCTCGTGCGCGGCGAGCGCCCCGCGCGAGCGAATCGCACTAAGGACCGTCGCGAGCTCGGCAAAGTGCCGGTTGAGCATCTCGGGGTCGAGCTCGAGCTGCGCAAGCAGGCTGCGGTGGCGCACGCGCACGGGCCCGAGCTCGTCGCGCCCCGCAGCCGCGGCATGCGCGACACGGTCGAGGGCGGACGTGACGCCCTCGACGGCGCTGACCACCGCAACAGGGCAGTCGGCCACGCGCTCGGCGAGCAACGCCCCTACGCGCCGCACGGCCGGACCGTCGGCCAGAGACGCTCCACCTAACTTGTGGACGGGACGCGGGGCGGGGCGGGGCAGCAGGGACATCGGGCGGATTCGGAACGGGCCGGGAGCGCCTATGATAAGGCGCTCTCCACCTAGGATCGCACTCCCATGACCGCCATCGACCGCGAAGCCCTGATCTACGACTGGAACACCGCCGGACAGGCCCCGAAGAAGCCCGCTGGCGCGATCCAGTTCGATGACGAGACCCTGCGCGACGGCCTGCAGAGCCCCTCTGCACGCGACCCCGAGCTCGGCGACAAGATCGCGCTCGTGCGGCTGATGGACCAGCTCGGCATCCAGACCGCCAACGTCGGCCTGCCGGGCGCCGGCGCGCGCGCGAGAGAGCACATCACGGCGCTCGTGCGCGAGATGGCCGGCCTCAAGATCAAGGCTAACGTCGCCTGCCGCACGGTGATCACCGACATCGCGCCGGTGGTCGACGTCGTGCAGGCCACCGGCCAGCCGGTCGAGGTGTGCGCCTTCATCGGCTCGTCCCCGATCCGCCAGTACGCGGAAAACTGGGAGATGAGCACGATGCTCAAGCTCTCGAAGGACGCGGTCGAGTTCGCGGTCAAGAACGGCCTCGACTGCATGTTCGTCACCGAGGACACGACGCGCGCGCACCCCGACGGCGTGAAGGCGCTCTACACCACCGCGATCGAAGCGGGCGCCAAGCGCGTGTGCGTGTGCGACACCTGCGGCCATGCGACGCCGGACGGCACCGCCAAGCTGATCCGCTACGTGAAGAGCATCGTGGACGCGACCAATCCCAAGGTCGGCATCGACTGGCACGGCCACCGCGACCGCGGGCTCGGGCTCGCGAACGCCCTCGCGGCCCTCGAAGCGGGCGCGACGCGCGTGCACGCCACGGCGCTCGGCGTCGGCGAGCGCGCCGGCAACGCCGAGATGGACATGCTGCTCGTGAACCTGCGCCTGCTCGGCTGGATCGACAACGACCTGTCGGTGCTCGGCGACTACGTGCGCCTCGCGCACAAGGCGATCGGCGTTCCGTTGCCGTCGAACTACTCCGTGTTCGGTTCGGATGCCTTCGAGACCGGGACCGGCGTGCACGCGGCGGCCGTGATCAAGGCCTTCCGCAAGGGCGACACGTGGCTCGCCAACCGCGTCTACTCCGGCGTTCCCGCCGACATGGTCGGGCTCGAGCAGGTGATCAAGGTCGGGCCGATGTCCGGCAAGTCCAACGTGATCTGGTTCCTCGAGAAGCACGGGGTGCAGCCGACGGACAAGGCGGTCGACGCGGTGCTCACGCTCGCCAAGACCACGCCGCGCCTGCTCGAGAAGCACGAGATCCTCGCCGCCGCCCGCGGCTAGACGCGAGGAGCGCGCCCCATGGACCACGCACCCGATCACGCGATCGTCGCCCAGGGCGACATGGCGCTCCTGCGCGACGTGCAGGCCTACCTGCGCCACCGCGGCGTCGAGGCCCAGATGGTCTCGCCACCGGGCGGCTGCGGCACAGGGTGAGGGACCAAGCTTTGGCTCGCGGTCGCGAGCCAGGATGCGGCGGTGGCGGCCCAGCTCGTGCACGAGCACTGGGGCTCGGACGTCGACCCCGACGCGCTCGCGCGCGCGAGCGGCGCGATCAACCTCGACGCCGACGAGGCCAACTGCCCGGCCTGTGGGGCGGCGTTCAAGACGACGGCGCGGCGCTGCCCTGACTGCGGACTGCGCTTCGGCTAACCGCTCACACGCTGAGTTGCAGCGCGAGGGCGATGAACGGAGCCGGGTCGGCCTCCGCCTCGCTCACCTTCGTGCCGACGGCGTCGAGCGTCGAGAGCTCGCGCCACACGTTCAGTCCACCGAACAAGTCGAGCTTGAAGCCGCTCTCGGAGCGGTGCGTGACGCCGGCGCCGGCGCGGATTTCCTCGTCGCGGAACACGCCGCTGGACAGCGGGTTGTTGTCGTTGAGGCGGAACTGGCGCAGCTGGTACTCGGCGCGCGCGAACAGGCTCCATGCTGGATCGAGCGCGTAGCGCGCCTCGAAGCTCGTGCCCTTGGCCTCGAACGTCAGCGCCTCGCTCGCGCGCCACTTCAGGCCGAGGAACGGCCAGATCCACGGGTCATCTTCGAGCCGCGAGAGCATGGCGAGGCCGACGTCGACCTCGAGCCGCTCGCTCGCGATGTAGTGCACGCCGCCGACGCCGCCGGCGACCAGAGCGTCGCGCGGGCTGGCCTCATCCTCGCCGCCGAGGGTGAACTCGAAGCCGCCGAACCAGCCCAAGCCGAGCTGCTGGGGCGTGCGCACGATGCCGGACAAGGACGCACGGTAGAGGTCGTTGAAGGGCTCGCTCGCGCCCGGGACGAGATTGGGACCGCCACCGAAGCTGTAGAAGTGGGCCTCGGTCGAGAGCGAGAAGGCCGCGAGGCGCTCCTCGTCGAGCTCGGTCCCGAAGATCACCTGCCATCCGCCGCGCTGGTGGGAGACATCGCCACCGCCTTCGAGGCCCGCGGTGCCCGCGGCGTCGAGGTAGCCCCGGGCTTCGAGGAAGCTGGTCGGGCGAGGCGCCTCGGCGGCACGCTCGAGGTCGTCCATGTAGCTGGACAGCGAAGGAATCGGCCGAGGGGCTGCCGACCACTCGAGGGCCTCGGGTACCGAGGGGAGGGGCCGGAAAGCGTTCTGAGCAGGCGCCGAGGAAGCGAGCAGGAAGCTCGCAACGAGGGCGGCGCGGGTGCGTCGGGAGAGCATCGGGGCGCGGTGGTTCGGGGTGCGGCGAACGCGCGCTCGGGGGCGGAAGTGCCCGAGCCCATGACTCGCCGCCGAACCGTACCCCGACTTGACGGCGCGCGCGGAGCGACCGGAAGATCGATGGCTGGACGCGCTTTCGGGAAGGAAAGACCTTCCGACCGGGAGCCCTGAACCGGCTCGACCAGAGGGGCGCGGCAGCTCTAGCGGCCGGGAAGCCGACCGGGCAGGTTGGACGAGGTCGGCGGGGTGATGGCGCGAGCGTTGTGGTGCACGCAAGTCGGGCATTTGTGGAAATGCTCCCGCTGGCGCTTCTGGCACTCGGAGGTGTGGATGGTCGCCGCGATCAAGGCCAGCAACCCATCGGCCCGGGTGGGGCAGATGCGCTGGTCTGGGCCCAAGCTCCGGCCGTCCTGCTGGGGGTCGCTCATCGCTGGGCAGCATTGTGACCCCCACGACCGCTGGCCCGCAAGGTCGCTTCATTCCGAACGGCCGAGCGCGGCCCGAATGCGGCGCAGGGACTCCTGGGCAGCCCATGCCCCTCGGTGGCTGTCGCGAGACAGCTCCACGGCCGCCATCCCGTCGTAAGACGTTTCTACCAGTGTGTTTAGAACTTCGGGCAGGTTCAGCACACCCTCGCCGAACATGCGGTGCTCGTGGCGGCCATCGGCGATGTCATCGAGGTGCACATGCGCGAGGCGAGGGCGCAGGGCGCGGAGCTGCTCCCCCACGGGAAGGTCGCCCGTGACGAGGCAGTGCCCGACATCGAGGGTCAAGCCGAGATCGTCGCCGTCAGCTCCGAGGCGTTGGCACAGCTCGAGGTAGCCCACGGGGCGCTCGAGGAACATCCCGGGCTCGGGCTCGAAGGAGACCGTCACCCCACGCTCGCGGCCGTGGTCGAGCACCGCCCGGACGCCGTCGCACAGGCGCACCCAGAGCTCCTCGGGGGCCGCCGGAGCGCCGCGCTGATCCCCGACCGAGCCACAGGGGGCCGCCCCCGACCAGATCGAGACCAGGCCGGCGTCCAGCTCGGCCGCGAGGTCGATGCAGCGCTGGAGCATGCGCACCCGGCGCGAGCGGTCGGCGGGGTCAGGTTCCAGCAGGGTCGGCCAGTGCTTGCGCCGGGGGTCAAGGACGAAGCGCGCCCCCGTCTCGATGGCGAGCTCGAGACCGAGATCCTCGCTCCAGCGGCGCACATCCTCCAGCAGCCGAGGGTTCGGCTCGAGCGGGTCGAGCTGGCCTACGTCGGGAGTGATCGCCACCCCCTCGTAGCCGAGGTCGGCCAGCATCCGCAGGGCGTCGAGCAGCCGGTGGTGGGCCAGTCCGTTGGTGTTGTAGGCGAGGCGAAACACGGTGGGCCGTCCTAGCTTAGCGCTCTGGCGTGCGCCAGCCGCCGCCCATGCGCCGCACGAGGTAGCGGTCGGAGAGGCGCGGCGAGAGCAGGCCAACGAGCGACAGCGCGCGCCACTTCCAAGACAGCCAGCGCTCGGGCTCGGGGTGGCGATCGAGGGCGAGGATCTCGTCGGCAACCCGCTCGGGCCTGTCCGCGGCGCTCACATCGGGACTGGGCAAGCGGCCAGGATTGGGCTGGGCCGCGAAGAAGGCCGTGCGCGTCAAGCCGACGTCGAGCAGGCAAACCGCGATGCCATCGCTCGCCCACTCGATGCGCAGGCCCTCACCGATCGAGTTGAGCGCCGCCTTGCTCGCCGCGTAGGCGACCTGACCCGGTATCCCGCGCCGCGCGACGATCGAGGAGACGAGCACCATCGTCGGATCCTCGCCCGCGCGCAGGAGTGGCAGCGACTCGCGCGCGATGTCGAGCACGGCGGTCACGTTGGTGTCGACGAGCGAGCGCAGCAGCTTGGGGTCATATTCCTCGACGCGCGCAAGGTAGCCGTGGGCGGCGTTCTGGACGACGAGGTCGAGCGCGCCCAAGCGCTCGCGCACGCTGCGCAGCGCGCTCGCGACCGCAGCGGCGTCGCGCAGGTCACAAGGCACGCAGAGATGGGCCTCGGGATCCACAAGGCTTGCGCGCACGCGCTCGAGCTCCGCCTCGCGGCGAGCGAGCAAGGCCACTCGATAGCCAGCTTGAGCGAGTCGACGCGCTGTGGCCTCGCCGATTCCCGACGATGCTCCCGTGACGAGCGCGCGACGACGACTCGCTCCCTTCGGCTCCGCGTTCATCGCCGCACCTTGGGGTGCTCCAGCTTCACGGAGCTAGCGCGCGATCGACTTGTGCAGCCAGCGCACCTTGTCGATCCACTCGGTGCGCGTTTTCACGATGCGCCGCACCTCGGGGTTGGCATCGCCGTACTTGGTGAAGAGCTCCTCTTCCCAAATGGCAGTCATGTCGAAGGCGTCGTTGAGCTTCGTGCGCGCGCCAGCGCCCTTCTGGTTCAAGAGCGCGGTGTTGCCGTCAGTTTTCGCCGCCACGGCCTCGTCGAAGAGCTTCGCCCCCTCGTTCGCGATCAGGATGGCCTTTTGCCAATTCGCGTCGGCCTCGAGGCCTTCCGGAGCGTCGGCGATGAACGTGCGACCACTGCTCGAACCGGCCTTCTTCGACGGCGGCTGCTCCGGCGGCAGGTCGTCGAAGGGCTTGGGCTTGTTCGAGGCGACGGGCTTGGGAGCCTCCGCGGGCTTCTCCCCGCTGCCGGCCACCACCGCCATGACGCCGCCGCCGAGGATCACGACCACGACGACCAGCGGGATGAGCGGGTTCATGCCGCGCTTGGGCGCTGCGCGTCGACCGCGCTCGGGTTCTTCCTGCTTCTGTTGCGAACGTGCCATAGCGTCGAATGCTCCTCGTGACTTGGAACGATGATAGCGAGCGTCGCTCGCGACGGCCTACGAGCGCACGAGGCGCGCGAAGTAGCCGCCATCGATGGGGCCACCTCCGCGCTCCTGCGTCGTCTCGACATCCGGCACGCTCTCGTGGTCTTCGGCGAGCGACCACCGCGGCTGCCGCGCGAGGAATGCGTCGACCAGACGCCGGTTTTCCTCGGGCTCGAGCGAGCAGGTAGACCACACCAGCCGGCCACCTGGACGCACAAGCTCCGCAGCGCGGTCGATCAGGCGCGTCTGGATCTGTGCGAGCTCGGCGCGCGAAGCCGGACCGAAGCGCCAGCGCGCCTCGGGGCGCTGCGCGAGCACACCGGTGTTGCTGCATGGAGCGTCGACGAGCACTCCATCGAAGGCGCGCGGCCCGAGAGCTTCGCCAAACTCCGTGGCGTGCTGCTCGACACCGTCGGAGAGCTGCAGGCGAGCGAGCGTCGACGTCACGCGCTCGAGGCGCGCTGCGCTCGCATCGCACGCGACTACCCGTGCGCCGCTCGCGCGCAACACGGCCGTCTTGCCGCCGGGCGCCGCGCAAAGGTCGAGCAGCTCTTCGCCAGCTTGCGCTTGCATCGCTTCGGCTGCGCGCAGCGCACTCTCGCCTTGGATCGTGATGCGGCCCTCTGTGAACGGGGCGCTCGAGGTGATGATTTCAGCCGACGACGACGGCGCGACGAGAATGCGTGCGTGCTGGCCATCGCGCGCCGTCACGCCAAGGGTCGCGAGCTCGCTCGCCACGTCGGCGCGTTCGCCGCGCACGACGCGGATCGAGAGCGGCGACTCGTCGAGCGCGAGGCGAGCGAGCGCTAGGGCTGGCTGCTCGCCATGGCGTGCGATCCAGCGCTTGAGCATGGGCGCGGGCATCGACAGCGCCTCCTCGGCCCACAACAGCGGGTGCTCGACCGGATCGCGGAACACCGGCTCGCGGAAGGAGAGGTTGCGGCCGACGAGATCGCGGCGCGGATCGCCCGATTGAGCGTTCTCAATGCGCTCGTAGACACTCTTGATGAACTCGCGTGCGATGCGGACCTTCGAGGGCCCGAGCGTCCGGCGCACGGCCTCCGAGCACTCCGAGAGCACGGCGTGCGGCGGGATGCGATCGAGAAACAGCGTCTGGGCGAGCGCGACGTGCAGGTGCGTCATCATCTCGGCGTTTTTGATCGCGGGCGCGACGGCGTGAATGATCGTGCGCAGGGTCGCTCGGCGGCGAACTTCCGTGCCGATGATGCGACGCAAGAGGCCGCGGTCGCGGGGGTCGACGTCGAGCGACTCGCTCATGTGGTCGACGTCGCGCAGCGGAGTGGTCGAGCCGGAACGCAGGATCGTGTAGGCAGCTAGGCGCGTCATTGGGGCGGGTTTGGGGGCGTTCCGACTTGCTGGCCGGCTTCGATGCGCGCGCCACGGAGGTACTCGGCGGCCGGAAGCGCGCGCTTCCCGGCGACCTGCACCGTGACGAGCTCGAGCGCGCCGTGTCCGCAGGCGACCACGAAGCGCGCGCTCGCCTCGAGCACGTGACCCGGCTTGCCCGCGCCCTCGACGACGCGCGTGGCATGCACGTTGAGCTCGCGGCCCTTGGGGTCGAGCATGCGCGCGAGCGGCCACGGGTTGTAGGCGCGCACGGCGCGCTCGATCTCGCTCGCGTCCTTACTCCAGTCGATCGCGCCGCGCTCCTTGCGGATCTTGCGTGCATACGTCGCGCGCGAGCCGTCCTGCGGCCTGAAGACCGCACGGCCTTGCTCGAGCAAGTCGAGCGCTTCCACGAGCGCGTCGCCACCGAGCAGCGCAAGCGCGTCAAAGAGCTCGCCTGAGGTGTCCTGCGGCCTGATCGCGCGCTCCTTGGCGAGCAGCACGTCGCCTTCGTCGAGCGCGAGCACGATGCGCTGGATCGACACACCGGTCACCGCATCGCCCGCGAGCACGGCGGCTTGGATCGGCGAAGCGCCGCGCCAGCGTGGCAAGAGCGACCCGTGAACGTTGAGCGCGCCGTGCGGCGCGAGCTCGAGCAAGGCTGGCTTGAGGATCACGCCATAGCTCGCAACCACGAGCACGTCGGGCGCGAGCGCTCGCAGGGTCTCGAGAAACTCCGACGCATGGGGATCGGCCGGCTGCAGCACCGCGATGCCGTGGGCTTGCGCGGCCTTGGCGAGCTCGGACGGCTCGACCTCGCGGTTGCGCCCTTTGGGCTTGTCCGGCAGCGTCACCAAAGCGAGCGGCCGGTGTCCGGAGCACGCGAGGCGCTCGAACACCGGCGTCGCAAAGGGAGGCGAGCCGAGAAAGACCGTGCGCAAGGCGCGATCAGATCTTCGACAGGACCGTCTGCTTGAACTTCTCGTACGGCTGGCTGCCGACGATCTGGTGCACGACCTGACCGTTTTTGATGATCAGGAAGGTCGGGATCGCGTTGATGCCGTAGCGCGCCGGAACGTCCGGATTGTCCTGCGTGTTGAGCTTCAGCACCTTGAGCCGGCCGGCGGTCTCGTCGGCGAGCTTGTCGACGTACGGGCCCATGGCCTTGCAGGGGCCGCACCCGTCGGCCCAGAAATCGACGAGGACGGGGAGGTCGCTCTTGAGGACGGTCGTGTCCCAGAGGCTGTCGGTGACGTCGGCGGCTTTGCTCATGTCGGGGCGAGAAGGCGGGAGGTGGCGTTTGAGGGGGCGGGCGCGCCCGGGCGTGGGAGAGAATATGGGACGCGGAGCGGCGCGAGTCCACCCCCGCGCGCATTCAGGCCAGATCGCCCTGCGGCTCGGCGTCAGCGTCGGACTCGGACCCGGCGGTGCCCGCGGCAGCCCGCGCCGGGGTCGGCGGGGACAAGTTGTCATCGTCCTCAAGGTCCTCGAAGACATTGTGGCCGGGCGCGCGCGGCGGCGCGGGTTCGCTCGGCGCGGCGGCAGCAGTCGCGGTGGCCGCGTCGGAGTCCTCGATGCGCTCGTCCTCGAACTCGGTCTGACGCACGATGCTGTCGAGGTCGTCGCCGAGGTCCTCGCGCAGCGAGATCGTGATGTCGGAATCCTTCGACTCCTGCCGCGCGCGCACCGCGCCGAGCTTGACGAGCTCGAGCAGCGCGCAGAACGCACCGATCAGCGTGCCCTTGCTCGCGCCGCCCTTGGCGACGGTCTCGTCGACGAGCTCGCGCAGCGACATCGAGCGGCGCGCCTTCACGCTGCGCACGAGCTCCTCGACGAAGTAGCGCAGTGGGCGATGCTCGGTGGCGATCACCATCGGCTTGTTGGCGAGCGTCTCGCGCATCAGGCGCGAGAAGGCCGCGAACAGGTCCCAGTTGGTGAGCTCCTGCATGTCGAGGCCGGCTTCGGCCGGCTCTTCGGTTCGGAAGCCGCGCTCGTGCAGCCTGTGGCGCAGGTCAAAGCGGTCCTGAAGCTCGCGCGAAGCCTGCTTGAAGTGGCGGTATTCGATCAGGCGCTGGATCAGCTCGTCGCGCGGGTCGAGTTCTTCCGCGAGGTCGATGTTCTCGCTCGGCAGCAGCGAGCGCGACTTGATCGCCATCAGCGTCGCCGCCATGACGAGGAAGTCGGCCGCGAGCTCGATGTCGATGTCCTGCAGGTCCTTCAGGTAGCGCAGGTAGCCATCGATGATCTTGTGCAGGTCGATGTCGTGGATCTCGACCTCCTGCTCGCGCACGAGGTGCAGCAGCAGGTCCATCGGTCCGCTGAAGACCTGTTCGAGGGAGACGGTGTAGTCGCGGGTCACCATGCACCACCCGTGAGGAGGTCGACGAATTCGAACAGCTGGCGCGAGCCGCTCATGATCAGCCCATTGAGGCCCGGGACCATGCGCAGGAGCGCCACCAGCGCGAACACGAGGAACAGGCCGTAGCGCTCGAGCTGCTCATAAGGTTCGCGCAGGCCGGGAGGGAGCAGCCACGCCAAGACGCGCGAACCGTCGAGCGGCGGCACAGGAATCAGGTTGAACGTCGTCAGCGCCAAGTTGGCGTACAGGGAGAACTGCAGCACCTCGAACAGCAGGTCCCCCTTTTGGTAGGCGCCGATGTAATAGGCGACCTTGAGGCCGAGCAGGAACGCGATCGCGAGCAGAAAGTTCGTCGCGGGGCCGGCGAGGGCCACAAGCATCATGTCGCGCAGCGGATGGCGCAGGCGGTGGTAGCTCACCGGGACCGGCTTGGCGCCCCCGAAGGCCGGCATGCCCATCAGCATCAGCATCCCCGGCAGGATGATCGTCATGAACAGGTCGATCGACGGCAGCGGATTGAGCGTGATGCGCCCGAGGTCCTTGGCCGTCGGATCGCCACACTTCCATGCCACCCATGCGTGAGCGGCCTCGTGCAGGGCCAGCGAGATCACGACGAACACGACCACGAAGGCGATCTGCAGCACCTCGATCGAACCCGAGCCGAGTTGGGTCGCCGGCACGGCCGCGGTGCACAGTGCGGCCGCGCACAGGGTCGGGGTCTGGGATCGCAGCCGGGAGAGCACGTCAGGGGCCGCGCGGCAGGGCCTGCGCGAGGCGTTTTATAGCACAGGGCAGCGCGACGGCGGGCGCTGCGCGGATCGGCTATCCTCTGCCCCGTACCGATGAGCGCCGACCGCCGATCCCCCGTGGAAGAACGCACGCCCATGGCCCACCCCGGCCCCGCGCCCGAGGACCCCGAGCCGCTCCACTCGAAGGGCGGCCCGGCCGACCGGCTCGAGCGCGCGCGCGAGGTGATCCGCGTCGAGGCGCGCACGATCGCGCGGCTCGAGTCACTGCTCGATCAGCGCTTCGTAACGGCCATCGACCTCCTGCTCGCCTGCAAGGGCACGGTCGTGTGCACGGGCATGGGCAAGGCCGGCCTGATCGCCCAGAAGATCTCGGCCACCCTGGCGAGCACCGGTACGGACTCGATCTTCCTGCACCCCGCCGAAGCGCTGCACGGGGACCTCGGACGCATCCGGCCCGGCGACGTCCTGCTCGCCCTGTCGAACTCCGGGGAGACGGTCGAGGTGAAGGTCGTGGTGCCCGTGGCGCGCAAGATCGGCGCCAAGGTGATCACCCTGACCGGCAACCCGCAGTCGGGCCTCGCCCAGCTCTCCGATGTCGTGCTCGACATCGGTCGGGTCGACGAGGCCTGCCCACTGGGGCTCGCCCCCACCGCGAGCACATCCGCCATGTTGGCGCTCGGCGATGCCGTCGCGATGGTGCTCTCCGCCGAGCGCCGCTTCAGCCGCGAGGAGTACGCCCTCTACCACCCCGCCGGGTCCCTTGGCCGCAAGCTTATGCGCGTGGCCGAGATCATGCGCCGCAACGCCGAGCTGCCGCTCGTCCCCGCCGGCTCGACCCTCGCCGCCACCCTGCGCGTCATGGGGCGCACCCCGGGCAAGCCGGGCGCCGCGCTCGTCGTCGCCGCCGCCGACGGCCGCCTCGTCGGCATCTTCACCGACGGCGATCTGCGGCGGCTGGTGGCCGAGCGCGGCGAGCTGCAGCGCGAGGACCCGATCGAGCACTTCATGACCCGCAACCCCAAGTCGGTGCGGCCCGACCAGCTGCTCGAGGAAGCCGAGCGGCTGCTGCGCGAGTTTCGCGTCGACCAGATCCCCGTGCTCGACGTCGACATGCGCCCCGTGGGCCTGCTCGACGTGCAGGACATTCTCGATACGCGTCTCTAAGCTCTGCCCCCGCGATGAAGGGGGATGGGCTGGAACCGGGGCTCGCGGAGCTGCTTCGACCGGTGCGCCTCGTGGCGCTCGACGTCGATGGCACGCTCACGGACGGGGCTGTGACCGTGAGCGCCGGCGGCGAGGAGCTGCGCTTCTCGGTCGTCGACGGCTTCGGCATCAAGGAGCTCCAACGCGCCGGTATCGTGGTCGCGTGGATCACCGGTCGCAGCTCACCTGCCACCGTCGCTCGGGCGGAGGGGCTCGGCGTGACCGAGCTGCACCTCGGCCAGCTGCACAAGACCGCCGCGTTACGCTCGATCCAGGAGCGCCTCGGCATCGCCCCGCGCGAGACCGCCGCGATGGGCGATGACCTGCCCGACCTGTCGCTGCGTCCCTGCGTCGGCTTTCTCGCTGCGCCAGCCAACGCACGGCCCGAGGTGCTCTCGCGGGCTGACTTCGTGACCCATGCTCTGGGCGGCGCGGGCGCGGTGCGGGAGCTCGCAGAGATGATCCTGCGCTCCCAAGGGCGCTGGGCGGCGATCGTCGCTTCCTACGGCGCATGAGGAAGCTCGTCGTCTTCCTGCTGGTGCTCGCGCTCGGCGCGGGTGCGCTGTGGTGGTTCGACTCGCGACGAGAGGAGCCAGCGGAGCCGCTGCCCGCAGAGCCAAAGCAGCGCGAGCCCGCCCGGGAGCCGCCTTCGGGCGCACTCACGAGCGTCGGCGAGGCCGGTGGCACGGGCGCGCAAGTCGCGCTCTCCGGCGCGCTCGACCTGTGGGCTAACGACACGAGCGACCCCGCGCGGCCGCGCAAGCGCTCGCACCTCGTGGCCGCGGATTGCCGCACGCTAGGCGAAGGTCGCTTCGAGCTCTCCGGTGCAACTCTCGAGATCTTCGAGCCTGCCAGCGGCGAAAGCGAGGCGACGGCCAAGGCGACGCGAGCGGAGGCGCGCCTCAAGGTGGATCCCGCGCCCGCCCTCGACGAGGCACATCCGGTCGTGCTCGAGGATGCGGAGCTGCGTTACGAGCATGGCTCGCGCTTCGCGCCGCTCTTGCTGCGCATTCCGCGGCTCGAGACCGTGGTGGCTCTCGAGCGCGCGACCTCGCCCGAAGTGGTCATGCTCGAAGGCCGCGGACTCTCCGTCTCCGGCCGCGGGCTGCTGCTCGAGCGCGCGTCGGAAAGCCTCACGATTCAGGACGAGCCGCGAGCGCGCGTCGTGCTCGAGGACGGCTCGAGCGTGGCCCTCTCCTCGCGGGCGCGTCTCGTCGCGCGGTCGAGGCCGGACCTCGGCGCCGAACTCGCGGAGCTCGACATCGAGCAGGATGCGCGCATCGTGTTCGACGGCGAGGTGCCGCTCGAGCTGCGCGCCGACCGGATTCGCCTGATCGGCTCGATCGAACAGGGCGCTTCTGCGCGGCTGCGGCCGCTGCGCGCCGAGGCCGAGGGCCATGTGGTGATCACGCAGAAGGAGGGCGTGGCGCGCGGCGAGCGCCTACTGCTCGACTTCGACGCGGCTGGCACGCCGGGCAAGGCGACTCTCGATGGGCGGCCCGAGCTCGAGGCCCTGTTCAGCGCGGAACGGCTCGAAGCTCTCCCCGAAGACCGCCTGCGCGCGGACGAGTCGCTCGCGGTGCTGCTCGACGGCGCTGGTCCGCTGGAACTCTCGCTTGGCTCGTCGCGCGACTTCCTCTTCAACGGTCCCGCGCGCGTTCGACTCCCCGCTCTCGACGCACTCCTCGAGTGCGACACCTCGATCCGCGGTACGTCTCGCGCGGAGGCCCGGAACGCTCCGCTGGTCGGCGAGCTCATTGCGGATGGCAACGTCCGTTTCACCTACGGCCGTACACGTCTCACGGCGGCCGTACTGCGCGCCAGCTCGTACCTCGACGCCACGCGCAGGGCGGCGATCCGCATCGCCACAGAGTCGAGCACACACGTCGTGGCCGAGCTCGAGGACGGGAGCTCGGTCGACGTCTTGGCCGAGGGCGGTCTCATCGCCGAGCAGCGCGAGGGCAATCTCTACCTGCCCCTTGCGCGGAACGTCACGTTCTTGCTCGGAGGCGAGCGCGCGCTCTCCGGTCGTGCGGACAGTGTCACGAATCTCGACGTCGAGCGCGTCCAGCTCGTCGCCACCGGCCACGTGCAAGTCAACCTGCCGGAGGGCAACGGACGTGGCGAGCGCTTCGAGGCCCGCTCCTCTGACTCGGGCGAGCTCTCCGGCAGCGAGAGCGAGCGCGCGCGCGTCGAAGTCTCCGAGGGCTGGTTCGAGGCGCGTTTCATCGACTTGCAGCCGGGGCAGGTCGAGGCGCGCGACGACGCGCGGGGCGTGATAACGCGCGACGGCGTCGTACACGACGTGCGCGCTGGATGGATCGTCCTCCAACGTGACGCGCGGCTCGAGGACGTCGGCGACCCGGCCGAGCTCCTGATCGACGCTGGCGAGACCGTGTTCGTCGAGCGCACGCTGGACGACGAGAAGCTGGTCCTGCGCGCCGAGCGCTTTCATGCCGAGGCGCGAGCGCGCGGAGTCGATGAGTTCGACCCAATTCTCGTGGTGGCGCTCGGCGACGTGCAGTTCGAGCTCGCGGACGATACGTCCCGCTACGAGGGTCGCGGACACCGGCTCGAGCTGCGCGGCGACCGAACAGGACGCCTCGAGCCCGCCAGCGAAGGCGAGAAGGTGGCGCTCTCCGGCCGCGTGGGCAAGCGCGCGGAGCGCGTGACGATCGGCTCGTCGCGCATCGACTTCGCGCCCGATCGGCTCGTGGCCGGCGACTTCGAGGCCGAGTTCGACGGACTCGTCTCCGGGCTTGGTGCCGAGGGCGATTCGCGGAAGCTGCGCGCGATCGGAGGCCTCATGGCCATCGACCCCTCGCAGGTCACGCTCTCCGAAGGCGTCTACCTCGGCGGAAGCGATGCCAGCGGCCAGCCCTGGTCACTCGACGCGGACCTGCTGGTGCTGCGCGCGCGACGCATCGAGGGAGAGCTCGACGAGCAGGCGGCCACCGCTTCGCTGGTCGACCTTGTCGCGCAAGGAACCGTGCGACTCGACGCCGACCCGCTCGGACGCGCGCGCGCCGAGGTACTGACGCTCGATCACGACTCGCGGCGCATCACCCTGCTCGGTGACCCGACCTCGCCCGTCGCGCAGGAGGCGTCGATCGAGCGCGGCGGCATCAGCTGGTCCTCGGCCGCCTTCACGTTCGACCTCGCGACTGGTTTCCTGCAGTCGGAGAACGGCAGCGTCCGATCTTCGCCGGATGACCTTGAGAACTGGTCGATCTCATATGAGGCGCTCGAGCCGCTGACTTTGGAAGACCGCACCGCGCTGATCTTCCGCCAACCCACGTGGCGCGAGGGAGCTAACGTGCTGCGTGCGAACTGGGCGCTGCTGTGGGTCGACCAGGGACAATGGCGCGCGCTCTCCAACGATCAGGAACTCGATCCCGAGTTGGTCGAGGATCCGGATGCCGGCGGGCGCGCTGGCGTGCCGAAGATGCTGTTCGGGGGCTTCCCGCTCCATAGCGGGGTGCGCTGGCTGCAGGAGCTGTATCTCGACGGCGATGTCGAATACCGCGTCAACGACGTGCGCAAGGCCCGCGCGGACAGCGTGTATCTCGACCTCGTCGACGGACACGGCTGGGTGAACGAGTTCGTGCTCGATCTCGAGCTCCCGATCGGGAGACGCAACTACTTCCTCAAGGTGGAAGTGGACTGGCTGCGCACGTCCGCAGACGGCTCGATGAGCGCCGTCGGAGCCGTGGCGACGACCTGCGAGCACGACGTCCCCCACTACAAGATCCGCATCGGCAACTTTGCTGTCGTGCCGCGCTACAAGAGGGAAGAGCGTCGAGACCAGCGCAGCGGAGCCGTCGAGGAAGTCGTCGAGCGCGATGGCTGGGACCTCGAGCTGGACAACAACGAGATCGCGCTGGCGGGCGGTTTCGGGTTGCCGCTCCCGCGCATCGCTGGCCCGATGACGAACGACTACAAGCTCGACCAGGAGGCGCTGTCGGTCGGTGGGTTCCGCCTGCCGTCGTTCGGCAGCGACTCCAAGCTCGGGACCTTCATCTCCGCCAGCATCTCGGGCGAGCTCGGCTGGATCGGCGATGGCTTCGAGTGGCTCTTTGACTGGCTCACTCCCGACCTCGATCTGCCCAAGCCCGAAGGCAGCAACCGCGCGCGTGTCGACCTCACCAGCCGCGGCATCGTGCTCGGCCTCGAGACCCAGCTGCGAGTGGCGGACATCTATCGCTACGACATCAACCTCGACACCGTGTGGGACACCGGCAAGGACCGCGGTCTCGTGCGCGTCGATCGCGCCGATCGAGGCGACCTGCGCTCATGGTTCCACACTCGCGGTAGGTTCCGGCTTGGCGAAGACGAGTGGATCGACACTGTCCTGACCTACCAGACCGACCCCGGTGTGCAGGCCGAGTTCTGGGAGTCGAGCTACCTCGCCTACGAGGAACGCGAGAACTTCGTGTATTGGCGCAAGGTTCGCGACTTGGACTTCTTCAGCGCGACCGCCGAGGCGCGCGTTGAGGATTTCCGCACGTCCGTGATCGACCAGCCTTCGCTCTCTTGGCTTTCAGGGCGCGCGGAAGTCGCGCGTCTCGGCGACCGCTCCGTGGTCGCGAGCACGTTTGTCTCCTTAGATCATCTCGCGCGCTTCGACGGGGATCCCAAGTACGAGTCTCCTTTCGCGGACGGTCTCGGCAACCGCTCGGTGGCACGACTCGATGCGGCGCAACGCGTAGAGCTGCCGATCGACATGGAGTTCGGCGGAGTCCGCACCACGCCTTTCCTCGAGGCGCGCGCAACAGGTTGGAGCGACGACGTCAGCGCTGACTCGAGCGCTTCCCGAGGAGCACTCATCGCGGGCGTCACCACCTCGACCTCGCTCTGGCGTACCTTCGCGGATGGATCGCGACACGTCGTGACACCTTCGGTGGAGCTGCGCGGGGACCTTGTCTCGGGCGAGGACAACCTGCCCGTCGTGGAGTTCGACGTCGCGGATCGATCGATCGAGGGGCGCTACGTCGACTTCAACCTGCGCTCGCGCTGGGAGAATCGCGAGCTCACGAGCGACCTCGATGTCGAGCTCTCCCAGACTTGGGCGGATGGGGTCGGGATCGGACTGCAAGACGGGTGGCTGCCCTGCGCGATGCGCGTCAATTGGCTCTCCGTGGCCTTCGGTATCCCTTACGGCCTCTTGCACGACGGCCGCTATGACACGGTGTCCGGCGAGACCGAGTACTCGCAGACGATCGCGGGCTTCGAGCCTTATCAGGACCTGACTTTCGAGACGGGCTATCACTCGGCGCGCGATACTGTCGGGCTACGCCTCTACGAGGCGCTCACACTGGGTGCGCGCTATGCGCTTTCAGCGAAGTGGGAAGTCGAAGGTCGCCAGACGCTCGGTGTAGGAAGCGCGGAGGACCAGCTGGCCTACTCGGTCAGCCTGCGGCGCTTCGGGCACGACTTCGTGCTCGAGATCCAGAACTCCTACGTCGCGGGCGAGGGGGTGGGCAGCTTGCGCTTCAACATCACGCCAAACTTCGCCTGGCTACGGGACGACGGCACGCTGCTCGATCGCTGGCGAGCGCTGCGTCGCTAGCCGCCCATGCCCACGGCGCTCCCCGGTGGCGCACCCAGCGCTACAATCGTGACTGCATGGAGTTCTTCGGTCTTTCCTTCGCCGAGCTCGTCGTGATCTTCGTGGTCGCGATCCTCGTGTTCGGCCAGCGTCTTCCGCAGGTCGCCGGGGAGACTGCGGCCACACTGCAGCGGGTGCGACGTTCGCTCTCCGACCTGCGGCGTGAGACCGGCATCGACCAGGAGATTCAGAAGGCGAAGCGCGAGTTCGAGGACGCGCAGCGCGCCACTCAGGCGTCCGTGCAGCGCGAGGCCGCGATGATGCGGGCGGAGCTCGAGCGCGCCAACGCTGCGGCTAGCGCTGCTTCGACGGCGGCGGCAGCCGCGGCAACGCCGACAGCGGCGGAATCGGTGAAGGCAGCGGAGCCGCCGGCGCCTGCGGCGACGACGTCGACTCCGAGTCAAGGTTGAGCAGCACGGCGGCGTCGCCCTCGTCGAAGATCTTGTTCCAACCGCCTGTCCCTCCGGACTGCGGCAAGGGCGCGGGCAGGTGCTCCAGCATCCAGCGATTGTTGGTGTTGACCGTGCCCACCACCGGCATCACCTGCAAGTCGTTCTGCGTGGAGAGCTGCTCGAGTACGTCTGCCGGCACAAGGGCTGGCATGGCGACCGTGAGCAGTCGCTTGTGGCGCGCGAGCGGCACGAGCCGGTGGGTGCGCAAGAAGTCAGCGTCGAGGCCGTTCATCGCGTCCGGTGTCGGCGCGTAGAGGTCCACCGGCAAGAAGGCGAGGCCGAAGAGCACACAGACAACGCGCGAGAGATCCCAGTCGGCGATCAGGCCCTCCCCCACGAGCAACTCCGGGAACGGAATCGGGCCGGTCTGGCTCGTCCGCAGCGCCAGCTTCAGCCGCTGCGGCTCGACGAGGCCCCGCTGGCCCAAGATCTCTGCCAAGCTCTGGTAATCGAGTCGGTAGTTTTGCTTCACGGCGGGGAGGAGCTCGGGGAAGGGTATCGACCGCGCTGCTCCCCGATCCTTAGCGGCCGGAAGAAATTTCCGTCCGCTCTGTGCCGCACTACACGTCGAGGTTGGTCACCTCGAGCGCGTAGCGCTCGATGTACTGGCGCCGTGCGTCGACCTGGTTCGACATGAGCACCGTGAAGATCGCGTCCGCCGCGAGCTCGTCCTCGAGTCGCACGCGGTAGAGGCGGCGACGGGTGGGATCCATCGTCGACTCCCACAGCTGCTCCGTGTTCATCTCGCCGAGACCCTTGTAGCGTTGCACGTCGATGTCGCCCTCCGCGCTCTTGCGGATGGAGCGCGCGAGCTCGACGAGGTTGGCGCAAGGTGTGGTCGACTTCGTGCGAAGCAGCTCCCATGTCGTCCCCTTCACGGCGAGGCCGCGCGCAACGAGGTTCGACAGCGCGCTCGACACCTCGCTGGCGTGCGGCAACCTCGAGGCGAGCACGTGGGCGTCATCGCGCGGCACCTTGCTGTCCGGGCCATCAAACACGAGCAGCTCGCCGCGCATGCCAGCCTTCTGCAGCTCGAGGAAGTCCTTCTGCTTCTCCTCGTTCTCGAAGAAGTGATCGCGGCCCTGCGCGTTCACCCAGTGCGACGCCACGCGACCGCCGTCCCACGTCTCCACGAGCAGGTGGGCCGACACGCGAGTCCACAGCGGGATCGCGCGCTCAAGGGACTCTTCCACCTGTCGCAGGGCGTCGAGCAGCTCCGACAGAGCGGCGCCCTTCCATTCCTTGCCCGTCGACGTGTCGCGGATCATCATGGAGTCCACCGCTAGATCAACCAAGGCGCGGCGCAGCTCCGCGTCGCTCGCTAGATAGCGTTCCGAGCCCTTGGCCTTGACCTTGTAGAGCGGCGGTTGGGCGATGTAGAGCATGCCGGCCTCGATCAGCGGCCGCATGTGCCGGAAGAAGAAGGTGAGCAGCA
>SXKQ01000109.1 GCA_005778045.1 Planctomycetia bacterium
GTGGTCTTGCCGGCTCCGAGAAAGCCGGACAACACGGTGACAGGCACGGGACGGTGGTTCATGGCAGGACTCCGGCGGAAGTCCTCCGCCGGGACCATGCTCTCCGACCGCCTCGCGCGGGTTCCCAGAAATCAGCGCGCGGGCACGAGCAGCAGGGCGGAGGCGACTTGGCGCGCGCCCTGCGGATCGGAGGGCTTGTTCACGATGAGGCCATTCACGACGAGCGTGGTCGAGCCGCCGCCGTCAAGGTTGAGGGCCTCGTGGGCGCCGCGCGCCTGCAACTCGCGGGCGAGCTCTCCGAGCGTCGCGCCTACGCTCGCGTCGCTGCGGCCGTCGACGACGAGCAACAGCAAACGCCCGTCCTGCGTGTAACCGAGCGCCGTGCGAGGGTGACGCGAGGAGAGCTGGCCCATGCCGGAACCCCAGAAGACCTCCTCGTCGAAGGTGATGCGTTCCGCGCCGCTCTCGAGCAGGACGGGCCCGCCGCCGAGGGCCAGCCGCGGCTTCCAGCGTTCGCCACCGGCCGGGAACTTCTCACTCGGCTTCGGCTGGGGCGCGCTGACTCCGATCGGGCTCGGCTGCGGATAGCGCAGCAACTGTCCGTCGACGCTGTAGACCCAGGTGATATCACACGCGCCCTTCGGGTCGATGCCGAACGCCGCGCGGGTCGGGTAGAGATTCGCGCCGTCGCGCGCGAGCGAAGGGACGTTGTGCGAGAGCACCTTGCCGTCCTCGACGACGAGGCTGAGCGACTTTCCGCCCCCGAAGTAGCCCGTATTGATCGCCACGAGCGCGTCGCGATCACGCGCGAGGGACTCAACGGTCTCGAGACCGTCCGCGTCGTCGGAGAGCTCCGCGCGCGGTCTCCATTCCTTCGGAGCAGGGCTGGCCTCGACGAGCCATGCGCGCAGGGGCAGCTTCTCGTCGCGAGCCTCTAACACGCGCAGGGAAGGTGGGAGTCCGGCATTCAGGTCCTCGCGCGGCTGCCAGTCGAGCATGCCGGTGCGCTGCGCCGGCTTCGCCTCGGCCAGCGCCAGTCGGCTCGGCAACGCGACGACCTCGCCGACGCGCCTCGCCACGTCGCTCGCCGGGAGCTCAAGCGTCACCGTGAGAACTTGTCCGCGCTTGGCGCTCGTGCCTGTGAACTCGAGCCAGCCTTCGCGCCAGCGCTCGACGTCCTTCGCCGTCAGGCTCGTGACCATTCCTGCACCCGACAGCACGCCCAGACGCAGCTCCCCGGCGAGTCCGTGTCCGTCTGGCAAGCGCAAGGCCAGTCGCTGCGCTCCATCGCCGGCAGCGGAGACCGACCAACTCACCACGACCGGCTTGCCCGCCGACAGTTCGAGCGCCTTGCCACT
The DNA here is from genome assembly GCA_005778045.1 of Planctomycetia bacterium. Next base: position 1,359 of record SXKQ01000109.1, read on the forward strand.
CTCCAGCGACTTCGCGCCTTCCGCCTTCGGCAGCGCGGGCTTCGCCGGTGCACGCCAGTCATCGCGTTCACGCCACGGCGCGGCAGCCGCCCGCTTGTACGGACCCTTCGCGAGTGCCGCGAGCCGCTCGCCACCGTCGTCGAGCAGACCCTGATGGAAGAAGTACACCTCGCCGTCGAGCTTGCGCTTGCGATTGAGCTCGACCGAATCGCACAGCAGCTCTCCGCTCGCGCGCCAGTCGCCGATGCGCACGAGCACGCCGGGGAAGAGCTTGTCCTTGCGCTTCGCGACCCAGTCGAGCGCGAACACGGTGCCGAGCATCTGCTCGTACTCCGCGAACGAGCGTGCGTAGACCTGAGGGTGCAGCGCATCGAGCAGCTCGAGCTCCATCCAGCGCTCCTGCTGCTGCAGGTACTCCGTGTAGGCCCAGCTCGGAGCCCCCGGCGCCATCGAGAACACGAGGTCCGCTCGCACGGCCTTCACTTCCGCGCGCAGCTCAGTGAGGTACTTCGTCAGCCGCTCCGCTCGCCATGCGAGCCAGCGCGGCTCCTTTGTGTCACTCGGCGCGTCGCGCCCTGTCTCCGCCTTGTAAGCGGCGACGATCTCGGGGTTGTAGCCCGCCTCGCTCGGCAGCGCGGGTAGGCGATCATCGCCCTGCACGCCGTCGATGTCATACTTGCGGCACACTTCGAGCACGAGGTCGCTCATCCAGCGCTGCACCTCGGGGTCGAGCGAGTTGAGCCACGGGTAGTTGTTCTTGACGACCGGCTTGCCGTCCGCGCCGAGCGCCGCCCACTCGGGGTGCACGCGCAGCAGCTTGCCGGGAAAGCGCACGTGGCCATCCGCGAAGCCGTACTCGAACCACGGGATGACCTCGATGCCGCGCTGGTGCGCCTCGACGATCGTCTCCGCAAGTGGATCGCGGCCCTCGTAGCGCCGGTCGATCGCTTCGCCAGTCAAGGCCCGCATGACCTCGCTGGGATAGAGCGTCGCGCCCTTGCTCCACACCACGGGGAACACGACGTTCACCCCGCCCTGAGCGAGCGACTCCATGGCGGCCGCAATCTCCGCGCGCGACTCGAAGAAGCGCGTGTCGGTGTTGGGGATCCACACGGCGCGCAGCTCGCGCTCGCCCGCGCCCGCGAGCGTCGCGAGACTTGTGGAGGCCACGAAAGCTAGGATTCCTCGCTGCATGAGCACGAAGACGATCTCTGTGGATGTTTTGGTGGTCGGAGGCGGGGCGAGCGGCGCGGCAGCCGCGTGGCAGGCGGCACGGCTAGGTGCGCGCACGCTCGTGGTCGAGCCGACGCCTTGGCTCGGCGGCATGGTAACCGCCGCGGGCGTAAGTGCCTTGGATGGTAACGAGGGAGCGTTGGGAAGTGGCTTCTTCGGCGCTTTCCGCGCGGAGATCGAGGCCCACTACGGCGGCGCGCACAACGTGCGTACAGGCTGGGTGAGCAACACCTGCTTCGAGCCGCACTTCGGCGCGCAGGTGATGGCGCGCAAGGTGCGCGAAAGCGGCGCCGAGGTGTGGCATGGTGCCGAGCTGGTGGAGGTGCTGCGCGACGGGAAGCGCGTCATGGGCGTGCGCGTGCGCATGGGTGGCGAGCTCGCGACCGTGCATGCGAAGATCACGGTTGAAGCGACCGAATTTGGCGACGTGCTGGCGCTCGGGGGCATTCCTCATCGGCTCGGGCGCGAGAGCGCGGCGCAGACGGGCGAACCCGACGCGCCGGCTCACCCGGATATGGAGCTGCAGGACCAGACCTACGTCGCGATCCTGAAGAAGCACGCAGGCAAGGCCGCGCCGTTGCCGCGCCCCGAGAGCCACGACCCTGCGCTCTTCGACTGCTCGACGTCGGATCGCTGCACCACTCCGGACCCTGTCCGCCTGAACCACGGCCTGCACGACTGGTCGAGCTTCCTCAGCTACGCGCTGCTGCCGAACGACAAGTTCATGCTGAACTGGCCGTTCCACTCGAATGACAGCCCCGCGAACGGGCTGTTTGGGAGCGCCGAGGAGCGCGCGCAGTGCATCGCGGACGCCAAGCGGCGCACGCTCGCCTTCGTGCACTACATGCAGAACGAGCTCGGCCACCCCGAGTGGGGCCTCGCGGACGAGTTCGGCACCGTGGACGGCTTGCCGTGGATTCCCTACGTGCGCGAGAGTCGGCGCGCTGAGCCGCTGCGCTGGATGCGCGAGCAGGACGTCGTGCCCGCGACGGGCGCGCCGCGGCCGCCGATGCAGCCCGACGCGATCGCGATCGGAGACTACTTCCTCGATCACCATCACTCGAAGAGCCACTACCCACCCGAGACGCGCCTCGACGAGCGCTACCCGAAGAACGCGCCATTCCAGATTCCCTTCGCCGCGCTCGTGCCGCGCGACACGGACGGGCTCGTGCTCGCCGAGAAGTCGATCGGCATCACGCACATCGTGAACGGCTGCTCGCGGCTGCAGCCTGTCGTGATGTTGATCGGACAGGCTGCTGGTGCCGCTGCGGCGCTGTGCGCGAAGCGCGATCTCGCACCGCGCTCGCTCCCCGCTCGCGATGTGCAGGAAGCCTTGCTGTCCGAGCGCACGATGCTCGTCCCCATGCGCGACCTGCCCTCGACGCACCCGCACTTCGTCGCCGTGCAGCGTCTCGCCGTGCTCGGCCTCGTGACTTCGAGTGATCCCGTTCACTTCCGACCCGATGAGGCGCTCTCGCGCGGTGAGGCTCTCGCGCTCGTTGAACGCTTCGCCGCTCTGCGCCTCGCGCCACGCGACGCCGCGCTCGGCGCGTGGAAGTCCGGCATGACGAGGGCGGAGCTCTGCTCCGCGCTCGATGCGCTACGCAGCTAGACCCGCCGGCGATACAGCGACGCGACAGCTCCGTTCGCGCTCCCGCGTGGCATGCGAGCGATGGGACTCGCATGCGCATGCCACCTCGTGACGGAGCCGCGGAGGACGGATAGATCCCTCTTCTCTTTCCGCAAGGGGCGGACGCTCGCGGAGCCCGGGACGCTCGAATTGGGCGTGGACGGACTCGAGGCGCTGAGAACGCCGGGCTATCCGTGGTGGCCGACAATCGCGATCAAGCTGGTGGGTTTCGACGTCGAAGCGATCACGCTGGCGCAAGTCCTCTTGTACGAAAGCGCGCTCATGTTCGTGGCGCTTTCGCTGCGTGGCGCCGTGAGCACGCGCGGACTCGTCGCGCGCTCAGTGCTGCGGGCGCTGAGCCTGACGCAGCAGTACTGCACGCGCTACCTCATATCGGAGTGCGTGTTCGAGTGGCTATGCCTCGTCACGCTCGGCTGTCACTTCTTCGCGCACTCGTCGTCGCAGGGTCGAGCCGCGTGGTGGCTCGTCGCCAGCGCGTTCGCGCAACACAAAAACTCGGAGCCACGCGCGGTCTCGCGAAAGCGAGCATGCCGATTGTCAGGATCGCCAGCTTCGCAGCGCTGACGTTGCTCATCGGGTTGTACCGCGGCCACATGACGTGCAGCCGGCTCGGAGTCTTGTCCATGGTGAAGCTCGCGGACATGCAGGGCGCGATCCAGACGGGGACGCTCAACCCGTGCGTTCTGGAGCCACGCGACTTCGATCCAGACTGCGTGCGGATCAAGGTGGCGGGGGTCCTCTCGGTTCATCCCGCAGACGCTCTACCGTCGCACTTTCAAGCTCGGCGTGCCCGAGCGCGAGCGCATCCGCAGCATCGAGGACGAGTTGGGTCGCATGGACGCGGAGTCCAACGCGGCGTTACCGCCCGCAGCGCGCCTCGTGACGTTCGTGCGTCCGACATGATGGAACGTGCGGTTACCGCCTTCGCTCCACTTCCTGCACAGTCGGTTCCTCGAGGACTTCAGCGAGTGGGGCGACGGGAGCGTTGCCAAGCATGCGCGCAAGATGTGCGACATCCTCCACCGGGACGCCAGACTTCCGATCGTCGCGCGCGAGCCGCGTGTGGGCCGCTTCAGCGAGTTGCCGCTCGGCCTGCGCAAGTGGTACGCGCACGTCGACTGCCCCCTCCCCCTGCGAGGCTTCGCGCCCGCGTGCGGGAGGATCGCGCGCGGACGGCTATCGCTCGCCGCTCCGTTCTGCATCGTGCTGGCGAGCTCCGCCCTGCTCTCCTTCCTTGGCCAGCAGGAGTGGCGGTACATGGGCGTGATGGCCATGTTTCTTGTGCTCCAGCTCGTCATCGCGCACGGTTACGTGGGGCCGGCGGCTCAAAAGCAGGATCGACTCGCAAGCCGCTGATGCAGCCGCGAGTCGATCGCAGGTCGGCGCTGCATGCAGCGCGCGCTCAGAACTGGACTCGCAAGCGTGCGCCGAGCACCGTTGCGGTGCTCTGGTTCTTGAGCAGCGGATCGGTAACCTGAACGTCGAAGGTGAGGCCGACTCCAGGCGTCAAGGCGAGGTCGTAGAAGGCCTCGAAGCGGTTCGCGGAGTCCGACAACACGAAGCCAGCCGGAATCGGCAGGGAACTCGTCTCCGAGAGTGCGTAGCCGACTCCGAGCGTGTCGAGTTCGCGCCCCTCGAACAGGCCCTTGGCGCCGATGCCGCCGCTCACGGTCCACTCGATCGGATTCGTGCCCGCGTCCGCGAAGCCGGCTCGCGCGAACAGCCCGAGGCCTTCGCGGTCGACACGGCCATTGTTCACGTCGATCGGGCCGGAACCCGAGCCTTCGACGGATAGGTACTGCCACGCGTTGACGAACGCGCACCAGCTGTCATCCCGCGTGTTGAGCCCGAGCCCCGGAGGCAGGATCAGCCGACCGCTCAGGTCCGCGAACTCGCGGTCGAAGGCGTACTGGTAGGTCGCGCGGAAGCCGCCCGGCAGGCTTCCGAGCTCGTACTGTGTCGCGTACGCGGTCGCCCACACGAGGCCCTCGTCGAGCGTCCCTGTCCCGGTCGTGGTCGAGGAGTCCTCGGATGCGTAGAGCGACATCGAGAATGTCGTGCCAGGCTCCGGCAGCACGAGCACGCCGGCGCCGAGCGTCGAGTACGGATTGAACAGCGAGGTGACCGAAGCGCTGGTGAACGGGTGGCCCAGGAACTGCGTCGTGCCGTCGCCGCCCGCGAACTCGTTCGCGTCTCCGCCGAGGAGCGTGAACTTACCCGCGTAGAACGCGAGCTCCTTCGAGACGAACTGCGTGTAGAGCAGCTCCGTCACAGCCGCGGGGATGTCCTCGTCGCGCTTGTCTGTGAGAGGGAAGTACAGCATGTCGGACACCGGCAACAGCGCGCCGGAGTCGCCGTTCACCGAGCGCCCGAAGCGCGACTCGACCTTCAAGGTCACGAGTCCGCCGGGCATCGCGCCCATGCGATCGAGATCGAACTGTGCCAGCGCCTGCACCCGCGCACCCAACGCCGAGTCACTGTCCCGACCGCCGTCCACCACGCCTTGCGCGAGCTGCGCATACGACAGTCCGAGCTGGATGCCCTTCTGGGCGAGGCTCGTTCGATGGCCGCCCCAGTCGCCGGTCAGGTGCTCGCGCAAGCTCCACGGTAGCCCGCCATCCGCGGCGTAGTCGGGGATCGGCAGGATGCCCTGCGCGTGAGCACCCTGCGCGAGCAGGCTGGCGCCGATCAGGATCGCGAGGGGGCGCTTCAGCGCGTTACGAGACTTCGTCTGCATGCGGGGGGGGGCTTTGCTCGATGTCCGGAGGCGAAGCCCTCGGACGTGCGATTGCGGAAGGTACAGCGCAGGTCGTGGCCTCGACGCTTCGCGACGCGCCCGGAGCGCGACGCCGCTGCCTAGGTTATTCCGGCTCGCAGCCCCTGAACAGAGAGCACCTGACGGCGAGAACGCGCCATCGCGTCGCGCGGCCCCCGCATGCAAGCGAAGGCTCGCCTGAAGAGGTTGGGGCGGACAGCCGTCTGGCGTCGACTTGCTCGACGGCCTGCTAGTCGCGGCGACGAACGAGCAGCACGACCGCGTCTGTCGGCGTCAGCGAAGATGCTTCAGCACGGGCTAGGGCGAGCAGCTGCTGGGGCTCGACGAGGCCAGAGAGATCGGCGAGCTGACTGGGCTTCGTCAGGTGCACTTCGGGCAACACGAGACCGCCGTCACCCCAAGTGGAAAAGCGCTCGATGAGGCCCGAGAGCGTGCTCTCGAGCTCCGCGGGCGGAACAGCGAGCGCGAAGGCGTCATCGGTCGCGAGGCGCACGATGCCCTCGGCGTCGAGCACGCACGCCGGCGTGCGCACGAGCTTGAGCAGGCCGAACAGGACCGGGACACGCTTCTCGCAGGTATAGCCGCGCAGCCAGCCACCTGTGGGCAGCGCCTGCACCGCGGCGGGTTCGACGCCCATCGTCTTCGCCGCGATTGCAGCGAGTTCCAATTCGCTCGGCAGCGCACCGCCGAGCTCGCGCGAGCGCATCTGCGGCGTGCCGCGCGCCGTGGCGCGCACCCGCTTGTCCTTGCGATCGATCTCGACGTGCACTTCGATCGAGCCCGGATCCGCGCCCATGCGCAGCACGCGCTCGAACGCCTCCTTGCGCAGCGCGAGCAGGTCCGACTCCCCCGGGCTCAGCAGCGTGCGCTCGACCGTGTCCTGCAGGATGCCGAGCGCGACGCCGATCGCGGAGATCACCTCCGCGTGACGCGCGATGCGGTGCTCCATCCCGAGTCCGCGCGCGGTGAACGGCACGATCGCCTCCGCTCCCCCACCGCCGCCGACCATCACGAACTCCGTCGCCTTGGCCTTGTTCTCGACGAGCAGCGCCTTGACCACCGGCGAGACCTTGCGGGCCGCCAGCTCGAGCATGCGCGTCGCGAGCGTCTTCGCGTCGGAACCGAACGAGCGCGCGACGGACTCGAACGCGCGCTGCACGGACTTCTCGTTGCCGCGGCTGTAGCCCTGCGCCAGACCGAGCACGTTCGACGCGCCCGTCGGCGTCAGCGCGTGCGTCGGCTTCTCGCCGCTGGTGCGCAACGCGATGTAGTCGTCGGGATCACCCTTTTTCGGCTGCATGTGCGTGAGCTCGAACTTGAGCTCGGCCTGCTCGAAGGTCTCGTACTTGAGGCCCGCAATGTGCGCGCTGCGCGGGCCGACGTCGACGAGCTTCGTGCGGCCACGCGGCATCGAGCCCCCCGCCACTCCCACCGTGCGCACGTCGAGCGTGCGGATGAAGAGCCGCCGCCCGCCAATCTCCGCGTGCTTCACCTGCGGCCGACCATTCTTGATCAGGCAGATATCGCTCGAAGTCCCTCCGACTTCGACGAACACGCCGTTGGTGATGCGCTCGTACATCAGCGCGGCCGCGACGCCGGCCGCGGGGCCCGAGAGCATCGTGAGGATCGGCCGCTCGCGCATCGCGGCGAGGTCCATGATCCCGCCGTCGGAGCGCATGACCATCAGGGGCGCCGCGATGCCGCTCTGGGCGACGGCCTGCGCGGTACGCTCCGCCGTCTCGACCATCTTGGGCAGCATGCTCGCGTTCACGACCGCGGTCAGCGTGCGCATCCGCAGGCCATAGAGCTGCGACAGCGAGCTCGTCGGCGTCGCAGGAAGGCCGAGCTCGCGCGCAAGCACGCACACACGCTCCTCGCGACGCGGGTCGTCGACGCTGAAAGGCTCCGCGGCGACGATCGCCTGGCAGCCCTCGTCCCGCAGCTCGCCGAGCAGCGACTTCAGCCGCGCGTCGTCGAGCCCGTTCGCCGTGTCGAAGAACCGGAAGGCCGTGAAGAGCTGCGCTCCGCCGCCGAGCTCGATCGTGCCGACGTTGGCTTCCTGCCGCGCGCGAATGCCCTGCGCGCCGGTCCCGAGCGCGAGCACCCCGACCTTCGCCACGTCACCCTCGAGCAGCGCGTTGGTCGCCTGCGTTGTGCTGTGGGCGATCAGCACGACCTCGTCGGGCGCGATCTGCGCCTCGGCGAGCAGCTTCTGCATCGACTGCACGACGCCGCGCGCGACGCCCTCGTCGGCATGGTGCGTCGTGGGCACGACAGCCTTGCCGACGAGTTCCATGGCATCGACATCGACCGCCACCGCGTGGGTGAACGTTCCGCCGACGTCGATCCCGACCTTCAGGCGTCGCTGCATGGCTAGTAGAAGCGCGCCGCCGCGATCGCGAGGCCGAGGAACACCGCCACCCACACGAAGGGCAGCGTGCGCAGCATGAGCTTCTGCACGTCGACGCCCTGATGGTTGGCGACCCACACGTTGGCCGTATTCGTCGGGTCGCAGATGCCCTGCACCTGCCCCACGCTCAGCATCATCGCCATGATCGCCGCCGGCGGGATGACGCCCGACGACTGCAGGATCGCCGTGACGCCGTAGCCGAGCCCCCACACGTTGAGCGGTCCGCGGTAGAGCGCGAGCGGCGCCGCTAGGCCGAAGCCGACCACGTACCACACGGGTGTCGACGGCACGCACTGGCGCAGCACAGGCTCGATCGCCGCCAGTACTGGCCAAGTCGCGCCGCCGTGCGCGTCCCTCCAGCCTGCCGGTCCAATCACGGCCTGCACGAGGATGCCGATGCCGAACATGAGCACGACCGCGGGCATCACGCTCGCGCCGCCCTCAATCAGCGCGCGCACCGCAAGCGCCAGCGAGCCGGGCCGGAGCGTCGCGAAGATCGCGTACACGAAGCCGATTCCGAACGCCGCGAGGATCGGCACGTCGTAGAGCAGGATCGCGAGCAGCGGCACGGCGGGAATCAGGTACGCCCAGCCGCGAATGCGCACTTCCTGCTGCCGCCAGCGCTGGATCTTGCCGAAGCCGTCGTAGGCCATCAGCGCGAGCACCAAGGCGAACAGCGCGAGACCCGCGCGGCGCGTCCACACGAGCCACGCGGCGGGTTCGCCTCCACGCTCGCCACCGGCGGACACGACCAGCACCCAGCACAGGAGCGCGAGCACGCCGAGGAATGCGGCGAGCGTCGCGACGAAGCGCAGCTCCCAGCGCACGAGGCGGCTCTGGAAGAGCTCGAACACGATCATCGCGCAGCCCGCGAGCATCACCACCGCGAACACCACGAGTGCGTAGGCCTTGATCTCCTCGACCGGCACGCCGAGCAGGTTCTTGTAGATCACCCAGTTGGTCGGGTTGAGCACGCCGCCGAGGCTCATGCCGAACAGGATGATCCCCGCGCCCGCGGCGGGCGACAGGCCGACGGTCGCGAGCATCGGTAGCACGATCATCGACACCATGATCACGGCGCCGAGGCCGCCGAGACTCGTGAAGAGCAGCGCCACGAGCAAGAGCGAGAACACGCCCACCGGGAGCGGGTTGGCGCCGACGAGCTCCGCGCCCTGCTTGACGGCGCTCTCCGCGACGCCCGAGCGCTGCATCACGAACGAGAGCGCACCGCCGAAGAACGAGACGATCATCGCCTCGTGCAGCTTGAGCGCGCCGTCCGAGATGACGCCCTTGAGGATGTCCTGTCTGCTGATGCTGCCGTCGATGAGCGCGGCGCCGCAGACGAGCGCGATGCCCATGAGGGGTAGCGTGATCACGGCCGGCAGCGCGCGCGTGAACATCACGATCGCGGCGACGACGAAGATGGCGAGCAGCAGGATACCGATGGCCATGGCGTGCGACGGGCGTAGATTTCAGCCCAAGGGGCTCCCAACGTCGAGGGACAAGTGCGGCGGGGCCAGCTTCAGGACCAGATCAGGCGAAGATTTCCTTCACCACGCGCCCCGCGACGTCCGTCAAGCGGAAGTCGCGCCCTGCGTAGCGGTAGGTCAGGCGCTCATGATCGAGGCCGAGCAGTGCGAGCAGCGTGGCGTGGAAGTCGTGGATGTGCACTCTATCCCGCGTGGCGTAGAAGCCGTAGTCGTCCGTGGCGCCGTAGCTGAAGCCCGGCTTCGTTCCGCCGCCCGCGAACCAGACCGTGAAGCCATGCGGGTTGTGGTCGCGACCGTTCTCGCCCTGCGCTGTCGGAGTGCGCCCGAATTCGCCCGCCCACAGGACGAGCGTGTCGTCGAGCAGGCCACGCGCCTGCAGGTCGTGCAGCAAGCCCGCGATGGGCTTGTCGACCTCGCGCGCGTTGTTCGTGTGGCCGTCGACGAGGTTGTCGTGCTGGTCCCACTTGTAGCTGTGCGTGCACTGCACGAAGCGCACGCCCGACTCCGCGAAGCGCCGCGCGAGCAGGCACTGCCGCCCGAAGTTCTCGGTCTTGGGGTCGTCGATGCCGTACAGCTTGAGCGTCTCCGGCGACTCGCCCGCGATGTCCATGACTCCGGGCGCCTCCGTCTGCATGCGGAAGGCGAGCTCGTAGGACGCGATGCGCGCCTCGAGCGCCGCGTCGGCTGCGCGTGTCTCGCGGTGCTCGCCATTGAGCTCGCGCAGGAGGTCGAGCTGGGCACGCTGCAGCTCGGGCGCGATCTCCTGGCTCGTGAGGTGCGCGAAGCCGGCCTGCTTCGCCGGCACGCTCGCATTCCCGATCGGAGCGCCTTGATGGATGCCGGGCAGGAACGCGCTGGACCAGTTGTTGACGCCGCCGTGGCCGAGCGTCGGGCAGATTGTGATGAAGCCCGGCAGGCTCTCGTTCTCGCTGCCGAGCCCGTAGAGCGCCCACGAGCCCATGCTGGGCCGCACGAACGTCGCGGAGCCCGTGTGCAGCGCGAGCAGCGCGCCTCCGTGCGCCTCGTTCGTGCCGTGCAGCGACTTGATGAAGCACAGCTTGTCGACGTGCTGAGCGACGTTCGGGAACAGCTCGCTGACCCACGCGCCACTCTCGCCGTACTGCTGGAACTTCCATGGGGACTTCAGCAGGTTCCCGGTCTGCGCGAACTGTATGCGCGGCTTGTCGAAGGGCAAGGGCTTGCCGTGGTCGCGCTCGAGCAGAGGCTTGTAGTCGAACGTGTCGATCTGGCTCGGCCCGCCGTGCATGAAGAGGAAGATCACGCGCTTGGCGCGCGGCGCGAAGTGCGGCGCGCGCGGCGCGAGCGGATTGCTCGTGTCGAGCCCCCAGCCCTTGGCAAGGCCGGCGAGCGCGATCGACGCGAAGCCGACGCCGCTGTCGCGGAACAGCTCACGTCGCGTGCGGAAGATGGGCAGCGGCTGGTTCATCGCCTCAGTCGACGTAGAGGAACTCGTTGGAGACGAGCAGCACCTGCGCGAACGCGCGCCACGCCTCGGCTTGCGCCGCGGGATCCGGCACCGGCGCCGGCTTGCCGACGTCCGCGCCCATCGAGGGCTGCAGGGCGACATTCCCGTCGACGAAGCGCAGCGCGCGCGCTTCCTCGCTCGCGTTCGGCCGCCGGCCTAGCGCCGCGAGGTACAGCCGCTCGACGCGCTCGCGACCCTCGCCCGCCGCCGCCGCGACGAGCTTGCGGCTCGCCTCGACGACCAGCGGGCTGTTCATCAGGTACAGCGCCTGGCTCGGGCTCGTGGTCTCGGGCCGCGCCTCGACCGTCACGCTCGGGTCGGGGTAGTCGAACGACGAGAACAGGTCGAGCATCGCGTTGCGGATGATCGGCAGGTACAGCGAGCGACGCGGCACGTCGTAGCGCGCGCCATTGGAGGACTGGTCGTTGGTGACGTAGTCGCCGTTGCCCGTGCCGAGCAGCGTTCCACCGAGCGTGCGATCGAGCTGGCCGCTCGACGCGAGCAGCGCGTCGCGCAGCGACTCGGCGTCGAGGCGCCGGCGGTTCTGGCGCGACAGAAGCAGGTTCTGCACGTCCTTCTCGAGCGCGACCGGTTGCGCATCGCTCGACATCCGGTACGTCGCGGACTGGCAGATGAGCCGATGCAGCGCCTTCTGCGACCAGCCGCGCTCCATGAACTCGCTCGCCAGCCAGTCGAGCAGCTCCGGGTGCGTCGGCAGGTCGCCGCGCACGCCGAAATTCGAACTCGAGGCCACGAGTCCGCGGCCGAAGTGTCCCTGCCATATGCGATTCGCGGCGACGCGCGCGGTCAGGGGATTCTGCAACGACGTCATCCAGCGCGCCAGCTGCAGGCGACCGCTCTGCCCCGCGGGAATCGGCTCCATCCCGCTCGCACCCGCGAGCGCCGCAGGCACTCCACGCGGCACCGACTCGCCCACCGGATCGAGGTGGCTGCCGCGGCGCAGGAGCTTCATGTCCGCGACCTTTTCAGCATCGCGCACTGCCGGCGCGCTCGGGGACATCGCCGGCAACGTACGCTCGAGTTCTGCCGCTTCGTCGCTCTTCGCAGCAATCGCGGCGCGCTCCTCGCTCGTGTAGAGCGACTCGAGCTGCTGCCCCGGCAGGCGGAGCGGGGTCTCGCTGCCAATCGCCACCTTGCGTAGCGCCTCGAGCGCCGCATCGTCGAGCGCCTTCGCGTCCTTGTTGCGCGCCTTGAGCTCCGACCACGCGCGGTCCGCGGCGACGAACAGCACTTGATAGCGACCCGCGAGCTCGCGCAACGACTGCGGCGGCAGCCCATCGAGCAACTCGCACACGAGCGGATTCCATGCGGCGAGCTCGCCAGCGGCGCGCTTCGCGCGCAGTTCAACCGCGAGCGCACTCGCCCGCGTCTCGAACTCAGCTTCGGGCAGTGCCGCGAAGCGACTCCACAGCGCGAACAGCGCGTCGTCGCGGCGCTCGGCACCGGCTAGATGCGCGGCCCACGCGCGCACGAGCTCCGGCGCGAGCGCGGCATCCACGTCCTCGACGAGCGGCCAAGCCGGCGGCTCCGCTCCGTCCTCGCCCGCGATCACCAGCAGTTGATCGAGGTGCGGGATCGAATCGTCGCGCTCGAGCCGCAGGACGTTGCGTCCCGCGCGCACGTCGAACGTGGCGACCGCGTCCCAGCGCTGCCCGTCAGGATTCCACGAGCCCGTGACCTCGCCGAGCGCGCTCTCCGCGATCACCTGCCCATCGAGCTTGACCACCATGGGCCGCGACTCGCGCGCCGCGTAGCGCACCTCGAGCCGCGCGCGCGCCGGGCGCACGAACGTGAGGTCGTACTCGGCGAACTGCACGCCACCCGTGCCCGTGCGCGCGACGACGACCTCCGCGGAGCCGTACTGGCTGGCGTCGCGAACCAGGTTGCCGCGGCTGTGCTCCTCAGCCTCGAAGAGCGCCACGCGCCACGCCGCGCGCGTGCCGGCGAGCATGTACGACGACAGCGAGGCCAGCGAGGCGCGCGCCGCCGCCTGCCCCGCCCGCTCGCGCAGCGTCGCGAGCTCGCGCTTCGCCGCCTCGAGCTTCTCCGCGTGCAAGCGCCGCGCCTCGATCGCCGCCGCGCGGCCGAGCTCGCGCTCGTTCCAGCGCGACACGAAGCCGAGGTTCGCCATCGTGGCCGTGCTCTTGAAGATGCCCGCGGCCGCGTAGTAGTCGCGCTGCGACAGTGGATCGAACTTGTGGTCGTGACACCGCGCGCAGCCCATCGTCAGGCCTTGGAACGTGCGGAAGGCCACGTCCATCTGCTCGTCGACCACGTCGCAGACGAGCTTCTCCTTGTCCTGCTCGGCGAGCATCTTCGGCCCGAGCACGAGGAAGCCCGTCGCGGCGAGCTGGTCCGCGGCCTGCGCCTCGTCCTCCGGCTCCGACACGGCATCTCCTGCAAGCTGCCAAGTCAGGAACACGTCGTACGGTAGGTCTTGGTTCAGCGCGCGCACCACCCAGTCGCGGTAGCGGTGCGCGTTGGACATCGCGAGGTTCTCGTCGAGCCCGTTCGAGTCCGAGTAGCGCGCGAGGTCTAGCCAGTAGCGCCCCCAGCGCTCCCCGTAGTGCGGCGAGGCGAGCAGGCGATCGACCTGCTTGGACCAGGCGTCAGGGGAGAGGTCGCGCTCGAAGGCTTCCAGCTCTTCCGCGCTAGGCGGCAGCCCGGTGAGATCGAACGAAAGCCGTCGCAATAGCGTACGGCGGTCCGCCTCCGGCGCGGGCGCGAGCCCCGCAGCCTCGAGCCGCGCGAGCACGAAGCGGTCGATGTCGGTGCGGCACCACAGCTCGTCCGCGACCGGCGGCGGGGACGACGCCACGATCGGCCGGAAGGACCACGGGGGCTCGACGGTCGCGCGCTCGACATCGGGCGCGAGCACGATGTCGACCGGAAAGTACGCGCCCCGACGTACCCACTCCTCGAGCGTCGAGATTTCAGACTGCGCGAGCTTTCCCTTCGGCGGCATTTGCACAGCGCCGTCGTAGTGGAGCACGGCGATCAGCTCGCTCGCGGCCGGATCTCCCGGCACGACCACCGCGCCCGACGCTCCGCCGGAAAGCAGCGCCGCGCGCGAGTCGAGCTTGAGCCCGCCCTTCACCTTGGGCGCGTCGTCGGAGTGGCAGCCAAAGCAGTGCTGCGCGAGCAGCGGTCGCACGCTCGTCTCGAAGAAACGCTCCCCGTCGTCAGCGCGCGATGCCGCCGCAACACGGGCAAGTCCCCCGAGCAGGAGCCAGGCAAGCACGGTGCGTCGAGTCACGCTCACGATCCTACCCACTGTCAAGCCCGCCGTGGCGAGCCCCGGCTGGCAATCTCATGACCCCAGTGTCACGCTTTCGCTTGTGCAGTTTTCCGAGCTGGTGGGCCCGCTTCTCGTGGGCGGTGGGCTGGCCGTGGACAGCTGCCTCGTCGCCCTCGCCTGTGGTGTTTCAGCCTCAGGCTCGCGCCTCGGCGGCGCCATGCGCGTTGGCGCCATGTTTGGCCTGTTTCAGGGTGGAATGCTCTCGCTGGGGTGGCTCGTCGGGGCCCCCGTGGCCTCGCTGCTGCGCCACTACGTCCACTGGATCGCTTTCTCGGTCCTCACGGTGATCGGAGTACGTACCATTCGCGCGAGCGGCGGGGACGGCGCGCAAGGCAAGGACGCCGCTTCGCTCGCGAGGCTGGCACTCGCGGGTATCGCGACGAGCATCGACGCGCTCGCTGTCGGCTTCGGCATGTCGCTCGCCGAGGAACCGCTCGCAGCTTCACTCGTGTGCACGCTCGCGATCACCGCGCTCGGCTCCGCTGCGTGCTTCGCCAGCGGTCGCGCGATCGGAGCGCGCGCCGAGCGCGCGGCGCACTGGATCGCCGGCCTGGTCCTGATCGGTCTTGGGCTGCGCATCCTGCTATCGCGCTTGCTGGCGAGCGAGCCCGGCAGCTGACGCCGCCCTTGCTCAGCTCCTACGCAATGGCGCGGGTAGCCACGGGAGACCGCGCGGACAACGGAACCTCTACGCACTTGCCTTGTTCTGACCAGCTAGGTTTTCCCAATCTTGACCGTCGTTCCTACCCGACCTTTCGACCGCCGCCTTGCACGTCGCAGCCCAGTGACATGCGGAGCGCATGCGCCCCGGGATTCCATGCAAGCTATGCGAAACCTCCGCGCAAGATCGCTAGTATCTGTTTTGGACCGGTGCGCGTGCAACTCGGTACGTGAACTCCGGCTGACTTGTTGACGGAGGCTCGCAGCAATGGATGCAAGTGAACTTCTGGCGTTGAACGAGTGGCTCTTCGCGCAAGAGGAGTTCGACTCTCTCATGCCGTTGGTCGTGAAGAACGCCTTGGCGCTGTGCGCTGGCGAACGTGGATGCGTGGTGCTCGAGCAAGACGGTCGACTCAACCTCGAGGGGGCTCTCGCCCACCAGCAGGGCGGGATGACGCGCAACGACATCGAGCACGTCGCGCGCTTCGCGCTCCGCGCGCTCGAACACAAGCAGGCTGCCATCGAGAGCGACCCTGCCACGGGCCTCTCCGTGCTGTACTCGCCCTTCACGGTCGACGAAAGACAGCACGGCGTGATCGTGCTCGAGCGCGCCCGCAGCGCGACGCCGTTCGACGACACGACGCTGCGCCGCGCCAGCAGGTACGCCTCGCAAGTCGGCATCGCCGTACGCGTGACGCGGCGCTTCGAGGACCTGCTCGAGCGCTGCAGCCAACTGCCCGCGGGCCAGCCCGACGATCCCGACGCGCCGCACCCCGTGCGCCCGCTCGCGGACCTCGAGCGCGAGGCGATCCTCCACGCCCTGAAGGCGACCGGCAACGACAAGCGCCGCGCAGCGCAGCTGCTCGGCATCTCGCGCGCCAAGGTCTACCAGCGCCTCAAGAACTGGGGCCTGACCTGAGGCCCGCCCGACGGGGGAAGCTTCCCGATCCGCGGGCCTCCAGACAGGGCCTCGTCAAGGGCGATATGCTCCCGCCGTCCATGCGCTACCGCACGCCCTCGAACCGGCCCGCGCGCCGCGGCGTCTCGCTGCTCGCGATACTGATCTCGCTGGCGCTGGTCGCCATCGCCGCGATGCTCGCCATCCCGGCCTACTTCGGCGCCCCCGACGTCACGCTGGACGCCGTCGTGCAGCTCCTCGACCGTGACGTGCGGGCCCTGCAGAACCGCTCCGCCTTCGCGCGCGCGCCGGGGCTCTTGCGCTTCACGAGCGACGGCTGGCAGGCCGTCGACCTCGAGGGGCGCCCCCTGTGCGCGATGGGCGATGACGCCCCGATCGTGCGCAGCTTCTCGCGCGACGGCGTGTTCGAGGGCGTGGTCCTCGAGCGCATCGAGCTCGGGGGCGACGATGCGCTCGGGATCGACGAACGTGGGCTCGCGACCGAAGGCGGCAAGCTCTTCGCTCGCTTTGGCGACGGCTGGCGACAGGTCGAGATCGAGTCAGGGGCTGGGCACCTCGTGGTGACGCAACCCGCTTCGCGCGGGCAGTAGGTGCACCGCAGGCGGCAACGCGCGGCTGCGAGCCGGGCTGAGCGTCGACCGGTCGTACGGACGATGTGAACATCCCGTCATCCGCGTTGCGGAGCGGGAGAGCCCACCACTGGCCTGTCGGCTAGTAGCGCGGGACGCTGGAGTCGACCTGAGCGCTCCAGGCGAGGATCCCACCCGTCATCGAGTGCACGTTCGTGAAGCCGTGCCCGATGAAGTAGGCCGCGACGTCGAGCGACCGCATGCCGCTGCGGCACATGAACACGATCGTGCGGTCCTTGGGCAGGCTCATGTACTTGCCCGGGTTCTGGTAGTCGAGCGGCTCGGCCGCCTCGAGCCGGGCGATGGCGAGCTCCTCCGGTGTGCGCACGTCGATCAGCGAGAAGTCCCGCTTCTCGTCGAGCCAGCGCTTGATCTCCGTGGCGCTCACCTGCACCTTGCGGTCGACGTCCTCGGAAAGCTGGATGGTGCGGATCACCTCCGGCACGTCGAGGATGTTGTGGTCCTTGCAGACCTGCGCCAGCGTGTCCGAGGGCTGGAAGCCACACGAGGAGCAGCCCCCGATGTGATAGCGCTGGAACAGGGCGCGCTGGGCGGAGGGAGCGACCTTGAGGATCTGCTCCATGGTCATCGACGGCTCGATCTGGAGGGTCTGGGTCACGTGGCAATGCTTGGCGCGGGGTTGTCGAGAGGGGAGCCAGCCAGAATCTAACGTGAACGAACGATTTTGTAGTAGAGCGAAGCTGCGCGAGGCGCGCGCCCCGCGCGGAACCGCCCTCACAACATCCAGCCGCGGACCCTGCCCGAATCCGCCCCTTCCGGCTCAGCCCGGATCCGAGCGTGTCGACCCCAGACGGCGGCAGGCCTCGCTGCCGAGCACCGCACCGACCACACCCGCAGCTTCTCGTCCGCCCACGAGGAGAGCCCCCTTCGCTCCCCCCCGCGCCTGCCCACCGGCGCGAGAGCTACTCTGACTTCCCGTGACTGCGGGCCGAGTCACCGCCCAGCGGCCCCCCATCGCATCCGCGACGCCCACGCCCTCGCCCCCATTCGCACGCACCGCCTGACGACTCAGCAGTCTCTGGACCCCCGACCCCGAGACCACCCGTGACGCCAGAAGATCGGCGCACCCGTAGCTGCAACGCACTCACCCCGGCCGCCTTCGTGAAGCCCGCATCCCACGCGCCCTCGCTCCCACTCTCACGCACCGCTGTGCTGCGACCCACCCGCCCCACCTCCGACCCCAGAGCCCACCCGTGACGCCCGAGGAATTCCGCCGCTTTGGCCACCGCGTGGTCGACGCCATCGCCGACTACCGCGCCGGCGTCGCCGCGCGACCGGTGCATCCGCCGATCGAGCCCGGCTCGGTGCGCGCCCAGCTGCCTGCGCAGCCGCCGCAAGCACCCGAGAGCTTCGAGGCCGTGCTGCGCGACGTCGAGCAGGTGCTCCTGCCGGGCCTCGCGCACTGGCAGCACCCCAAGTTCTTCGGCTACTTCCCCTCGAACGGCGAGCTCTCGAGCGTGCTCGGCGACTACCTCAGCACCGGGCTCGGCGTGCTCGGCATCACGTGGGAGTCGGCGCCCGCTCTGACCGAGCTCGAGGAGCGCGTGCTCGACTGGCTGCGCCAGATGCTCGGACTGTCGAGCGCGTGGCGCGGCGTCATCCAGGACACCGCGTCGTCGAGCTCGCTCGTCGCGCTCATCTGTGCCCGCGAGCGCACCAGCGCCTTCGCCGGCGTGCAGCGCGGCGTCGACCAAGGCTCCGCCCCGCTCGTCGTCTACATCTCCGCGCACGCGCACAGCTCCGTCGAGAAGGCCGCCCTGCTCGCCGGCTTCGGCCGCGAGCACCTGCGCAAGATCGCCGTCGACGCGAGCTACGCCCTCGACGCCGCCGCGCTCGAGCGCGCGATCCGCGACGACCTCGCCGCCGGCCGCCGGCCCTGCGCCATCGTCGCCACCACCGGCACCACCACGACCACCGCCATGGACCCGATCGCCGCGTGCGCGCGCCTCGCCCGCGAGCTCGGCCTCTGGCTGCACGTCGACGCCGCCATGGCCGGCTCCGCCATGATTCTGCCGGAGTGCCGCGTGCTCTGGGACGGCATCGAGGGCGCCGACTCGCTCGTCCTCAATCCGCACAAGTGGCTCGGCGCCGCCTTTGACTGCTCGACCTACTACGTGCGCGATCCCGAGCACCTCGTGCGCGTGATGAGCACCAACCCGAGCTACCTCCAGACCTCCGCCGACGGCGAGGTCACCAGCTTCCGCGACTGGGGCATCCCGCTCGGCCGCCGCTTCCGCGCCTTGAAGCTCTGGTGCCTCATACGCGAGCAGGGCGTCAGCGGTCTCCAGTCCCGCCTGCGCCGCGACCTCGAGAACGCCCAGTGGCTCGCCGAGCAAGTCCGCGCCCTGCCCCACTGGCGCCTGCTCGCCCCCGTCTCCCTCCAGACCCTCTGCATCCGCCACGAGCCCCCCGGCTTCTCCCCCGCAGCCCTCGACCACCACACCCTCACCTGGCTCGAGCGCCTCCACGCCTCCGGCTCCGCCTGGCTCACCCCCGCCCAACTCGAAGGCCGCTGGATGGTCCGCATCTCCATCGGCTCCATCCCCACCGAGCGGCCCCACCTCACCCAGCTCCTCACCGACCTCCAGCTCGCCACCCGCTGATCAGCACGCGCCACAGCTCTGCCACCAGCGAGCCCCAAGAGATTTGCAGGGCGACCCCGCGACTACTGCGCGCGACTTGCGTCGTCGCTGCAGATGCGAGTCGCGAGCGAGAGCA
>SXKQ01000110.1 GCA_005778045.1 Planctomycetia bacterium
GCCGCCATCGGCGAGCTCGAAGCGGCCCTTCTTCTCGCGGCGCGCGTCGGTGAACGCGCCCCGCTCGTGACCGAAGAGCTCGGCCTCGAGCAGCGTCTCGGGAAGCGCCGCGCAGGAGATCGCCACCAAGGGGCGGCTCGCACGCGGCGAGAGCTTGTGCAGCGTCTGCGCCACGCGCTCCTTGCCCGTGCCGCTCTCGCCCTCGATCAGAACGGTCGCGTCGTTGCGCGCCACGGTGCGGATGCGCTCGAACACCGCGCGCATCGGCGCGGACATGCCGACGAAGTCCTCCATCGGCGTCGCGGCGGAGAGCTGCGCGCGCAGCTCCGCGTTCTCGTCCTCGAGATCGCGCACGCGCGAGAACGTCCCGACCATCTGCACGATCGACTCGTTGCGGAAGGGCTTCTGCACGTAGTTGACCGCGCCGATGCGCATGGCCTCGACGGCTTGGTCGATCGTGCCGTAGCCCGTCATCAGCACCACCGGGCGCCGGGCGTCGAGCTCCACCGAGCGGCGCAGCACGGCCATGCCGCCCTCGCCGGGCATGCGGATGTCGGTCAGCACCACATCGGGGCGCGCACTGTCGAGCAGCGCGAGCGCGCTCGCCGTGTCGGGCGCGTGCAGCACCTCGTGTCCCGCATCCTCGAGCGCATCGCGCAGCGTGATGTGGATGGTGACTTCGTCCTCGGCCAGCAGGATCCGCATGGCGCTACCTAGCGCCTAGGCGAGGCCCGGGTTACGCGTGAGGAAGCGATCGCCCCCGGCGGCGGCGGCCTCCTCGAGGGCGGTTTCCGCGCCGGCGACGAGCTGGTCGAAGAACAGCGTCTGGCCGTCGGACATGGTCGCGCCGCCGACGGAGACCGAGATCGGGATGCGCTTACCGTCGCTCTCGAACTGCACCGTGCGCACGCCGGCGAGCACGCGCTCGGCGAGCACCTTCAGCCCAGCGGCCGGCGTGTGCGGCACCACGGCCATCAGCCGATCGTCGGCGAGGCGCCCGAGGAAGTCGCAACTGCGCGCGAGCCCCTGCAGCAGGCGCCCCACCTCGTCGAGCACCGCTTCCTTCGATTCGTAGCCGTACAGGTCGCGCAGGTAGCCGAGGCGGTCGATCGAGATCACGAGCACCGACAGCGGGTAGCGGTAGCGCTGCGCGCGGCCGAACTCGATGCGCATCAGGTGCTGGATTTGCGAGAGCGAGAACAGGCCCGGATCGCCGTCGGAAAACTGGGCGCTCTGGATGTCGGTCATGGGAAGCGAAGGTCCTTGGCTGGGGGAGCTACTCGCCGCGCAGCAGGGCGGCGAGGCGATCGAGGTAGGCGTCGACGCTCCATTGCCAACGCACGCGCACGATGAACAGTGCGACGCCGAAGAGCGCCATGAAGACGACGAGCACGAGCAGCTGGGTCAGCGCCATCGCGAACCAGTTGCTCGCGGCGCTGCGCACGCGGCGGGCTTGGCCGCGCAGGCCGCGCTGCAAGGGGCTCATGATCAGGTCGCGTTGCAGGCGCGTGGCGCGCTCGAGGAGCCGCGGGTCGCCCGCGGGCACGTTCGAGCTCGCGAGCAGGTCCCGTGCGCAGGAATCTGGCTCGAACTCGCTGCGCAGGATGGCTTCCTGCCAGCGACGCGCGGCCTGCGGCCCGGCCAGCCCGAGCTCGACGAGCAGGCCGGCTCGCAGGCGACTCCAGGCGGGCGTCTCGCTCGCGGCCGCCGGCGCGACGGGAGCGGGCTCGGGCGGCAGCTCGATTTCCTCGAACTGCGCGTAAGCGAGCCCGCTGAACACGAGCCGCGCCCCGCGCCACTCGATCACGTCGCCGGAGCGCAGCGCGTGCTCCTCCACCGCGCGCCCGTTGACGAGCGGCGACTCGCCGGCCCCGACGAAGAGGAGCTTCGGCGGGCGGTCCCAGATGTGCAGCTGGTCGCCGTCCGTCCCGTCGAGGGCCACGTCGCCCCGCCGTCCGCCGATCGTCGTGAGGCCCTCGCGCAGCGAGTGGCGGTGGCGCGTCCCGTGCGCGTCGGTGAGCTCGATCGAGGCCTGCGGCATGCGATAGGGATAGCGCATCGGCGTGCCGGTTGCACGCAAGGGGCTTGTAGTGCCACCTATGCGGCGGGACGATCCTTCCCCGCCGGAGGTCGCCACATGCCCTGTCCCGTCCTCGCTCTCGCATTGTCCCTGCTCGGCTCGAGCGCCGCTCCTCAGGAGGGCTGGACCGCCCTGCGGCAACCTGCGGTCTGCCTGTCGGGTGCAGCGCCGGCGCGTCCCCTCGAGCGACTGCTGCGCGGTTACCACATTTTGCTCGAAGACGTTCCGCAGGAGCGCCTGCCGCGCCCCGCGCCCGCGTCGCTCGACGCCGCAGCTGTGAGTGCGCTGCTCGCGGACGAGTCCGCGCGCGAAGAGGGCGAGCTGCGGCTGTTTGGCGAGGCTCCTCCGCTCGTCGTGCGCGGCGCGAAGGCGGATCTCGAGCGCGCCCGCGCATCCCTCGCGGACCTCGATGCACTCGGGAACGCGCTGGAGATCGAGCTTGCGGCCTGGTGGCTGCCGCAGGCCGAGCCCCTGCCCGCTTGGCCCGAGGACGCCGCCGCCCGCGCCCGCATCGGCTCGGCGTTCCCGCTGGGCAAGGCCGCCGTGCGCTCGGGTGCGAGCGTCGACCTCGGGGTGCGACGCCTGCGGCGCTTCGTCGCGTCGTTCGAGGCCGAGGTGGCCTCCGACTCGAATGTCGCCGAGCCCCGCATGGGCCGCGTGGCGAGCGGCCGCACCCTGCACGTGCGCGCATGCCGCGTCGAGGGCGGGCGCGCGGTGGCGGTCGAAGGGCTGCTCGACCTCGCGCTCGAGCTGCCGTTCACGGAGTTCGACCCGGACTGCTCGGACCTCGGCGTGCTCCACGAGCCCCATGTCGCAGCGCTGCAGCTTGCGTTTGCCGGCAAGGTGCGCAGCGGCGGCTGGCTCGCGCTCTCGATTGCGGGGCACGGCCAGCACGACGGGGTGCTGCTCCTACAGGTCAGTTCCCGCCCGGATCCGGCCGCGCCGGTCCGCTGGCGCGGCTTCGACGTGGCCTCGCTCGCCGCGCCGCTCTTCGATTGGCCCGCGCCGGAGCCGGAGAACGACGGACAGTTCGAGGAAGCGCCCGAGGCCGTGCAGCTGCGCGCACCGCTGCTCTCCGCGCAACTCTCCAGCGCCGCCGCGTCCCTGCTCGGCTCCGCTCGACGCGGCAAGCTCGGCTCGTTCAGCTCCAGTGCCGCCGCGGGACTTGTGTGGGGCGATGGGCTCGTGTTCGTGCCCGTGGCGGAGTCCGAGGCGCTCGCCTGCGTCGATGCACTCGTGCGCGCCGCGGAGTCGGAGCGCACGCGCTCCTACGAACTTGCGCTCAGCCATGGGGCGCTCGCCGTGCGCATGCCCGCCTGCGAGGGCAGCTTCGCGCGCGTGCTCGTGGTCGAGGAGCGCACCGCGCTCGTCGACTACGACGTCGAGATCGCCGAGGAGGCGTGGATCCCGCTGCCGCGTGTCGAGCGCGTGCTCTCCGGGCTCGTCGTCGAGGGAGCGCTGCAGGGCGGCGCCCTCGTGGCGCGCGGCTGGCGTGCGGAAGGCCGCCCGTACGAGCGCCTCGACAAGGTGCGCGCGAACCTAGGAGCGCTCCAATTGCTCGACCGGGATCGACTCGTGCTCGCGGGGCGCGTGCCGGCCGGAGACCCGCGCGAACTCGTTTCGGCCGACGGTGCCCGTCCGGCTGTGACCGTGACACTCGGTTCCGCGCGCTGACGGACACCACGCGTCCGCTGGGCCACCTGCACCGTCTATACTTCATGTCCGTCCCGTACAGGACCCAATCGCCTTGAGACTCGGACTCCACCAGTCGGCGCGCATGGAGCAGCGGCTCCTGCAGTCGCCCCAGATGATTCAGGCGATGCAGATCCTGCAGCTGCCCTCGCTGGATCTCGCCGACCGCATCGAGCAGGAGCTCAACGAGAATCCGCTGCTCGAGAAGGCGGAGGTTGGCTACGGCGAGGAGGGCGCGGAATCGGGCGAAGTCGAGCGCACGATCGCGGACTCGCGCATCGACGAACTCGAGCGCATCGACCGCGAGAGCTGGAGCCGCGGGCCCGTCGGCAGCTCCGAGGAGTCCGACCGCAAGCAGGAGGCGCTGCAGAACGCGCCGGACTCGGCCCTCACGCTCGCCGAGGCCATCTCCGCCGAGCTCGCCTTCTCCGATCTCGACGAGGCGACGCGCGAGGTGGCCGAGTACGTCGTCAACTCGCTCGACAGCCGCGGCTACCTCTCCGCGACCCCCGAGGAAATCGTGCGCGACTGCGGAGTGCCGGCCGCGAGCGTGGAGAGCGTGCAGCGCGCGCTCGCCGAGCTGCGCCACCTGATCCACCCCGCGATCGCGGCGCGCGACCTGCGCGAGTGCCTGTTGCTGCAGCTCGAGTCGCACCACTTCGACGACCCGCTCCTGCGCTCGATCGTCGAGCAGCACTTGGACGACGTCACTACCAACCGCCTGCCGCGCATCGCGAAGGCGACCGGGCGCACGCTCGACGAGGTCGTGCAGGCGCTCGAGATCCTGCGCTCGTTCCAGCCCAACCCGGGGGCTAGCTACGGTGGCGAAGCTGCTGTCGCGATCCTGCCCGATGTGATCGTCGAGGCCGTCGAAGGCGTCTTCGAGGTCCGGCTGGTCCGCGAACGCGTCCCGACGCTGGTGCTCTCCCCGCAGTACAAGGACTACCTGAAGCTCGCCAAGAAGGGCGAGGGCGAGCGCGACTGGGTGCGCAAGCGCCTCGAAAGCGCGCGCTGGTTCATCGACGCCGTCGAGCAGCGCCAGAGCACGCTCCTGCGCATCTCCCAGCGCATCTTCGAGCACCAGCGCGAGTTTCTCGACAAGGGCGTGCGCGGCCTGCGCCCCCTGCGCATGCAGCAGGTCGCCGACGAGATCGGCGTGCACATCTCGACCGTCAGTCGCGCGGTCTCGGGAAAGTTCGCCCAGACGCCCCGCGGGACTCTGGCGCTCAAGTACTTCTTCACCGGCGGCACCGAGACCGAGGACGGCGAGGTCGAAGCGCAGGCCTCGATCCAGCAGCGCATCAAGGAACTCGTCGACAAGGAAGATCGCCACAATCCCCTCTCCGACGACCAGATCGCGGCACTGCTCTCAGAGCAGCACAAGATCCAGATCGCCCGCCGCACGGTGACCAAGTACCGCAAGGCGCTCTCGATCCCGTCATCGACCCAGCGCAGGGCCTTCTAGTTCGAGGTCCTCCGGGGCGCCGACCCTGCCGGGCAAGGGTGCGACTCGTCGGGGTGGCTGCTATCCTCCTTGCCCGCGATCGCCGATCGCGATCTTCCTCCGAACTTCCTCCGATTCACGGCACGAACATCATGGGCGTCAAGGCCACGGAACTGCGCAAGGGCACGGTCATCGAGCAGGACAACGATCTCTGGCTCATCACCGAGTACATGCACCACACGCCGGGCAATCTGCGCGCCATCATCCACGTGAAGATGAAGAGCCTGCGCACCGGCGGCATGCGTGACATGCGCCTCGGTTCGGGCGACGTGATCGAGGTTGCGTTCCTCGACAAGCGGAACTGCGAGTACCTCTACAAGGAGAACGCGGGCGGCTATGTGTTCATGGACAACGAGTCCTACGAGCAGTTCACGCTGCCGGAAGAACTGATCGGCGAGAAGATGCCCTACGTGAAGGAGAACACGACCTGTGTCGTGACCTTCCACGGATCAGCCGCTATCGGGGTCGAGCTCCCCGCGGCCGTCGTGCTGACCGTGATCGAGGCCGACCCGGCCGTGCGCGGCAACACGGCGACGAACGTGAAGAAGGACGCGGTGGTCGAGACCGGCCTCAAGATCCGCGTGCCGATCTTCATCAGCAAGGGCGAGAAGGTGAAGATCCGCACCGAGGACGGCGAGTTCCTCGGCCGAGTGAACGACTGAGCGTCGCGCTGGTTCGACTTGTGGCATGGCGGGCCCGCCTCAATCGGGCCCGTCGCCTTTCGCGGCGCTCTCGCGGGCGCGCCTGCACCCACGAGCCTCACGGTCGCAGGTAGACCTCGACGTCGAGCTCGCGCGGCGTCCATACCACCGGGAAGGTGCGTACGCGCTCGCACTGGTCGCGGAGGAAGCGCTCGAAGCGCGTGCGCTCCTCGCTGGTCCAGTCCTTCAGGTCCTCGCGATTCAGCACGATCCAGATGCGGCGCTCGCGCCGCGACCAGACGTCGACCAGGTGGTCCTCGTAGTCGGTGAGGCGCGCAAGGCTGCTCGCCTCGCGCAGCCGGGTGCTCCCCGGGGAGAGGTAGTACTCGCCCACCGGTGCCGCCATGCCGTACACGAGATCATCAGGCCCGCGGGAGCGGGCGACGAGCGCGTAGGCCTCCTTCCACCGCGGCCGGTCGCCGTGGCGCACGGTCATGTAGAGCGCGACGTCGACCGTTCCCCACAGCAACATCCCGGCACAGACGGCGAGCGCCACCTTGCCCCGCGGGCGGTCGAGGGGTGCGATGCCGCTCGCCGCGGCGGCCGCCCAAGGCAGCAGCACGAATACGTACTGCGCCGCGACGCGAGCGAGCAGCGCGGCCGTGAGCGCCAGACCGAAGGAGAGCGCGAGCACCAGCGAGACCAGCACGCCCGCCGGGCGCCGCTCGCGCAGGGCCTCGATGGAAACCCAGACGGCCGCGAGGCACAGGGGCGGGCCGATATAGAAGCCCGAGGTCTGGGCGAGGTGCAGCACGCTCGAGCCCGACTTCTTGCTGGCGTACTCGCTCCACACGTCGGCCCCCCAGGTCACGCCGAGCGCCAGACCCGCCATCGCCAGCGCGACCATCCAGCGCGTCGAGGGGCTCCATGGCAGCCGCGCACCGAGCGCGCCCGCGAGCCAGGGCGCGACCAGCAGGGCTGGGACGAGCAGGCCCGCGGACGGGTGCGCGAAGGCCGCTGAGAGCGCCAGAGCCACGCCGAGCAGGTAGCGCGAGCCGCTGCCACCGAGAATGCCGCGCAGGGCCACGCCCGCGCCGAGCACCGAGAGCATCTGGGCCAGCGTGTAGTGGCGCGCCGACTGGCTCCAGAACAGGTGATAGGACGAGAGCGCGACTAGCGCGGCCGCCAGCCACGCCCGCGGTGCTCCAAGCAGCGGGCGGAAGGCCCAGGCGGTGCCAAGAATCGACAGCGCGCCGAACAGGCAGGCGGGCGCCCGCAGGCTGGCCTCGCCGTGGGGTGGCGCGAGCAGGTCGAGCCACAGGGAGGTCAGGAACAGGTTGAGCGGGAAGTCCGTCAGGCGGGTCCACGAAAGGGACTGGGAGTCGTGCAGCGTGAACGCCTCGTCGATCCACAGCCCCCAGCGTCCGAGGCCCACGAGCCGCAGCAGGCATAGGCCGAGGACGAGCCACGGCAGTGCGCGGACCATTGCCGCCACCCAGCGCGGGCTCTCACCCGATCTAGCCATGCGCGTCCTTCCCTCCAAGCTAGACGAGCCTTTCAAAGTACGCCGCGGTTGGCAACACTCCGGGCACCGATGACGAGCTTCCTCCGCATCCTCCCCTTGTCCCTCGCGCTGTCCGCCGCGGCAGCGGCCGCCGGCTGCGTCTCGATCGAGTCCCCGCCCGGAGTCCTGTTTGCCAGCCAGCCCTCCGGCGCGCGCGTCATCGTCGACGGAGACGACTCGGGTTTCGTCACGCCCTGCCACCTCGACCTCGGCCACCAGACGCACGAGATCGACCTTGTGCTCGAGGGCTACAAGCCCGCCAGCGTGCACATCGACGAGGGCGGCGACACATGGCTCATCCTGTGGGACGAGGCTTGGATCAGCGCACAGTCGTGGCGCTTCCCGCTGTGGCTCAACGCGCGGGATGGCCTGTTCCCGATCAAGGTCGAGCGCTCGAGCGAGCCCGAGCGCGTGTACGTGCGCCTCGGCCTCGTCGAGTCGCAGGATCGTCCGCGCCGCCCCGCGGGCGGGCGCTAGGACCGTGGGCGGGCGCGCGGCGGTCTTTCTCGACCGCGACGGCACGCTGCACCGCGAGCTCGAGCGCGCGCCGCGCAGCTTCGCGGAGCTCGAGTTCTTCGCGAGCACCGGGCCGGCGCTGCAGGCCCTCGCGCGCGCGGGCTTTCCGCTCGTGGTCATCACCAACCAGAGTGCCGTGGCTGCGGGCGAAGTGAGCGTCACGGAACTCGACGCGCTGCACGCCGAACTCGCCCGGCGCCACCCCGTAGCCGCGTGCTACGCCTGCCCCCACCACCCAGAGCGCGGTCTCGCGCCCTACGTGCGCGAGTGCGGCTGCCGCAAGCCACGCAGCGGACTGCTCGAGCGCGCTTGCGCCGACCTCGATCTCGACCCGCGGCGCAGCTGGATCGTCGGCGATGCGCGACGGGACCTCGAAGCGGGGCTCGCGCTGGGCGCGCGCGCGATCCTCGTGCTCACCGGCAAGGGTGAGCGAGAGCTCGCTAGCCTCGACGCCAGCCTGCGTGGGCGCATCTTGATCGCGCGCGACCTCGGAGGGGCGAGCGCGCAAATCCTCGCTGCGCACGCCGCTCAGGGCAGGTAGCGGCAGAGCTCTTCCGAGAGCTTGCGCGCGATCGGCATGGGCAAGCGCGCCCACGTGTCGCGCAGAACCTTCGTACGCGGGTTGGACGGCGTCAGCGCGGGCAGCGCGCGGTCGCGCACGAAGTGGAAGCGATACTGCAGCGGCGCCGGCGTGAAGCCCTGATGTTCCTTGAACGTGTACGCGCCCGAGGCGCGGCGGCTGCGGCCGAAGTCGAAGCGGCGCAGGCCCTGCTTCACGGCCCACTCTTGCAGGGCCATGTACATGAAGTTGCTGGCCGAGCACTCGCGGTCCGCACCCTCGAGCGCGCCCGAGTAGTAGGCGAGAAGGTCGCCGCCGTGCATGAAGCTCATCACCGACGCGACCGGCTCGCGGCCACGGTGCACCACATGGATGCGCACATCGTCGCCAAAGCGCTTGCACAGCGCCCAGAAGAACGAGTGCGGGAGCCCGGGCGATCCGAGCTTGCGCTTGTTTTCGTGGAACATGCGCACGAAGTCGTCGAGGTACCAGCGGCCTTCGGTCAGGACGAGCCCGTGCTTCTCGCGCGCCTTGCGCGCCTCGGCGCGGGCCTTCTTGGGCATCTGCGCCAGCACGTCCTCGGGCTTCGAGGGAAGCTCGCGCACGAAGGTCGAGTAGAGCTCGGAAGGCGCGAGCGGCAGACCGGGATCCTCGATGCAACGCAACTCGAGGCGTCCGGCCCGTCCGCGCTCGGCCGCGGCCATGGCCGCCTTCACGAGGCGATGCTCGACCAGCGTCGAGTCGCCGATCGGACCTCCGTAGACCGCGAACGGCATCGAGATCAGGGAGCGGCGCGTGATCGGACCCGGCGCACGCATCAGCGGCAGCGTGCCGACCAGAGCGCCGGCGCGGAATGCGAGCAGGTCCGCGGGCTCGTGCCCCATCTCGCGCTCGACGACGTCGCGCCAGCCCGAGAGATGGAAGAAGGTTCCCTTGCGGTGCGCGCGCACGTAGGCGTCGCGGGCCGCGTCGTCTGCGGCCGTACCGAGGCGCAGCTCCGGCTCGGCCTCGCTCGCGGCGACCGCGGGGGAAGGCTCGGGCGCGCTCTCAGTCGTCATGGCCGGGCTCATCGGAAGTCTCTTCGTCGAAGCGTCGCCCGATCCTGTACTCGCGCAGGTTCCGCGTCTGCGTGTAGTAGATGATGATCTCGCCCACGAGGCCGAAGCCGATCACCTGCACACCGAGCGAGAAGAGCATCAGCCCGAGCAGGAACGCGGGCTTGTTCTGCAGTCCGTAGTCCGGGGTCAGGATGCGGTTGGCGATGGTGTAGGCGAGGATCAGGCCGCCCGCGAGCGAGAGCGCGAGTCCAACCGAGCCGAAGAAGCGCAGGGGCTTGATGCGGAAGCGCGTGAGGAACACCACGCCGACGACGTCGAGGAAGCGACGCGCGTAGACGCCGACGCCGAAGAAGCCGGCCTGCCCCCACTCCTTCAGGTGGCGCACCTCGAGCTCGCGCACGACGAGCCCTTCCCGCTGGGCGATCAGCGGCAGGAAGCGGTACATGTCGCCGTAGATCTCGATGTCGGCGATGCGCTCGCGCCGGAAGGCGCGGAAGTAGCAGTTGAGGTCATGGAAGGTCGACTTGTTGATCTTGCGCATCAGCGCATTGAAGCTCGCCGACTGCAGCCGGTTGAGCCACGGGTCGACGCGTGGCTTGCGCCACGGCACGACCATGTCCGCGCCGGCGTCGAGCTCCGCGAGGAAGCTCCCGATCTCGATCGGGTCGACCTGCACGTATTGCGGAGTCGTGAACAGGACGGTGCCGCGCGCGATCTCGCGGGCGGCCTTGAGGCACTCCGACTCGCCGAAGTGCCGCGCGAAGTGCAATTTGCGCAGCCGCTCGGGAAAGCGCTGCTCGAGCGCCTTCGCCTTCTCCCACGCCTTGCCCCGCACGCCGTCGAACACGAGCACGCACTCCCAGCTCTTGCCCAGCCGGTCAAGCTGGCCCGCGAAGGACTCGACCACCTGCTCGATCTCCGCGTCGGGAGAATCGATCGGGACGACGACGGTGACGTCGAGCTCGCTCATGCGGTCCCCTCGCGGCGCACGGGCTCGCGGCTCTGGAGCACGCTCTCCTTGTGGACGCGGCCGGCGTTGACGATCAGCTCGGAGAGCAGCCCGAGCAGGAGGAAGTGCAGCGCCGGCAGGAGGCACAGCACGAACGCCATGAAGGGCCACTGCGGCAGGTTCTCGATGGTCACGACGCGCCATTCGATCTCGAGTGCGAGCAGCGCCAGCGCGAGGACACCGAAGGGCATCGATAGGATGAAGAAGTAGTGCAGCGGACGGCGCGCGAAGCGCGCGATCAGCGTGATGGCGAACATGTCGAGCAGGACGCGCTGGGCGCGGCCGATGCCGTACTTGCTGTGGCCGAAGCGGCGGGCCCGGTGCTGCACGACCATCTCGGTGACGCGCGCGCCGCTGCTGCGCGACATGGCCGGCAGGAAGCGGTGTTGCTCGGCGTAGATCGGCAGCCGTCGCACGAGCGAGGCGCGGAAGGCCTTGAGCGTGCAGCCCGTGTCGTGGATCGGCGTGTCGGTGAGCGTGGCGATCATGCGATTGGCGATCTGGGAGGGCAGGCGCCGCAGGATGAAGCCGTCCTGCCGATCCTTGCGCCAGCCCGCGACGATGTCGAGGCCCTCGTCGATACGCGCCACCATGCGCGGGATGTCGGCCGGGTCGTTCTGGAGGTCGCCGTCCATCGTGACCACGATGCGCCCGCGAGCGGCGTCGAAGCCAGCGGACAGTGCGGCCGTCTGGCCGAAGTTGCGCTGGAAGTGCAGCACGCGCACGCGCGGGTCGCCGCGGCGCAGCTCGCGCATGATCGCGAGGCTCCGGTCGGTCGAGCAGTCGTCGACGAGGATCAGCTCGTAGCTGCGCGCTGTCGGCTCGAGGGCGTCCCGAACCTCGGCATACAGCAGCTCGAGGCTCTCCTCCTCGTTGAACACGGGGACGATGATCGAAATCTCGGGGCGTGCGCTCATGGCATGGTTCGAGCGGTGCAAGCTACTCCCTCGCGCTGCCCGAGGCGAACGCAGGCCCCTGGGCGCTCAGGAAAGGGCCGTACGACTGGTGGCCGTGACGGACCTCGCTAGGATCTCGCTCTACAAGGACGTACTCGTGAGCCCTCCCCTCTCGCGCGCCGATTTCACGCGCCCCGTGTGCGCGCTCCTGCCGTTCCCCGAGCGCGAGGAGCACGCCCGCGTACTCGCGGCGCTCGCGCCGGAGCTCGAGCTGCTGCGGCCGGACTCGCTCAGTGAGCTCGAGGCGCTGCGCGCGCCGCTCGTGCGCGTCGTGTTGCACGTGGGTCATGGGACGAGCGTGGAGATCGGCTGGCTGGAGCGGATTCTTGCGCTCCGGCCCGGCTGGACCCTGCGCTGCACCGGGCCTGACCCTTCCTGCCGCGCGGCGCGAGCGCTGCTCGCCTTGCCGCAGGCGCGCTGGCTGCCGTGGCCGCTCGACCTGCAAGATTTTCGCACTCTTGCGGCGGTCCCCGAGTCCGCGCCCGCGGCCGCGAGCCACGCCTCCTTCCCGCGCGAGCACCTCGAGATCCTCGCCGCGCTCGTCGGCGGTCTCGAGCAAGCCTACGCGCTGCTGCTCGACCGTCGCAGCGGCGACGAGCTTGCGCTGGCCACGATGGCGCAGGAAGTGCGGCGGCTGACGCACTTCACTCGCACGCTGGTGACGCTGGCGGAACCGCCGGCGCGCGGGCGCGACGAGTTCGACCTCGTGGCGCTGCTCGATGAGCAGCTCGCCGTGCTGTCGACGGGCACCCGCACCGGAGCGCGCCTGCAGGCGCGCACGCCTGCCGGGCCGCGCTCGCCGCGCTTCCCGGTGCGCGCGGATCGTCAGGTGATCGCGCGCGCGCTCGAGACGCTGCTGCAGCTGGCGCGACTGTGCGCGGGTGCCGGAGGGACCGTGCGCGTGCTGTACTCGCCCGCGGGACCGGCCGAAGTCGAGGTGCAGATGGAATTTCCTTCCGGGCCCCTCGCGGGGCTCGGCAGCGCCGCGCTCGAGGATGTGGGCGCCCTGTGCGGGCACCTGCCGCAGGTGTGGCCCGCCGACTTGCTCGCCGCGCGCGCGGCCATCGCCAGTCAGGGCGGCGTGCTGCGACTCGAGGCCGCGATTCCGGCCCTGGTGCGCGCGCGGATCCGCCTGCCGGCGCTTCCGCCCTCGGCTCCCCCTGCTGCGAAGTCGACTCCGGTCCCGGAGGCCGCTTCCTTGGCTGGTGTGCCGGCACCGCCGCCGGCGCGGCCCGAGGGCACGGGCACGCCGCTCGACCCGTTCGCCTGACCTCGCGTTCGATCCGGCGCGCGCTTCAAGAGTGCCGAGCCGTGCTGTCGAAAAACCCCGACGTCATGGGCATGAACGTCAACAGCGGTCGACGAGCGGAACTCCGGCGCGTGCAGGTCTGCCTGCCGCAGGGCGGCGAGCGCGAGGACCTGCTCGACGCGCTCGAGGCCGAGGGCTGGACGGTCGAGGCGCTCGAGGCACTCCCGGATGGCCAGCTCGAGGCCGAGGTGCTGGTCACCGACGCGCGCGGCAGCGATGCGCTGCTCGATCGGTTGCGCGCGCAGCAGCACGCCCCGGACGCTGTGCTCATCGCATCCTTCGGGACGATTCAGGACGCGGTGAACTCGATCCGTCGCGGTGCCTTCGACTATCTCTCGCGGCCGACGTCTCCCGCGCACGTCCTTCACGCGATCCGTCGCGCGCTCGCGGCGCGCGAGCTGCGCAGCGAGAACGAACGACTGCGGGACACGCTGGAAGCGCGAGCCGAGTCCGGCGAGCCGATCTCCCGCGACGCGCGCATGCGGCGCAACATGCAGATCATCGAGCGCGTCGCCGACACGACGGCGAGCGTGCTCATCACGGGCGAGAGCGGCACGGGCAAGTCGATGCTCGCGCGCTCGCTCCACGTGCGCTCGTCCCGCGCTCCGCGTCCGTTCGTGGTCCTCGACTGCGGCGCGGTCCCCCCGAGCCTGCTCGAAAGTACGTTGTTCGGGCACGCCCGGGGCGCGTTCACGGGGGCCGTGAAGGACAAGCCGGGCCTGATCGAGTCCGCCGAGGGCGGCACGGTGTTCCTCGACGAGCTCACGAACGCCCCGCTCGACGTGCAGGCGAAGCTGCTGCGCGTCGTGCAGGACCGCACCTTCGAGCGCGTCGGCGAGACGCGCACCCGCCAGGCGGACGTGCGCTGGGTCGCGGCCACCAACCGCGATATCCGGCGCGAGGTGGCCGAGGGACGCTTCCGCGAAGACCTGTTCTGGCGTCTCAACGTGGTGTCCCTCGAGCTGCCGCCGCTGCGCGAGCGTCCCGGGGACATGCCCATGCTCGTCGAGGCCTTCGTGCTGCGCTTCGCGCGCGAACACGGTCGTCCGGCGCGCTCCGTCGAGGCGAGCGCGCTCTCGGCCCTGTGCGCGGCGCCCTGGCCCGGCAACGTGCGCCAGCTGCAGCACGCGGTCGAGCGCGCGGTGCTGCTGTGCGATGGCGAGCTGCTCCGGCGTGACGACTTCGCATCCGAGCTCGGGCTTCAGGAGTCGATTCCGTCTGTTCCGCAGCTGGGGGCGGGCGACGGGGCCCTCAAGCGCGCTCTCGAGGAGCCCGAGCGCGAGTTGGTGCGACGCGCGCTCGAGGTCTGCGGCGGGCGACGCGCGCGCGCGGCCGCGCTGCTCGGCATCAACCGCGCCACGCTGTTCAACAAGATGCGCAAGCACAACTTGCTGGACTTCCCCACGACCACCGAGCGCGCGGCTGGACACGGCTCGCGCGCGTCCGCATAGTGCCGCTCGAGGGCTTGGACTCCGTGCTCGCATGAGACCCCTGACCGCGATCTACGCCGCGCTGGCGCTGGTCCTGTGCCTGTGGCTCGGCTACCAGTGGAAGCAGGCCATCGATGCTGAGCCGCGCACGCTGCTCGACGAGGCGCGCAGCGCGATGAGCGGGCCCGACCTCGACTACCGTGCCGCGTTGCGTAGCCTCGAGCTGGCCCTCGACGCCGCGGAAGAGGAGCAGGACAGCGCGCTGATCGAGGAGGTGCTCATCACGCGCGCCGAGCTGCTGCGTCGCACGGGAGGCTACCGACAGGCACGCGCGGATCTCGAGCGCGTGCTCACCCACTACAACCCCAGTTCGCTCTCCGTCGAAGCCCAGCTCGCCGCGGTCGACCTCGACGCAGGGGAAACTTCGGCGGCGCTCGAGCGTGCCTCGCGCGTGCTCTCCAAGGACCGCACTCAGCCCGACGCGTGGGGCGTGCGCGCGCTCGCGCTCGTGCGCCTCGCCGAGGAGTGCCTCGTGGCTGCTCGCTCGCAGGCCGGGCTGACGCCGACGGCCGGTGCGGGCGAAACCACGGATACGCTGCTGCGGCGCATCGCGGTGCTCGCCCCCGACGATCCGGCTCGCGCGCGCAAGATCGAGCAGCTCCTCGGGCTGTTCACGGCGGACGAGCGCGAGAGTGCCCGCGAGGCGCTCGACGAGCTCGATGAGGCGAGCGCGCTCTTCGCGCAGGTCCCCGAGGCGATCGCAGAGTCCCTGCGTGGCTCCGTGCGGCGCGACGCGATGGAAGCCTACACCCGGCTGCTCGGCGACGCAGGGCGGCCGGACCTCGCAGCGGATCTCGGACTGTGCCTCGTGCGCACTCCGTGGCTCTCGAACTACTGGCCCTACCAGCGCGACCTGATGCGTTCCCTCGTCGCTGCGGGGCGACCTGAGGCCGCCATGGAGGTCGTGCCGCCGGATCTCGGGCGCCGCACGGCGCCAGACGCGACCTTCTTCGGCGCTTGGGCCGACACGATGTACCACGCAGGCCGTTGGCGCGAGCTCGTGCCGATCGCCAACCACCTGCGCCAGTGGGGCGAGCCCGACCAGCGCGTCAGCGCATGGCTCTACCTTGGCATCGCTCACGCCCGCCAAGGACGGCGCGAGGAAGCCAAGGACGCGCTCCAGCGCTACGTGTCCCGTCCGCCAGTCGAGCCCTTCACCGGCGCGCTGGCGCTGGCGTGGCGAACTCTGGCGGAGCTGCACGGCCTGGCCGGTGACGAGGCCGCGGAGCTGGCGGCGCTGCGGCGTGCGATCGGCGTTAGCAACGACCTCACCGAAGGTGTCGGCGACGCGTGGGCGCGGCTGGCGGAGCTCGCGTGGCGCAAGGGCGGCGAGGACCGCGTGCTCGCGATCGACGATCTCGCCAACGCGCTGCGACTCGCACCCGCCCGACGCCAGGAACTCGAATCGCTGTGGCGGGAGCGCGGCGAGCTCATGGCGGTCACCTCGCGCTTCGAAATTGCGGCGGAGACGGACTCGCTGCTGCTGCGGGGCATCTCGATCCCCGACGGCCGTCGCACCTCCTATGAACTCCTGCGCATGGCGGAGCTCGCGCTCGAGCGCGAGCAGCCGGCGCTCGCGCTGTCCTTGTCTCGCCGAACGCTCAACGCGTTCCCGGGCCTGATGCCCGCGCTCGAGGTCTCGGCCGATGCGTATGCGCTCGTCGGTGCCCCCCTCGACTCGATCGACGCGCTGCGCGAGCTGCTCGAGCGCGCAGGACCGGACGAAGCCGTGCTCGCGCGCATCCTCGAGCTCGGGGACGGCGCGCTCGATGGCGAGCGTCGCGCCGACCTTGTGCGGCTTGATCCGGAAGGACTCGGACGACGCTGGGCCGCCGAGGACCTGCGCGATCGCGGCGAGGTAGGCGAGGCCGTGGCTGGACTGCAGCGCGTCCCGAGCGCGCGCCTTGGAGACGAGGGCAATCTCCTGCTGGCCCAGATGCTCTACGATCAGGGTCAGTTCGAGCGCGCGCAGGTCCAGCTAGCGCGCCTGAACGCGGACGTCGAAGTGCTCGCGCGCGCCCTGCCTCTCGCGCTGCACATCGGCATCGCCAAGCGCGATCCCGCTCACGTGTCGAGCCTGTTGCGGCTGCTCGACGCCAAGGTGAAGGTCGACGGGCCGGCGCTGCTCGGTTGCGTCGACCACATGTTGACCCTGCGCAACGTGGAGAGCGCTCGCGAGCTCGTGACGCGCATGCAGGAGCGCGTCAAGCTCCGCACGGGCGAGTTGTTCGTCCGCGAAGCCCAAATTGCGCTTCTGTCCGGCGATTTCGAGGCCGCGGAGGAGGCGCTCGAGCGCGCGGTCGCCTACGACGACAGCGGCGCGCCGGAGATCGGGCTGCTGCTGCTGCACGTGGAGCGGCGCGAGTGGAGCGCGCTGCCGCGCGCCGTGGTCGAGCTCTCCCATTCCGGCTTCACGCCGGGGCCGATGCAGTACTGCATTGCGGCCGCGCTCGGAGAGCGACCGGGCGAGGCGCGCGCCGCGGCTGCGACGGCCACGCTCGTCGAGGAGGAACGCTGGCTATGGGACCTGCTCGGGGCCTCACTGTCCACACTCGGTTCCGAGTCCGCGCCGCTGCGCAGCGAGGTCGCCGAGCTGGTTCTCGTCCACGGCTTCGGCGTGGCGTCGGCCGGGACCATCGAGCGCGACCCGCGCCGCATTCTCTCGCGCCTGCTGGCGCTCGGTCATCCGCAGTGGACCGCGTGGGCGATCGCAGATTTGTCGCAGGTGGCCCCGCCGACGGATGGCAGCCTGTGGCCCAATTATCTCGCTACCCACGGACTCGCTTGGATGTCGGACATGCGCAGCGCCGAGGCACGCGCACGCGCGCTCGTGGAGGCTTGGCCGAGCTTTCCGGGCGGCTGGGATTTGCTGGAGTCCGTGCTGCAGCAGGATCTGCGGCGGCCTGATCACCCGCGCCTGCTGCGCGTGGTCGAGGAGCGTCGCAGCGCGCTGGGTGAGCCCGCGCAGCCGACGGTCGAGCTGCTCGTCGCCGAGGCACGACTGGCCGAGCAGCGCGGCGATCTAGACGCGGCGCTCGCGGCCGCTCAGGGCGCTGCCGCCCTCGATGCTGGCAGCGCGCCCGCGCAGCGGCGACTTGCGCAAGTGCTGCGCAAGCGCGGCGACTGGGCTGCTGCGCTGGCTGCCTTCCGCGCCGGGATGGAAATCGCGTCAGGCGGCGAGAGCGACAGCGTTCCGGTGAAGGAATTCGTGGCCCTGTGCGAGGAGGCCCGCGTGGCCTCAGCCGGGGTGCTCGACCGCGCCGTGAAGCTCGAGATCGACTTCCTCGTCGCGCGCTTTCCCACGGATCCGCTGCCGGCGCTGGCCCAGGCGCGGACCGCGCTCCGCGAAGTGGCCGACGACTCGCGCAGCGGCCGGGCACGTGCCTACTCGCTGCTCGCCGACCTGCGGCGACGCTCGGACAACGTGCCGCTCGAGCACCTGCGTGCCGGCAGCGCGATCGAGTGGGCTGAGTTGATTGCGCTGTTTGATCCTGAGGGTGCCTGCGACCTGCTCGAGGCGGAGCTGGCTGACACGCCGGCTGCGGTGGACCTCTGGCGCGCGCTCTCGCTCGCCTGCGACCGCGTCGGTCGGCTGGATCGAGCGATCGATGCCGCGCGGACGGCCGTGCGCATGCTGCCGGATGGCGCGAGTGCGCGTCGACTGGCGGAGCTCGCTGCTCGTCGTGGCGACCCGCTCGAGAAGGTCCAGCAGCTGATTGACGATGCGCGGCGCGTTGGGGGTGCCGCCGCCGAGGATCGCTCGCTGAGCTTCGCGCGCGCGCGCGCGCTGATGCAGGGCAATTCGGCCCGCCTATCGGAGGCCATCGAGCTGCTCGCGCGCCTGTGGCAGGAACGCAGTGCCAGCGCTCGTTCCGCGGAGCTGGGAGAGATCGGGACGCTGTACGCGCTCGCTCTCTGCCGTCGCTACGACCTCGCGGATCGCGCCAAGGCCGCGGCGGTGATCGACGAGGCTCGGCGCCATGTCGCGGACCCCACGCAGCGCAACGTGCTGGTCGCGCTGTCGGGGGTCGCGCGATTCCTCGGCAGCAAGCCCTGATGCGCCTCAGCGTGCTTGCGCCGCGAGCCAGCCTTCGCGCTCGAGTACATCGCGCAGGGAGCCGAAGCGGAACTCCGCGAGCAGGCGTTCGAGACGCGGCAACGTCCGGTCGAGGTTGACGTAGTGACGGAAGCGCTGGCTGGCCGAGGCCGGTATGCGCGGCTGGTCGGGGTCGAACTCCCACGGGTGCAGGTAGAACGCTCCGGCGCGTCCCTCGCTCTCGAGCGAGCGCAACGCCGCGCGTGTCACCGAGCCGGGCAGCAGGCGGAAGTAACCTCCGCCGCCAAAGGGCAGGTTGCGGCCCGCGAACGGATAGGTCGACACGGGAAACTCGACCACGCTCCCACCGGCGACCTCGACACGCGAGATCCCGGGCTCGAAGCCGGGCACGCCGTACACGGGATGGCGGATTGGATGCACGCTCGAGTCGTAGCGGTAGCCCCTGCGAACGAGGGTGTCGAAGGCCCACCACGTGCGACGCGTGAGCGTGAACGTCGAGGCTCGGAAGCCGATCGGGCGTGGCGCGCCCGCCGCTGCCAGCGCCTGCTCCGTGCGCTCAAGATCCTGCTCCAGCCGATCCGGGCCGAGGTCTTGGAGAAACAGGTGCTCGTAGCCGTGGCTCGCGACCTCATGACCCTGCTCGAGGCAACGCACGACCCATTTGGGATGGCGCTCGGCGATCCAGCCGAGGAAGAAGAACGTGGCATGGGCGCCGTGGCGCTCGAGGGCCTGCAAGATGCGCTCCATTCCCACGTCGAGCCGCGGCTCGACCCTGTCCCACTCCTCGCGACGGAAGTGTCCCCGCAGGTTCGCCACCTGGAAGTACTCCTCCACATCGAAGCTCATCGCGTGCAGCGTGCGTCCCGTGTCCCTCACCACCTTCATCCTAGCGCACTCCCTTCGCCGAACGCCGTGTGCGCACGAGCTCGCTCGCCACTTCGATCACGGCGCGAGCGTTGCCGCGCCACGTGAGGTCGCGCTCGAGCACGTCGGAGCGCGCACGCGCTCCGAGCCGCAAGCGCAGGCATTCGTCTCCGCACAGGCGTTCCAGAGCGGCGCGCAGCCCCGCTCCGTCGCCCACGGGTACGAGCAGCGCATTGCGGTCATGCTCGAGCACCTCGCGCAGATTCGGCTGGTCTGGCGCGATCGTCGGCAGGCCGGCGGCCATGTACTCGAACAGCTTGAGCGGCGACGCATACGGATTGATGGCGGGCACGAGCGCGACGTCGAACGCGGGCAGCAGCGCCGGTACGTCGTCGTGGGCGCGTGGGCCCGCAAAGTGCACGCGTTCCGCAACGCCAAGCTCGCTGGCGCGCGCGACGAGCGCGGCGTGCGCCGGGCCTTCGCCGACCAGCACGAGCCGTGTCGCTGCCAGCGCCGGTGTCGCCAGTGCGTCGAGTACGAGATCGAGACGGTGCCACTCGCGGTAGAAGCCTACGAAGCCGAGCACGATGCCACTTGCGACCGGCAGCGCGAGGGCCGCACGCGCCTTGGCGCGCGCGTCGTGAGCGTAGTCATAGTGCTCGGCCTGCACACCGTTGTGAGTGACGAAGATGCGCGAGTGCTCGACGCCGCGCTCGGCAACCATGTCGCCGAGCGCGGCCGTCACGACGCACACCCGATCCACGGACTTCCAGATGAAGTCTTCGAGGCGCCGAGCCGTGCGCGGGAAGGAGAGACCCCGCGTCCGCTCGAGCTCGTGCACCATAGGCGAGTTCACCTCGAGCACGATCGGCAGGCCCAGCCGACGTGCGGCGAGCACTCCCGCGGCGTTGCCGAACGCGTAGCGCTCGTACACGAAGTCCGGCTCGTGCTCGTTCGCGGCGGCGATGATGCGCGGTCGCCCGAAACTGGTGTACGCGTACTCGGCGAGCTCGCGGGCGAAGCGGGGCATCCGCGCGAGCGCGCTCCAGCGCGACGGAGCGTTGGCGACGCCTGTGGAGGCATGACTCGCGCCCACGAGGCTGACCTCGAAGACCTCGTGACCGAGCTCACGGAACGCGCGCTGCAGAGCGCGGATATGCACTCCCTGTCCATCTCCCGCGCTGGTCCGGTGGTGATAGAGGATCTTCATCGCGCCTCTCCTGTCGCGGTGCACAGGAGTGCCTCCAGCGCGTCGAGACCGACCTCCCATCCGAAGCTGCGGGCCTGAGCGCGCAGCAGCTCCCGATCGGGCGGCGATCGCAGCGCCGTGACCACCCGCGCCGCAATCGTGTCCGTGTCGCGCCGCTCGAGCAACGCACCCGGAAGATCGCGCAGCAGCTCGCGCGTACCGCCCGCATCGGTCGCGAGCACGGGCAGGCCAGAACTCAGGGCCTCGAGCACCACGTTGGGCCGCCCCTCGCGCTTGCTGGTGAGCAAGAGCAAGTCCGACGCCCCGTACCAGAGCGCGAGTGACTCGGGGGCCGCTTCGCCGGCTAGCAGCACGCGCTGCTCGAGCCGCAACTCCCGGGCTCGCGACGAGACGGCAGCTTGCAGGGCTCCACGCCCGACGAACACGAGGCGGGCATCGGGCAGCGAGCGCGCTGCCTCCGCGAAGACCTCGAGTGCGAGCAGCGGGTCCTTGCGCTCGATCAGGTGCCCCACCACTAGCACGATCGGTCCGTCGCCCTCCAGCTTCAGCGCGCGGCGACACTCGGCCCGATCGCGCGGGTGGAAGAGCTCGCCGTCGACACCGTTGGGGACCAGCACTCCGCGTGGCGCGCCGGCGAGTTGGTCCATGCGCGTCACGAGATCCTCGGACACGGCGCACCAGTGCCGCGCCACGCGCAAGTTGTGCGCGAGTTCCTGGCCGAGGCCGGCCTCGCCCGCGACGGCGAGCACGTCACTTCCGCGCCCGTTCACGATGCACGGGACGCCCGCCTTGGCGAGCCCTTCCGCGGCGGCGCTCGCAGGCCATGCGTAGTCGAGCATGACCACGTCGGGGCGGCGACCGGCGAGGAGCTCCGCGAGCCCGGCTGCCGCGAAGCGACGTGCGTTGATGCGTGCGAGCCGTGGAATGTGCAGATAGCGCGGTCGTGTGACGTCGAGTCCGCCGCGAATCTCCTGCGCAGGCATCGCCCGCAACTCGCGCCACTCGGCGCGGCCGAGCAGCGGCGGCGCCCAGGGCAGCGGCTGCACGACGCGCACTTCGTGCCCACGCGCGTGCATGAGGGCCCAGCGCCGCTCGGCAAAGATGCCTTCGCGCGGCCTCTCCCGGCTCGGGAAGAGCGACGTCAGCACCGAGATCCTCATGCCGACAGGCCTCGCACGCCGTGACGGCGACGCCAGTGCTCGAGCACGAGCAGGCTCCACAGCAAGCGGCCGTGGTCTGCCATTCCCGAGCGATGCTCGGCGAGTCGGGCACGCAGTACGTCGCGCGCGAACCACTCCGAAGGCAAACTCTCGATTGCATCCGCCACGCTTGCCCCGAGCGGGCCCGCGATCCAGCGCCGCAGCGGAGTGTCGAAGCCGC
Organism: Planctomycetia bacterium; assembly: GCA_005778045.1. Next base: position 21,890 of record SXKQ01000110.1, read on the forward strand.
GTTTGCGCCCGTCGAGAATCTCCGATGGCACGCGCGAACGCAGCGCCTCGCGCAGCGCGTGCTTGCCGCGCCCTCCGCGCACCTTCTGGGCCGCGGGCAGCGGTGCGAAGCGCTCGACGAAGCGGTGGTCGAGGAGCGGCGGTCGAACCTCGAGCGAGGCGCCCATCGAGGCGCGGTCCGCCTTGGCGAGGATCTGGTCGGGCAGGTAGGTGTGGAAGTCTGCGTACTGCACGCGATAGAGCGGATCGTCGACCTCGACGCGGCTGTACCAGCGGCGGAACTCTGCGGACGGGTCGTGACTCGCGAGCCGGGCGCCGAGGTCGGGCGCGAGCAGCGCGAGCGCGGCGATGCGTGAAAGCTGGGTCACGCTGTGGAAGTAGGCGTCGGCGGGGTCGCGCGCGACGTTCTCGAGGAACGTCTTGCCTCGCATCCAGCGCGGCGCCCAGTCCGCCTTTGGGTAGAGCCCTCCGACGGCTCCGGCGAGTGCACGCCCTGGAGCGCCGAGCGCGCGGCGCACCCGATTCTCGGCGACGTCGTGCACGTAGCGGCGGTACCCGGCAAAGGTCTCGTCCCCGCCATCGCCGGAGAGCGCGACCGTGACGTGGTTGCGAGCCATGCGAGCGACGAGGTACGTCGGCAGGGTCGACGGGTCTGCGAGCGGCTCATCGAAGATCCACGGCAGGACCTCCGTGGCAAGCTTGGGATCCGGCTCGAGGATCTCCGTGTGGTGCACGGCGCCGAGGCGCTGCGCGGTGGCGCGCGCGAGGTCGAGCTCGTCGTAGTCCCTGTCGCGGAAGCCGACCGAGCAAGCGATCACGGGTCGCGACTGGGCGCGTGCCATGCTCGTCACGACCGCGGTACTGTCGATGCCGCCCGACAGGAACGCGCCCAGCGGCACGTCGGCGACGAGTTCGTCCTTGACCGTTCGGTCGAGCCAGTCGAGGACTTCCTCGTCACTCGTCGGCTCGGCCAGGCGCTGCGTCGGCAGGTCCCAGTACGAGCGCACGACAGGCTCTCCGCCGGGCTGCCACACGAGCGTGCTCGCCGGTGGCAGGCGTTTCATGCCGGACCATGCGGCATCCTCGCCGCCTGTGTAGCCGAGCACGAGATAGTCGAGCAGCTTCTCAGGCCGCAGCTCGCGCGCAGTGGTTCCCCACTCGAGCAGCGCCTTTGGCTCGCTGCCCCACACGAGTCCTTCGCTCGTGCGCGCGTAGTACATGGGCTTGATTCCGAGCCTGTCGCGCCCGAGCACGACCTTGGGGTGCGCGGCGTCGCGGAAGTCGAGCAGGCAGAAGGCATACATGCCGACCAGCCGCTCGGCGCAGCGCTCGCCGTGCTCCTCGTAGAGGTGCAGCACGACCTCCGAGTCGGAGCGCGTGCGGAAGCGGTGCCCCTTGGCTTCGAGCTCGGCGCGCAGCTCGACGAAGTTGTAGATCTCGCAGTTGATGGCGAGCGCGATCGTGCCGTCCTCGTTCTCGATCGGCTGGTGACCGCCCGACAGGTCGATGATCGAGAGCCGGCGGAATCCGACGGCGAGCGAGCCGCGCGTCCAGACGCCTTCGTCGTCAGGTCCCCTGAGCGCGATCGTGCGCGCCATGGCCCGCACGCGCTCGGGGTCCACGCGCGCCCCGAGGTCGTCGTACGCAACTCCGCACAGGCCGCACAAGGTGTCAGCTCCGGATTTCCTGCAGCGTCCCGCGCACGAAGCCGCTCCGCGGGGCCGAGCGCTGGAAGCCACGCGGCTCGAGCAGCCGCAGCTCGCCACCGTGGCCGCGACGACCGTCCTCGGGCACGAGCCCGTCCATCTCGCGCATCGCGATGCGCTCAAACGCGAGGATGATCGTCACGAAGTGATAGAAGAGGTCGAACTGCGCGCGGTTGAGGAACGTGCTGCCGACCACGAAGGCCACCATGGAGGCCTCGAACATCGTGGTGTACTCGAGGATCCAGCTCGCGTAGTAGGCCTGCTTCGCGCGCTTGCGGATGCGCCACAGGCTCCAGAACGAGAGCACGATCAGCAGCATGTACAGACAGAAGGCTGGGATCCCGCACTCCGCCATGATCTGCAGGTACGCGTTGTGCGCTACGCGACGGCCTTCGCTTTCGCTGCCCGAGGCGTACTGCCAGTAGTTCCACTGGAACATCCCGTAGCCGACCCCGAACACCGGGTTGGACTCGGTCATGTTGAGCGCGGTCTTCCAAGCCGCGAGGCGCCCCATGGCGGAGCCGTCGGCCTCGAAGTTCTGGATCGTCGAGAGGCGGTCGATGTAGGAACGATCGACGAAGGCGACCGCCACGAGTCCACCGAGCCCCGCGATCATGAAGCCGGCCACGCGGTTGCTGGAGCGCCAGATGAGTGTCGCGCCAAGGGCGCACAGCGAGAGGAATGCGCCGCGCGAGTGCGTCAGGATGATGGTCAGCACCGTCAGCGGGATCATCGCCATGATGCCGCGCCGCAGGATCCTGTTCTTCTCTGCCAGCGCGATCTGGATCAGCAGCGGCAAGCCCATGCACAAGGCGAGGCCGAAATTGTTGTTGTCCTCGAGCATCCCGCCCGGGCCCTGAAGCACCTTGATGCGGCCCAGCGAGAGCACACCGGAGAGGCCGACCTTGACGCCGTAGAAGCCGAACGAGAGCGCAATCACCCACATCAGCACGCGCAGGTGCTCGCGCTTGGTCACCACGGCCGCGGTGAACAGCGCGACGCCGATGATCTTGCAGTACTCGACGTAGATATTGAGGACCTCGGGGGCGTAGTCGCCTGCCGACACGATCGAGAATCCGACCCAGACCGCGAGCAGGATCATCACGGTCGAGCGCAGGTCGCGCTCGAGCCAGCGCGAGCCCGGTCGGGCCAGATGCCCTGCGATCGTGACGCCGGCGATGAGGAACGACCAGCGTTGCTCGCGCGCGAAGCCCCAGCACAGGTCCTGCGTGCGCATGTAGGCGAGCCACGAGAACGAAAGCACGCCGATCAACGGCCGCCGAAAGCACACCGGCAGTAGGGCCAAGATCACCAGCGAGAAGATGATGTCGCGCATGGCCTAGAACTCGCTCCCGCGGCGGGACCGCGTCCTTCGGGGAGCGAGGGTGTGGAGCGCGACGGGCACGTGACCCCTAGCGCAGGGCCTCGCGGAGGTCGCCCAGCGCGCGGGCGAGCCCCGTGCCGAGCAACTGCGGACGGTTGTCGAAGGCCCAGGAGACCCACAGGATCGAGCCGACCAGCGCGAGCGTCGCCAGCGCGGCGACGGCGCGCCGCGTGCGGTCCTCGCGGCGCTGGGAGCGCGTGCGGACCTCATTGACGATGCCGAGCACGGGCACCGCGAGGGCGCGACCCGCATCGGCGGCGCCGCGGAAGCCATTGCGTCCGAACTCGGTCGCGAGCGCCCACAGGAATCCGATCCCGAGCCCGAGCGCTGCGGAGATTGCGATCACGATCGCGCCCGAAGGCGAGCTCGGCTGCGTGGGAGCGCGGGCGAGCTCGGTCACCTCGAACGGGCTGGACGTGCCCTCGGTGATCTGGTCGACGAAGCGCTTCTGCGCGAGGTACGCCGCGCTGGCCTTCTGGTAGTTGTCGTTGGCGACCGTCGCCTTGGCGTCGAGGTCGCGCAGTTCCTTGAAGATCTCGACACGCTCGGCGTTCTGGAGCCGCAGCGCCCCGACATCGCGCTCGAGTTGATCCTGCTGGGCCTCCGCCTGCTTGAGGGAGAGATCGCGCTGCTGGATGTCGGCGAGCAGCTGGTCGCGCCGCGGGTTGGGCCGGACCGTCGTGCGCAGCTCCGGGGCCGAGGCGCGCGAACGCAGCTGCCCGGCCTTCTCTTCGAGGATGCGGATCTTGCGTTCGGAGATCTGATACGCGGTGGCGATCTCCTTGTACGGCCGCTGCGCCTCGCGCAGGTCGGCGATCTCCTCCTCGATGCGCGCGAGCTCGTCGTCAAAGCTGATCCCGCCCGCGAGCGACGAGGCGTCGGCGAGGGTCAGCGGCTCGGACTCGTATTGCTCCTTCATGGCGGTGATGGCCGCCTTGTCGGTCGTGATCTGGCTCGTCACGTCCGAGAGGCGCACGATCGACTGGTTGAGGCGCGTGTAGACCGGGTCCTCGTCGCGCTGGCGTCCACCGCCGGGAGCCTGCTGGGTCGCGGAGATGGCGAAGTCCTTTTGGAACTTGGCCGACTCCTCGTTGCGCTTCTTCACTTCCTCAGCCGCTGCCACCATGTTGTTGCGCAGCACCTCGAGGTTGCGGACCGCGTCCTTGCGGTAGCGGTCGAGGACCTCCTGCGTGTACGCGTCGCGCAGGCGGTTGAGGAACTGCTCGGCCCGCTGCGGGTCGTCGCTCTTGTAGGAGATGCTGATCAGGCTCGAACCGCCAGGATTCTTGGAGCCCGCCGGCGTCAGTCCGATGGCGGCGATCTGCTTGCGCACGAAGTCGTTCTGCTCGGCCGGCGAGAGCGCGGTGTACTCAGGCCACTCGAGCTTCTCGATCACGCGTCGCACGCGCTCGTACTGCTTGATCTGCCACGGGGTCGCCGTGACGTCGCGCACGATCGCGGTCGTGTCCATCCCGCCTTGGCCGCTGAAAGGCAGCGGCACGTCGCGCACTTCGAGCGCGGTGAAGGCGGTGTACTTTTTCGGCACGAGTCCGCTCGCGAGCACGCCGAGCGAGAGCACGACGGCCGCGGGCGCGAGCACTTGTCCGAGCCGTCGGCGCAGGGCCGACGCGACTTCCATCAACTGGTTCTGGCTCTGGTTGGCGGGCGCCATGGCGACCTGCTCCTAGAAGAACCCATTCTGGTCGTTGTTGTTGCGGAAGCCCCGGCCGCCGAAGCCGCCGCCATTGATGATCCAGATCGAGCTGGCGATGTTGCGCAGCACGTTGGTGATCGGGAACATCAGGTCCGCGAGGAAGTAGCCGAACTCGGCGATCATCGTCGGCGGCACGTAGATGATGTCGCGCTCGCGCAGCTGGATGTTGTCGGTCGAGTCGCCGTTGCCGTCGAGCATGGCCGAGATGTTGACCGGGATCACCAGCGGGTCGCGTGGGTCAGCGCGGATCACGCGTGTGCGCGCGAGGTTGGCGGTCTGCGGGTCGGGGTTGGCGTCCATCACGGCATCGAACACGGTCAGGTCACCCGGGAACTGCTTGCGGCCCTGACCCGCGATCTCGCCGAAGATGTAGTACACCTTGCCCGCGGTCTGGATGCGCACTTCGAGCTTGAGCTGCGCGAAGTAGGGTGCGTACTTCTGCGTCAGGAAGGCCTCGAGCTCCGCGCGCGTCTGGCCCGCCAAGTGCACCTCGCCGATCTCGTTCAGCACCGCCGTGCCGTCGACCTCGATGCGCACGGTCTGGTTGATCTCCGCGTTGAACGCGTCGCTGATCTGGATCGTGTCCCCGATCGTGACGTAGTTCTGGTCTTCGGCGTTGCCGGTGTAGCGGTTGCCAAACCCCTTGTCGTTGAGGTACTGCAGCACGCGTTTGTCGGGAGCTGTGCTGCTGCACGCGCTCATCGCGATGGCGAGGACGACGAGCAGTGCGTGGAGCCAGAGATTCTTGGCCGTGGTCATGGGAGACAAGGGGGCTGTTCGTGCCCTCGGGGACAGGGGCACCCCCTACCATCGGCCCGGGATGGCCCGGAGCTTGCGGAGAGGGAGCGCGACCTAGCCGCCATACTGGCGGGTGAGGTAGTCACGGTAGGCACCGTTGCGGACCCTTTGCAACCACGCAGCGTGAGTTCGGTACCACTCGATCGTGAGCGGCAGTGCCTGCTCGAAGCGGAATCGTGGCTTCCAGCCCACCTCGAGCTCGATCTTGGACGCGTCGATGGCGTAGCGTCGATCGTGGCCGGGGCGGTCCTTGACGTAGCGAATCAGACTCTCGGGCTTTCCCAGTTCCGAGAGTACCCGCCGCACGATGGCGATGTTCTCGTACTCGTTGTGCCCGCCGATGTTGTAGGTCTCGCCGAGCCTGCCGCGTTCGAGGACGGCGAGGATCGCCTCGCAGTGGTCGACGACGTACAGCCAGTCGCGAACATTCTTCCCGTCGC
>SXKQ01000111.1 GCA_005778045.1 Planctomycetia bacterium
CCGCCTGATCCTGTGCGACGCGATCAGCTACGTGCTCGCGAAGGAGCAACCGGACTGCGTGATCGACCTTGCGACACTCACGGGTGCCGTGATCATCGCCATCGGTCACGAGTACACGGGCCTGTTCACGAACAACGACACGCTCAAGGACGAGCTGGTGGCGGCGGGCCACGAGACGGGTGAGAAGTGCTGGCACCTGCCCGTCGATCAGAACCACCGCGACGCGCTCAAGGGCGAGGTCGCCGACCTGCGCAACATCGCGCTCGGCGATCCGGGCGCGGGCGCCTCGATCGGCGCCGCGTTCCTGCAGCATTTCGTCGGCACCACGCCGTGGGTGCACCTCGACATCGCCGGCGCGGCGTGGGGCAGCGCGAATCGCGACTATGTCGGTGGCTCGATGGGCTCCGCGGTCGGCGTACGCTTGCTCCTGCGCTGGCTCGAGACTCACGGCGGCAAGTGAGCGCCGCTCGCGTCGTCTCGATGGTCTCGCTGCTCTTGGCGCTCGGTGCGTGCGCACCGAGCGCGGAGAGCAGCGCGACCAAGACGGCGCAGCCTGTGTCGCGCGAGCCGCTCGAACTCGAGTTCGCGAGTCCCACTCGCGCGAATGCGCGGCGCCCCGTGCGGGCCACAGGCACGCTCTTCGCCGAAGAGCAAGCGACGGTCTCCGCCAAGGTCGCGGGGCGCGTCGCTGCCGTGTATCACGACGTCGGGGCGTCGCTGGCGCCGGACGAGTCGCTGGTGCAACTCGAGACGATCGATTTCGAGCTCGCTCTCAACGAACGCAAGCGCGCGTTGGAGCAGAGCCTCGCGCGCATCGGCATCACGGAGCTACCCGAAGGCGAGATCGACGTGGAGAAGCTGCCTTCCGTCGAGCGCGCTCGACTGCAGGCCGAGAACGGCTTCGCACGCTACGAACGTGGCCGGTTGCTGCGCGAGCGCACGCCGCCCGCGATGAGCGAGCAGGACTACCTCGACTTGCAGACGGCGTGGTCCGTGGCCAAGGCTGACCACCGCATCGCGCAGCTCAACGCGAAGGCCCAGCTCGCGGAGGCGCGTGCGCAGAGGGCGCAGCTGGACACAGCGGCACAGCGGCTCGCCGACACGCGCCACGTCGTGCCAAGCGCGGGCCGCGAAGGCGCGCGCTACTCGGTGACGGCCCGCCGAGTCTCGGTCGGCGACTACGTGACGATCGGCGCGCCGCTGTTTGAGCTCGTCGATACGGATCCGCTCGAGCTGCGAGCGCGAATTCCAGAGCGCCATGTCGCGCATGTCGTGACGGGCCTCGTCGTCGCCATCACGTTTGAGGCATTCGAGACGCCTTTCGTCGGCACGGTCGTGCGCATCAATCCCGCGATCGATGTGCGCACGCGCACCTTCGAGGTCGAAGTTCGCGTTCCGAACACGGACGGGCTCCTGCGCGCCGGAGCGTTCGCCACCGCGGAACTCGAGACGACGCGCGAGGAGAGCGTGCTCGAGGTCGAGCGCGCCTCGATCTCGACGTTCGCCGGAGTGCACAAGCTGTTCCTCGCGAGGGACGGCAAGGCGCAGGAGCGCGTCGTCGAGTTGGGCGCGGTTCGCGGCGAGTGCGTCGAGATCCGGCGCGGGCTCGACGGCTCGGAGCGCATCGTGCGCCGCCCGCCGGCGGGGCTCGCCACCGGCGCGCCGCTGCGCGAGGCCATTGGAGGATCTGGAAAGTGAAGTGTGTGGCGCTCGCGGCGCTGCTTCTCGTGGCGTGCCGTTCGGTCGACCAGGGCGACGACGCACAGGTGGAACGCTATCGCTTCCCGGTTGATGCGGGTGTCGAGGGCACGAGCGAAGAGCCGGTTGGACCAATGCTCGACGTTCGCGCCTCCATGTTGCTCGGCAATGCGCGCAACGAGCGCCTCGGTATCGAAGGTGAGGCCTACCTGCGTGCATTGAATGACCGCCGACGGCAGGCCGCTGCCTGGCTGCCGAGGCTCGATCTCACTCCGGGCTACTTCCTGCGCGATAGCGGCCCGGGAGCGGACAATGGGCTCGATACGGCGCTCGTCGGAACTTACGCCGTCAACCCGCACAGCATTGAAAACGAGCAGCGGCGTGCGCGCTTCGAGGCGCGACGGAGGCTCGCGCTCTTATACGCTGCGCAGGACGCGCTCCTGATCGACGTCGCACGTACGCACTTCGCCGTGCTGCAGTCCGAGCGCTCGCGGTCGGTGCTCGAGGGGTCGCTACGGCTCCAAGAGGCGCGTGTGCAGGATGTGCGCGCGCGCAATGAGGTCGGTGTCGCTCGTCCGCTCGACGTCGCGCTGAGCGAATCGAGCCTCGTCGACGCGCGCGTGGCGCTGATCAACACCGAGCGCGGCGCGCGCAATGGTCGCTCGCTTCTGTCGTTTCTCACTGGAGCGAGGACCGCGGATGTCGAGCTGGCTCGCGCACTCGAGCTTGCGGACGAGACCCGCGGCGTGGATGAGCTCGAGCAGCTCGCTCTCGAACGCCGCCCCGATCTCGCCGCGATCCTGAACGAAGTCGAGGCAGCGTCCCACGCGATCGAGGTGGCGAAAGCGCAGTGGTGGCCTCGACTTAGCGTCGACCTCGCGGTGTTTCTCTCGCGCGATCTTGAGCCGACGGACGTGGACTGGACGAGTCTGTTCCGCGTCTCGTTGCCGCTCTTCGAGGGTGGTCGGATCCGGGCCGACATTTCCGACGCGTTTTCCTTCCTGCGCGAAACCAAGCAGCGCCAATCTCTGCTGCAGCGCTCGATTCGCCGCGATGTCGAAGTGGCGTACACGAACCTCGCCACTGGCAAGGAGCGCGTCGCTGCGCTGCGCCAGCAGCTGGCGGTGGCGGATGAGGCCTTTGCGCAGGCCGAGGCGCTCTACGACGCCGGCCTTGCCACCAATCTGGAGCGCGTGACGGCGCAGGACCAGCGCTTGCGCACGGCGCTCGCGCTGGAGAATGCCGAGCTCGATCTTGGCATCTTCCGACTCGACCTGCTGCGTGCCACGGGCACGCTGCATGCATGGCTCGGCTTCGAGCGACCGAGCGATCCGGAGGGCGAGCGTGCAGAGACTCGCTGAGATCTGTATTCGGCGCCCGGTGTTCGCGTCGATGCTCGTCCTCGCCCTGTGCGTGGTCGGTGGCGTGAGCTGGTTCAAGCTCGCGGTCGATCGCTACCCGTCCGTCGACGTGCCTTCCGTGCGTGTGCAGACGCGTCTACCGGGTGCGGCGCCGGAGGAAGTCGAGACGGAGGTTTCCGAGCGCATTGAAGAGGCTGTGAACACGGTCGCGGGCGTCGAGCAGCTGCGCTCGATCTCGGGTTCCGGCAACGGGATCATCCTCGCGACCTTCGAGCTCGAGCGCGACATCGACGTAGCGGCGCAGGACGTGCGCGATCGCGTTTCGAGCGTTGTCCGAGACCTGCCCGACGAGACGGACCCGCCGCTGGTTGCGAAGATCGACAACGACTCCGAGCCCGTGCTGCAGGTGGCGCTCATCGGCGAGCGTTCGGTGCGCGAGTTGACCGAGCTCGCGGACAAGCTCGTGCGGGTGCAGGTCGAGCGCGCGGCCGGCGTCGGCGAAGTGCGAATCACCGGCGGTACCGAGCGCACGATGAACGTGTGGCTCGATGCCGACAAGCTCGCATCCTACGGCATCGCCGTGACGGCGGTGCGCGACGCGATCGCCGCTCAGAACGCCGATGTTCCCGGTGGAAATCTCACGGGCCGCGAACGCGAGCAAACGCTGCGCACGCTCGGCCGGCTCGAGACGCGCGAGCAGTTCGAGGCGCTGGTCGTCACGACGATCGACGGCGTTCCCATCCAACTGTCGGACCTCGGACGCGTCGAGGATGGCACGGCCGAGCGACGCGGGAGCGCGCGTTGGAACGGAACGCCTACCGTGGTGCTCGAGATCATCCGCCAGTCGGGCGCCAACACGGTCGAGGTGATCTCCAAGGTCAAGGCGATCCTTGCGACGGTTGGGGAGCAGCTGCCCTCGGATGTGAAGCTGGAGGTGACGCGCGACCAGTCGCAGTACATCGAGGCTGCACTTCACGAGATCAATGTGCACCTCGTGTTGGGCTCGATTCTCGCCAGCCTCGTGGTGCTCGTGTTCATGCGTAGCTGGCGCGCGACGTTCATCGCGGCGGTCGCGATTCCGGCCTCGGTGATCGCCACTTTCGGGGTGATGTGGGCGCTCGGCTTCACGCTGAACAGCGTGACGATGCTGGCGCTCGTGCTGATGGTCGGCATCGTCATCGACGACGCGATCGTCGTGCTCGAGAACATCTTCCGCTTCGTCGAGGAGAAGGGCGTACCGCCGATGGAGGCCGCGCGCGAGGCGACGCGCGAGATCGGTCTGGCGGTGCTGGCGACCACGCTCAGCCTCGTCGTCATCTTCGTGCCGGTCTCGTTCATGTCGAGCATCGCGGGCCGCTTCCTCTATCAGTTCGGCATCACGGCGGCGGTGGCGGTACTGGTCAGCCTGTTCGTGTCGTTCACGCTCACGCCGATGATGGCGGCGCGGCTGCTGAAGCCCGGGAGGCACGTCGGCGCGGTCGCCGAGTCCCGTGTCGGTTTCTACGCGTGGATCGAGCGCGCCTACGACGCGATGCTGCGCTGGTCGATGCGTCACCGCATCGTGCTCTCCGCGCTTGCACTGTCCGTCGTGGGAGCGTCGTTCCCATTGCTTGCCAACGTCCCGCGCGAATTCGTGCCGGCCGACGTGGACGAGGCCGAGTTCTCGGTCAACGTCAACGCCCCCGAAGGCACGAGCGTCGCGGCCATGGACGATGCGCTCGCCGCCGTGGAAGTCGAGATCCGCTCCACGCCGGGCGTGCGCGACGTGCTCGTCACGAACGGCGGCGGATTCCTCGGTCAGACGAATACGGGTTCCGTATATGTGCGCATCGCGCCGCACGCGGAGCGACTCTTCAGCCTCGGACGTCTGTGGCGCTCTACGCTCGCCGGCGATCCGGGCGCGGCCTTCGAGGCCAACTACTCTCAGGCCGAGGTGATGACGGCGATCGACGGCAAGCTCAAGCGCCTGCGCGACCTGCGCTGCCAAGTTCGAAACTTCCAGTCTTTCTCGGTCGGCGGCGGTCCGTTCGACATCGACTTCGTGATCCGCGGGCCCGAGCTCGAGCAGCTCGCGCGCTACTCCGAGGAGCTGCGCAACCGCGCGAACGAGAAGGGTGGGTTCCGAGGCCTCGACACGTCGCTGCGCCTCAATCGTCCCGAGCTGCGCGTGTCGATCGACCGTGAGCGCGCCGCGGACCTCGGCGTACGCGCGCGCGACATCGGCACCGCCCTGCGCCTGCTCGTCGGCGGTGCCGAGGAGGTCTCGCGCTTCCGCGATCCCCAGACCGGCGAAACCTACGATGTGCGCCTGCGTCTCGAGGAGCGCGATCGCGACCGCCCGGAACTCGTGGACGCGCTGCTGCTCTCCAGTCGCGACGGCACGCCGGTCGAGCTCTCCAACCTCGCCACCGTCGAGCCCGCGCTCGCGGCCTCGCGCATCGATCGCCTCAACCGCCAACGCATGGTCTCGGTGCGCGGTGGCGTCGCCCCTGGATTCGCGCTCGGCAATCAGCTCGACCTGCTGCAGGAGACGGCGGACGAGCTCGACATGCCGCCCGCCTACACGACCACGCTGCTCGGCCGCAGTCGCGAGCTGCAGCGCACGTTCGACGAGTTGCTCATCGCCTTCGTACTCTCGGTCGTGTTCATGTACCTGATCCTCGCCTCGCAGTTCGAGAGCCTCGTCCACCCTCTGACGATTCTGCTCTCGCTGCCGCTCTCCGTGCCCTTCGCGCTTGCGTCGCTGTGGCTCGTCGACGGCACGCTCAACCTGTACTCCGCCCTCGGCATTCTCGTCCTGTTCGGCGTTGTGAAGAAGAACTCGATTCTGCAGATCGATCACACCAACGTGCTGCGTGCGCAGGGGCTCGAGCGCGGCGAGGCGATCCTGCGCGCGAACCGCGACCGTCTTCGTCCGATCCTGATGACGACGCTCGCGCTCGTCGCCGGCATGCTGCCGCTCGCGCTCGGCTCCGGTCCGGGTGCCGAGGAGCGGCGCGCGGTCGCCGTGGTCGTGATCGGCGGCCAGAGCCTGTGCTTGCTACTCACGCTGCTCGTGACGCCGGTCGCTTATTCACTCCTCGACGACCTCTCGCTGGGCTGGCGGCGCCTGCGCGGTGCGCCGCGCGAAACCTAGGGCCGGGTAGGGAAGGAGGGACTCGAACCCTCATGCCTTGTGGGCTGCGGATTTTAAGTCCGCTGCGTCTGCCGGTTCCGCCACTTCCCCGTGCGCGTGCTCCCAGATCCTAGCAGGCGCTTGGGGCGGAATCCTCGCGCAAGGGTTGGGTTCGAAGTGCGGGTTGCACATGGTCCGGCTCGGAGTCCGTGGCTACCTTACAAGCTTTCAAACCTCCCGCCGCATTCCCGTGAAGCTCGCCTCGCCCCTGCTCGCCCTGTTTCTGTTTCTCGCCGGTTTCGCGCCGGCCCAGTCCATCCCAGATGCCGAGCTTGCCGCCGCGCGCGCCGCGACGGTGGCTCAGCTGGAGACGCTCGTAGAGTACACCAGCAGCGCGAAGCTCTACGTCGAGCGCGACCGCGCGTGGGGGGCGATCGTGCGCCTCGATCCGGCGAACGAGGTTGCGCACAAGGGGCTCAAGCACACCAAGAACCGCGACGGTTCCTGGAAGGTTTCAGAGAAGCCCGCGACCAGCAAGAACTTCGGCAAGGACCTGAGCGAGTGCGCGCGCCGGCGGGCAGAGATCGCAGCGCTGCATCGCGGCGCGCTCACCGCGATCGCGGACAAACAGTCGATGACTCCTGCCACGCGGCGTGTGTTGTTCGACGAGCTGCTCGCGATCGATCCCGACGACGCGCAATCGCGTGCGCTGCTCGGCGAGGCGCGGCGCGACGACCAGTGGGTACTCGCGGAGACCGTGGCCGGCAAGGAGCGGCGTGCAGAGCTGCGCGCGCTCGTGAAGGAGCTTGTCGACGCCGTGAACCCTCCGTCGAACATTCAGCCTCGCGAGCGCGAGGCGTCGCTCGGAGTGACATGGACGGCCTGCGTGACGACGGGCAAGGTACGCGTGTTCTCGAGCGGCGATCCGGCCGAGGCGAAAAACGTTGCCGTACAGTGCACCGCAGCCGTCGAGCTCTTCCGGCGCGTCACCGGGGCGCCAAAGGACCTGCCCGACGTCGTCGACATCTATCTGCTCACTTCGGCAGGCTCGCGCGACGTGTTCGTGGCGGCGTGGCCGGGCTGGAGCGTGGAGGAGCGCTCGCGCGTGAAGACCTGGGCGGGCACAGGCTTGCCGAACGAGATTCATCACGCGCGCTGGGATTCCGATGCGCCGAAGCGCCTCGACGGGGCCGTGCGGCACATGCTCGGACTCTTGACGCTGTGGAACTACGGCTTCGACCACCAGAAGTGCGCGTGGGCGTGGGAGGGCTTCGGCCTGTACCTGACGCGCGAGCTCGTCGGCACGCACTACACATGGTATTCGACGGGCCCGACGAGTGCAGACGCGGAGAGCAAGGAGCTGCTCGGCAAGCTGATGATGGGGGATGCCAACTGGATCAACGAGGCGTACCAACGTTCGAAGCGCGGCAAGGGTACGAAGGTCGAGGCGCTGTGCTCGCGTCCGATCGACAAGCTGGGCGTCGATGACGTCCTCACGGCCTATGCGCTCGCGGCTTACTTGCTCGAGGGACGCGCGACCTCCGTCGGCGCGCTGTTCACCGCGCTCGGAACGGGCCCCTCCGACAAGGCGCTCGCGGACACGCTCGCGCTGACTCCGGTCGAGCTGGACGCTGTGCTCGTGCGTTGGATGGGGGAGCGCAAGTGAGCGCGCTGCGCCGGCAATTCGCTTGGTTCCCAGCCTTCCGCGCTCGCCTTCGACGGGGCTCGGCCGCGCTGGCGGCCATGTTCGTGGCCGTGGTCGCGCCGTTGGAATCGAGCGTCGTTGCATGCGGCGAGCGTCCGCGGCGCGGCATCTCGCGAAAGACCCGTGTGAAGGCCTTGGCTCGCTCGACGATCGAGTGCGCGGAAGTGGGGCGCGCGTTCGCGAGTGTCCGCGAGCGATGGGCGCACACGCTCGTCGCGGCTCTCGCGTTGCTCGTGTTCGTCGCACCGCTGCGCGCAAGTGACGAAGTTGCGGCGCTGACGTGGCGTGGCAAGAAGCTGGACGTGGCCGCTCTCCCGAGTGACTTGCCCGCCGACGCGCGTGTCGCGGTGGAGAGCTTCGCGGGCTGGGCCGCGCAGCACGGCTATCGCCTCGATCTCGACGATTCGGCGCGCGCGCTGCTCGTGAGCGCGAAGGACTCGAGCAAGTACCTCAAGCGCATCGAGTCCGTCCTCGCGCTCGCGGATCGCACGTTCGATGGTCGCGAGGCCGCTGGCGCCACGCCAGCCGTTGGTGCCGATTCCGAAGCCAAGCCGGACTCCGCAGCGACGCCCGCCGCGTGGGGCGCGAGCAATCGCGCGCCCGGCAGCGGGACGCTCGTGCTCGTCGTCGTGCGCACCCCGAAGGACCACGCCCCGCTGCTCGCGCGCCTCGCCGAGCTCTCGCCCTACCTCGCGAGCTGGGCCAAGTCCTCGACTCCCGCCCCGGGTTTCGCGCTCGAGGAGCCGCTCGCCGGCGCCGTCGTGCTCGGCCTGCCCGCGAACAAAGAGTGGAACGCGGACAACGAGCTCGTGCACCGCGCCGCCGAACTCACGTTCCATCGCCGTTTCGGCCGCCAGCCGTATTGGATCGTGCAGGGCTTTGCGTGGCACGTCGAACAGGAGCTGTGCCGCGGAATTTACTGCTTCCCGTACCGCGAGGGCTTCGTATGGGCGACCGAGCACTCGGGATGGCGCGCGCGCTTTGCCAAGCTCTGGCGCGACAAGCCCGCTCCCTCGCTCGCCGACCTCGCGACCCTGCGCCGCGGCCAGTTTGAGCCCAACGCCGCTCTGTGCGCCTGGGCCGCGCTCGCCTACCTCTCGGAGCGTCATGGCGTCGCCCTCTCCGGCGTCCTGCACGAGCTGCACGACCTCTGGGACAAGAACTCCCGCCGGGACTTGGGCGGCGGCGCCTGGGAGCGCGTGCCGACCTACGAGCTCCCGCTCGCCGACCAGCAGCGCCTGCTCGAGTCCCGCCTCGCCCCCGACCTCGGCCCCGCGATCCTCGGCTGGGCCTCCAAGGACTGATCGCGACGCGCGCGGCGCTGTGTCCGCCGACTCGGCCGGTAGGCCAAGAAGGCTCGCCCGCTCGCCGCGAAGCACGCGTGGTCGTCGTCTGGACTCCCATCGAAGCGGATCCCGTGGCGTGGCTCGGGCTCTGATCCGGCGGCTGCGGTGTTCCCGCGTCCGCGCGCTCGACTCCGCGCGCGCGCGCGCAGTTTCACGCCGCGCCGCCCTCGCGCCTCTCTTGCATCCGCGCCCGCGCGGCGCTCCCATTCCTCCCGTGGACCCGACGCTGCAGGCCGTCCTCGGCTTCTTCACCCTGCTGTTCCTGCCGTTCCTCGGCGTGCTCGGCCTGCTCAAGAAGCGCGCCCTGCCGTGGATACTGTGGTTCACGATCTTCTGGTCCGTGCTCGGCTGGCTCCTGCTCGACACCCTCGAGCTCGACGATCCCGCCCGCGAGCCCCTCGCGCGCGCTTGGCGCACCGGCGTCGTGCTCGGCCTCGCCTTCTTCGCGCTGGCGTGGCTCCTGCGCCGCCCCAAGGTCGCCCGCGGCCTCAAGCTCGTCTTCGGCGCCCTCGCCCTGTGGGCCTTCCTGCGCGCCCTGTACCTCTACGTCCACGCCTACACCTGACCCCGGGCAGTTCCTTCCCACTCCCGGTCCCACCCGCCGCAGAAGTGGACCGCACCCCCAA
>SXKQ01000112.1 GCA_005778045.1 Planctomycetia bacterium
CTCGCGCGAGATCCTGCAGCAGAACCGTGCGCTGGCGCAGATCCGCAAGCGCTGCACGACCAAGGTGCTCGAGGCGCTCGGCGCGCTGCGCGACAGCCGGCGCGAGGACTACGAGCGCTTCTGGGCCGCGTTTGGCACCGTGCTCAAGGAAGGCATCGTCGTCGATCGCGAGCGCATGGAGCAGGTCGCGGGGCTGTGCCTGTTCCCGTCGAGCAGGGACGAGAAGGCGATCACGCTGGATGAGTACATCGCGCGTGCGCCGGCCGGACAGGACACGATCTACGTGATCGGCGGCGCGGATCTCGCGACCGTGCGGCGCTCGCCGCACCTCGAGGCGCTCGCCGCGCAGGGCGGCGAGGCGCTGTGCATGGTCGAGCCCGTCGACGAGTGGGTGCGCGACATGCTCACGGAGTACAAGGGCAAGAAGCTCGTAGCGCTCGAGCGCGGCGAGGCTCAGTTCGCGGGCGAGGCTGAGAAGCAGAAGCGCGAGGATGCCGAGCGCGAGTACCGCGGCGTGCTCGAGAAGCTCGAGCAGGAACTCACGGGTTCCGTCGCGAGAGTGCGCGTGTCGTCGCGCCTGAAGGAGAGCCCGGCGGTGCTCGTCGACGATGTCGACGCCCACGGCATCCACTACGAGCGCATGCTGCGCCAGACCGGACGCCCGGTACCGCCGCGCAAGCGCGTGCTCGAACTCAATGCGGATCATCCGCTCGCGGCGCGCCTCAAGTCGCTCGTCGAGGCCGGCGACGCCACCGGCAAGCTCAAGGACTGGGGCGACCTGCTCTACGGGCAGGCGCTGCTCGCCGAAGGCTCGCCTCTGCCGGACGCTCCGCGCTTCTCGAAGCTCGTCAGTGACCTGATGCTCGCCTCGAGCAAGTAGCTACTCAGATTCCCTCGGCCTTGCGCAGCACGAGGACGGGCGTCTCCGCCCGTCGCTGCAGGTCGCTCGCGATGCTGCTCACCCGCGTGCGCGCGAGCGCACCGCGGCCGTGCGTGCCGATCACGGCCAGGTCATGCTGGCGCTGCTGGCCGAGGAACTCGCGCAACGGCTCGCCCTCGCGGGCGTCGTCGACGACGCTCGAGGGGAACTGCACGGGGTAGCCGTGCACGTAGCTGAGTTCCGATCGCAGGAACGCGTGCAGGACGTACAGCTCGACCCCGAAGGCCAGCGCGACGTTCGCGCGCGAGCGCCGGGACGGCGAGCGAGGAGCGCCCGAAGTCGATGGCGCCCGAAGTCTCGATGGCGCACAGGATGCGGCGCACGTCGCGCGGCGCGCCAAGCTGCACCCATACCGGGCAGGTGGCGCTCGAAACCACGTCGTGGACGACGTCGCCGAAGTCGAAGAGGCCACGGCGTTCATGGCGGCCGACGAGGATCACCCCGGCCCAGCGCAGCAGCGCGCGCTCCACGAGCGCGTTGGCGGGACTGCCTGGGATGATCTCGAGCGTGTCCTCGAGCGCCGCTCCCACGCCGCCCGCCGCCTGCAGCACGTTGTTCCAGCGCGTCGCCGCGTAGCCGCCCGCCCTCTTCACGCCGAGTGGGTCGACGTGCGAGAAGTCGTCGAGCGGCGCGCTGCTCGCATGCACCAGGCCGACCTCGAGCCTGAGCGCGGGAGCGTGGCGGAAGGCGGCGACGACGGCGTGGTCCGCGGCGTCGCGCTCCTCGACTCCGACGCGGGCGAGGGTAGGGGCGTTCGGGAGGTGACGCGTCATGGAATGGACTCCGGCCACGGAAGGTCGGT
This sequence comes from Planctomycetia bacterium, assembly GCA_005778045.1. The sequence goes on from SXKQ01000112.1 coordinate 1,743, forward strand.
CGACCTGCCGCCCCTCGGTGCGTGCCGCGAGCGGATTCCAGCGCCCTGCGCACTACGGCGTACCTGAGGTGCTTCGACGAGCGGATTTTCTTCGCTCGGCGAACAGCAAGATCAGGCGCTTTTTTCGTGAGAAAGTGCGGTTCTGGCGGAAGAGACCTCACGAGCCCTCTGGAACCGTGCCCGGCGCTGCGCTCCGATTTGTGCACGATCGCGGGCTGCGCATTTCCGCTCGCCACGACCTCGCACGATGGGCGCGTACCTCACGCATCTCGAGTCACCCTGGGACGGAACCCGCCACGACTTCCGCCTGCCGCAGACGACGCACGCGGGACGGCCGCTCGTCGCCCGTTACGACCTCGAGCGCATCGCCAAGGAGGTCGAGCGCGACTCGACCTACTACAACGCGGGCTGCCTTTGGAGCTTCCGCGACCTGCTGCCGGTGCAGGACGACGCCAACATCGTCTCGTTCGGCGAGCTCGCGACGCCGACGCTGCAGCTCTCGCGCCTCGGCAACGAGCTCGGGCTTGAGAACCTGTTCCTCAAGGACGAGTCGCGGCTGCCGACGGGTTCATTCAAGTCGCGCGGCATGTCCGTCGCGATCAGCAAGGCCAAGGAACTCGGTATCCGGCGCGTGGCGGTGCCCACGGCGGGCAACGCGGGCGGCGCGCTGGCGGCCTACGCGGCCCGGGCCGGCATCGAGGCGTGGATCTTCATGCCCGCCGACACGCCGGAAGTGAACAAGCTCGAGTGCGAGCTCGTAGGCGCGCGCGTGGTCGAGGTCGAAGGCCTGATCAGCGACTGCGGCGTGCTCCTGCGCGAGGGCCAAAAGGTCTTCGGCTGGTTCGACCTGTCGACCCTGCGCGAGCCGTACAGGCTCGAGGGCAAGAAGACCATGGGGCTCGAGCTGGCCCAGCACTTCGGCTGGCGCTTCCCCGAGGTGGTGCTCTATCCCACGGGCGGTGGCACCGGCCTGATCGGCATCTGGAAGGCCTACGAGGAGCTGTGCGGCATCGGTTGGCTCGAGGATCGCCGTGCCCCGCGCCTGTATTCCTGCCAGTCAGACGGCTGCGCGCCGATCGCGCGGGCCTTCGAGCGCGGCGAGCGCACGGCCGAGCCGTGGGTGGGGGCCGAGACCATCGCGAGCGGGCTGCGCGTGCCGGGCGCCGTCGGCGACTTCCTGATGCTGGACGCCATCCGTGCCAGTGGCGGCGAGGCGCTCGGCGTGCCCGAGGCCTCGATCCTGCGCTGGATGCGGCGCGTGGGCGAGCTCGAGGGCGTCGCCATCTGCCCCGAGACTGCGGTGTGCTTCGAGGCGCTCGTGCGGCTCGTCGCAGCGGGCAAGATCGCCCGTCACGAGGAGATCGTGATCTTCAACACGGGCGCGGCCTACAAGTACGTCGAGGCCTTGCGCGCGGTGAATCGCCCGCCGGTGCCGCGCCTTCGTCCGGGCGAAAGCGTCGACTGGCGCGGGCTGGCGGCCGGTTTCGAGCGCGCCTCGATCGGCTGAGATCCCGAGCCGCCGGGCTCGGCTTGCCGAGGCACTCGCGCTGCGTAGAATCCGGGCGCTCGCCGTGGGCACTTCGTCCGCCGCGCGCATGGCCAAGAGCCTGAGGGCCTCTCATGTCGGATGCAACGAGCCCGCACGACGCAGCGTCGCGCGAGCCTTCCCTGTCGCGTCGAGCGTTCTTCAAGGGCGCCGGCGTGGTCGCCGCGGGCGGCCTCGTCGGCGAGGCGGTGCAGGCCGCGGCGCGCAGCGCCAGTCTCGAGCCGGTGCGTCTGGAAGGCACGGTCGAGCTCGAGCTCGACATCAACGCAGCGCGCCAGAAGGTCGCCGTGGAGCCGCGTACGACGCTGCTCAACACGCTGCGCAACCACTGCACGCCGCCGCTGACCGGCGCCAAGCTCGTGTGCGATCACGGCTCGTGCGGCGCCTGCACGGTGCACCTCGACGGCAAGCCGGTCTATTCGTGCATGACGCTCGCGGTCGACGCCGTCGGCCGCAAGGTCACGACCATCGAGGGGCTCGCTCCGGCCGGAGAGCTCACGGAGCTGCAGTCGGCGTTCTGTGCACACGACGGCTCGATGTGCGGCTTTTGCACGCCGGGCTTCGTGATGTCGATCAGCGCCTGCCTCGAGCGCAATCCCGCGGCCTCGCTCGACGAGATCCAGCGCTCGTGCTCGGGCAACCTGTGTCGCTGTGGCACGTATCCGCAGGTATTCGAAGCGGCGCTCGCGGCCGGTCGCAAGCTGCGCGCGAAGGGAGGCAAGTGATGGCGCTCGATCCGCTTCGCCTCGAGGACGAGAAGCCGCCGCGCCCCGCAGCGCCCGGCAAGAAGTGGGTGCGCGTGACCAAGGCGGTCAACGGCATCGACACCGAGGTCTGGGAGGAGGTCGCGGACGATACGGGCGGCCCGCAGTGGGGCGCGCGCGAGTCGATGCGCCTCGTCTCGCGCGAGGTTCCGCGCGTCGATGGCCCGGACAAGGTCACGGGCCGCGCCACGTTCAGTCACGACGTGCGACTGCCGGGCATGGTGTACGCGCGCGTGCTGCGCAGCCGCGTGCCGGCCGCGAAGGTGAAGCTCGACCTTGAGGCCGCGCGCAAGCTTCCCGGCGTGCTCGCGGTGGTGGAGCTCGGCGAGGGCGAGGTGCGCTGGCTCGGACGTCCGATCGCCGCGGTGGCCGCGACGACGCCGGAATTTGCGGAGGACGGCGTGCGCGCGATCGTCGTGAGCTACGAGGAGCAGGGCTTCGCGGTCACGCCGGACCAGGCAGCTGCGGAGAATGCGCCCAAGGTGAACAGCCGCGGCAACGTGCGCGTGCTCTCGAAGAATACCGACATGAGCGAGATCGACGCGGCGCTCGCAAAGGCGCCTGTGCGCGTGAAGGGCACGTGGAAGATTCCCGTGCAGCACCATGCGTCGCTCGAGTCGCACGGCGTCGTGGTCGACTATCGCGGCGGCGACGAGGCCACCGTGTACGCGTCGACGCAGGGCACGTTCACCGTCCCCGGCGACGCCGCGGGGCGGCTCGGGCTCAAGCCCAATCAAGTCACCGCGGTCGTCGAGCACATGGGCGGTGGCTTCGGCTCGAAGTTCGGCATGGGCATCGAGGGCGAGGCTGCGTGCCTGCTCGCGAAGGAGCTCAAGCGCCCGGTGCACCTGATGCTCGATCGCTCGAGCGAGTTCCATGCGGCGGGCAACCGCTCAGGCGGCGAGCACGAGATCGAGGCGGGCGTCGGCAAGGACGGTCGCATCCTCGCGTTCAAGGCGCGCGTCACGCGCCACGGCGGTGTGGGGCAGGGCTCGGGCCATCCGCTGCCGTACATCTACGCGCGCGACAACGCCGTGTTCGTCGAGGATCGCTGCATCCACACGAACATGGACTCGAGCCGCGCCATGCGCGGCCCGGGACATCCGCAGGCGTCCTTCTCGATGGAGGGCGTGATGGACGAGTGCGCCTACGCGATCGGCATGGACCTGCTCGAGTTCCGGCGCATCAACTTGCCCGAGGGCAAGCGCGAGCTCTACATGCGCCAGCTCGAACGCTGCGCGGAGTTGATCGGCTGGACGGCGCATCCGCACAGGCAGGCGCCCGACCTGTCGGACGTCGAAGTGAAAGTCGGTATCGGCTTCGCCATCGCGCGCTGGGGCGGCGGCGGTAACGGCCAGTGCAAGGTCGAGGTGCGCATCGCGCCGGATGGCTCCGTCGAGGTGCTCTCGGGCACGCAGGATCTCGGCACTGGCACGCGCACGTACTGCGCGACGATCGTGGCGGAGGAACTCGGGCTCGAGCTCGCGCAGGTGCGCGCGCGCATCGGACGCTCGACGTTCGGCAGCGCCAACGCCTCAGGCGGCAGCACGACGGCGCCTTCGCTCGCGCCGAGCGTGAAGCACGCGGCGCACAACGCGCGCGTCGCGCTGTTCGAGAAGGTGGCCCCGCTGCTCGGTGCGAAGGCAAGCGAGCTCGAGGTACGGCCGGGCGAGATCCGCGTCGCGGCGAGACCCTCGAAGCGCATCGCGTGGAAGGATGCATGTGCGGCTCTCGGTCCCAATGGCCTCTCCGCGCAGGGCGAGTGGCAGGCGCACCTTGCCGGCAACGACATCGGCGGCGCGCAGGCCGCGAAGGTGAGCGTCGACACGCTGACCGGCGAGGTCAAGGTGCTTGAGATGGTCGCCGTGCAGGACTGCGGACTCGTGCTCAACCCGATGGCGGCGAAGAGCCAGCTGCAGGGCGGCATGGTGCAGGCCCTCTCGTACGGACTGTTCGAGGAGCGCGTGGTCGATCCCGACCTCGGGCTGTTCCTCAACGCCAACTTCGAGGACTACAAGATCGCCGGCGCCGCAGACATTCCGGCCATGAAGGCCGTGTTCGAGGACGACCCGCGCGGCGTCATCGGCATGAGCGAGGCCGCGATCGTTCCGGGGCACTCGGCGATCGCGAACGCGATTCACAACGCGTGTGGCGTGCGGCTGCGCGAGATGCCGCTCACGGCGGACAAGATCCTGATGGGCCTCGCGGCTCTCAAGAAGGGCTAGGAGGAGCGCACATGAAGAGCTTTGAGTTCATCGCGCCGCGCACGCTCGACCAGGTGGTCGAACTGCTGCCCGGCCCGCGCGATCAGAAGGTGCGCGACCGCGTGAAGCTGCTCGCCGGCGGGCAGGACCTGCTCGGTGAGCTGAAGGAGTACCTCGTGGCGCCCGATCAGGTGGTGAACCTGAAGACGGTGCCGGGGCTGTCGACCTTCGCGGATCAGGACGGGCGCTATGAGCTCGGCGCGCTGGTGACGCTCGCGGAGCTGGAGCAGAGCGCGAGCCTGCGGCGCACGCACGCGATGGTGGCGGAGGCCGCCGATGCCGTCGGCTCCGTGCAGATCCGCAACCAGGGCACGGTCGGCGGCAACCTCTGCCAACGCCCGCGCTGCTGGTACTACCGCCACGAGCAGGCCGTGTGCATCAAGAAGGGTGGCTCGGAGTGCTTCGCCTACGGCGGCCTCAACAAGTACAACGCGATCCTCGGCGGCGGCCCGAGCTACATCGTGCACCCGTCCGACCTCGCGCCCGCGCTGGTCGCGGCCGGCGCCACGGCGACGCTCAAGGGCAAGAAGGGCGAGCGCACGATCGAGCTCGAGCGCTTCTTCACGCTGCCGAGCGAGGGCGCCGTGACGCGCGAGAACGTGCTCGCACCCGACGAGGTGCTCGTGCGCGTCGAGGTCCCGTCGATGGCCGGCTGGACGAGCACGTACGTGAAGTTCCGCGAGCGTTCGAGCTACGACTTCGCGCTGGCGGCGGTTGCGCTCGCGCTGCGCATGGACGGCGGCAAGATCGCGGCGGCGCGGCTCGTGCTCGGCGGCGTGGCCCCGATCCCGTGGCGCTGCGAGAAGGCCGAGAAAGCGCTCGTCGGGCGCAAGATCGACGCGGAGACGTGCTCGCTCGCGGGCAAGCTCGCGCTCGAGGGCGCCGAGCCGCTCGCGCACAACGCTTACAAGGTGCCCCTCGCGCAGGGGCTGGTCACCAAGGCGCTGCGCAAGCTCGCCGGAACCTGAGGAGCCGCATGGAACCGACATCCCTTCAGAGCCCGATCTGCGCCGAGATCCGCAGCAAGAAGTACTTCTTCCTGCAGTCCGCGCCCATGCAGGCGAGCGACGTGGTCGACAACTCGAACGACTGCTGGTGCAACCGCACCTGCGACCGCGTCGGGCCCGATGGCGACGGCGTGCACCCCGTGGATTGCACCGCCGAGCGTTCCTGCTTCCGACCGATCTTCACGCCGACCGGAAATGGGCTAGCCTAGAGAGCGTCATGAAGATCCTCATCTCGCTCGCGCTCGCCACATCTGCCGCCGTCGGCATGCGCTACCTGTGTGTCGACTGCGGCCCCGACGCGACCCCCGAGGCCGACATCGAGCCGGCGGGCACCTATGTCGAGGCGCGCACTGCGAGCGTCTTCGCGGGCGCCTGCCACTACAACTCCGAGCTCGTCACGGCGGGACGCGAGGCCCTGCTGGCATGGCGCTTCGAGGGCGGACGTGTCGCGGGCGTCGACCTCGCGGGGCTCGAAGTGATGGCCGCGGTGGCCTCCTCAGAGAACCTCTCGCAAGGTGCCACGCGCCGCAGCGTGCTGTACGTCGACTCGCAGGCGAGCGAGGAGCAGCGCGCGACCATCGTCGAGTGGGTGCGGGCGCGCTACGGCGAGTCGCTGGGCGAGCTCATCGCGGTCGAGACCGTTGCTGTCGAGATCCAGTTCGACGGCGAGCGCTACACGGCGAACGCCGGGACCGCGCTGCAGCTCTCTGGCGGGCTTTTGCCCGATCGTGAGTGCTGCAAGATGCCCTACGACGTGTGGTACCAGCCGTTCACGCCGATCGCGGGCCGCATCGTCGGCAACAGCGAGCGCTTCGCGTGGAACGAGTCGCGGCTCGCGCGCGCATTCGAGAACCGCGAGCGCAACGACGCCTTCGTGGGTGCGTTCGGTCCAGCCGCGGGCGGCTCGTGCTGCGCGATGCCGTCGCGTGCCGCTGCGCTCAGCGCACAGTGAGCAGGTGCGCCCTCAGGGCGCGCGGAAAACGAGCCAAGTGAAGCCGCCCGCGGGCACCGTTACGCTCATGCGGGTGCGCGAGCGTTCATCGAGCGTGACCATTGTGGCCTGTCCATCCTCGACCCGCACGCTCGCTGTCCCTGCGAGCCCCGCGTAGTACAGCGGGATCTCGAGCTCCTTGGTGCGCGCCACGGGCAGGGGATTGAACAGCATCGCCAGCGCGCGCTCCTCGCCCCGCGGGTTCACGTGCAGCCAGCCGTCGAGGTCTCGCCCGTCGGCGCGGCGCAGATGCACGAGGTCGCTCTCGAGCACCTCGCGGTGGCGCTTGAACCACGCGACCCATTTGGCGACCAGCTCGCGCGTTGCGTCTGTGTCGTAAAGCCGCGGCCCGCGCCAGCAGGCCTGAACCCCTGCTCCGAGGTTCGTCGCGAGGTGCTGCTCGTAGTCCGCGAGATGCGCGTGCAGCGGCTCGAGCGTCGCCGCCTCGCCACCGCCGTGGTACTCGGTGAGCGGAACGAACATCCAGCCCATCGTCGGCGCCTTGGTCCACGTGCCGTCGAAGATGTTCTGGCGCGCGTGCAGCAGCTGCTCAGCGCGCGGCAGGGACCAGTTGGTCTCGCGGTATCCCATGCCGGTCTTGTTCGAGCCATTGAGGAAGTACCAGTCGGGAACGTTCAGGAAAATGCCCTGCGAGCGGCACCACCCGTAGAACCCCCGGATGCGCTCGAACTGCGCCCACTGCGAGTCGTCGAAGCCGCGGTGGCCGGGGTGAGAAGTCGAGGCGCAGGTGTCGCCGGGGTACGAACCGTCGTGCTCGAGCACGCTCATGCCGCTCGCGGTGTAGAACGAGCGCAGCTGAGCAAAGTAGCCCTCGCCCCACGTGCTGCACAGGCAGGGAGAGTTGCCGAAGTACGCCTTGCCGGGCTTCAAGGTCTCGCGGTCGAGCACGTCGTGCTCCGGCGCGACCGCGCGGCTCGCGAGCAGCGAGTACGTGCCGAGCTCGACGCCGCGCTCGCGCGCGTACGTCACGAGCTCCTTGGCGCGAGCGAGGTTGTCGCTGGCATGATTCTCGACGTCGAAGCCCGAGCCGAACGAAAGGATCGCCATCTCGAAGCCGACGGTCGCGCATTGGTCGAGGGCCAGCTTCACGGCCTCCGTGCGCGCGTCGCGGATATGCATCATCAGCGGATTCTCGGTGATCCACGGCGCGAGCGTGCGGTACACGCGCCGCTGCGCGAGGCCGTTGCGCTCGCGATCCGAGCCGTCGAGCACGAGCTCGTGCACGCGGTAGCTCTCGAAGCTCGCTCCCGGAGCGATGCCCGCGCCCGGTCCACTCGGGTAGGTCGAGACGAGCAGGCATGGCGTATGCAGCCCGTAGCTGACCTGCGTCGTGTAGGCGCGATCCGGCATCCAGCGCGTCGTCACGTCGGCAGAGACGTGCGACATGCCGTGGAATGCGAAGTCGCTCTCAATGTGCAGGTCCGGACGCCGCCACGACTCCTGAGGCTCCACCGTGCCGTCGGCCTCGACGAACGCGAGTCGTTCGACCTCGAGCGAGTCGAGCTGCACCTCGCGCTCTCCGCGGTTGCGCACCGTCGCACTCTTGGAGACGAGGGGGATTCCGTCGTAGAGGTCGTAGTGCACTTCGACGCTCACGGACCCGGCGAACTCGAACGTCAGGCGCTTGCCGGGCGGGGGCCAGGGGAGTGCGGCGGCGTGCCGCACGCGCTTCCACTCGAAGGGCGCGGGCAACTCCGCGAGTCGTACCGCACTGCAATGCAGCGCCCCGGGGTCGAGCGCAAGGCGCTCCAGATCCGAGGGGCGCAGATAGGCGCGGTCGAGTTGTCCGACGAGGCCGCCCGCGTGCACCTCGGAGCCGTCGACGACGGCGCGCAGTTCGGGCTCGATCGCTCGCAGCAGCGAGCGATCCGACACGAGGTCATCGAAGCCGATGCAGGCGACATCGGGCTCTACGCGCCAGGTGCGCGCCACGAGTCCGTTCGAGAGCGTGAGCGTTCGCTCGTCGCTCTTCCAGGCGCTCGCACGAGCCTCGCGCGCGTCGAGGAGCCAATCGCCGCTTGCGCGGGGTGGCTGTGCCGGTCCGCTCGGAAATGCGTCGAGCAGGCCTCCTCCGACGAGCAACAGGGCCGCGAGAATCATGCGCGCTTCCCGTCGTTCCAGAGTGCGTGGAAGTGGTGGACGGGGCCTTGACCGCGGCCGAGTTGCCACTCCGCCGAGCCCGCGATCGCAGCGCTCACGTAGCGCTTGGCGCCTTCGACGGCCGCGAGGGGCGACTCTCCGCGCGCGAGCAAGGCCGCGATCGCTGCCGAGAAGGTGCAGCCGGTGCCGTGCGTGTTGCGGCTCGAAGTGCGGGTCGCACTGAGTCGAACGAAGCGCTGGCCGTCGAACCACAGGTCGTCGGATGACGCTCCGCCGGCGTGGCCGCCCTTGAGGACCACCGCGCGCGCGCCGAGAGCGATGAGTCGCTCGCACGCGCGCTCCGGCTCGCGCAGCACGCTCGCCTCGTCGCATTCGAGGAGCACGGCTGCCTCGGGGAGGTTCGGCGTGAGCACGCTCGCGAGAGGTGCGAGCTCGCTGCGCAGCGCCGCGACCGCCTCGTCCGCGAGCAGCTTTGCTCCCGACTTCGCCACCATCACCGGATCGACGACGACATGGCGCGCTCCGTGGGCGCGCAGGCGCTGCACCACGGCGCGAATGAGCGCGGAACTCGAGAGCATTCCGACCTTCGTGGCCGCGACGTCGAGGTCCTCGAACACGCAGTCGAGTTCGTGCGCGACGAACTCGCACGGCGCGTTGTGGATCGCGCGCACCTCGCGCGTGTTCTGGGCCGTGAGGCTCGTGATGGCCGCTGCCCCGTACACGCCGAGGGCCGAGAACGTCTTCAAGTCCGCCTGGATACCAGCGCCGCCGGAGGGATCCGAGCCAGCGATCGTGAGCGCGATCTTCGGGGTGGAGGCCATGGCGCGCAGTCTAGGCGCGCGGCACGATGGGCGCATGGATTCGCAACCCCACCGCCTCGCTCCGTGGCCGAAGGGACGCCCGCCGCTCTCTCCCGAGGACGCCCGCGCGCGCCTTGCCGCTCTGCACGCTGACTGGTCACTCGACGGCTCCCAGCTCGTCCGTCGCATCCGCACGCGCGACTTCTCCGCCTCGCTCGCGCTCGCGGTGCGCGCCGGAGAGCTGGCCGACCTCGTCGACCACCACCCCGACCTGATCGTGCGCTGGGGCGAGCTCTCCATCCGCCTCTGGACCCACTCCGCCGGAGGCCTAACCGACCTCGACTTCACCTTCGCCCGCTGGCTCGACCAGTGGCTCGAAAGTTCCCCGGACGGAACCTAGACTTTCGGCCCCCAAAGGTTGAGCTGAGCCGCGCGGCGGTGCAGCGCGTGTCCGTTCGAAGTCACCCCCGAAGGATCCCCCATGGCGCTCAAGGTTGGCGACGTTGCCCCCGATTTCACCCTCAAGACCCAGGACGAGAAGGACTGGAGCCTCGCGGCCCACAATGGCAAGAACGTCGTACTGATGTTCTACCCGCTGGACTGGAGCCCGACCTGCGAGAAGGAAAACTGCTCCGTCGCCGGCGACATGACGCTCAACGCCCCGAATACGGTGGTGGTCGGCATCTCGCGCGACTCCACGTGGTCGCACAAGGCCTGGCGCAGCCAGTTCAAGCTGGCTCACGACCTGCTCGCCGACGTCAAGCTCGACGTCGCGGGCAAGTACGGCCTGATCCACCCCGCGGGTTTCATCAGCATGCGCGCGACGGTGATCGTCGACAAGCACGGCAAGGTCGCCTTCTGCGCGGCCAACGCCGCCGAGAAGACCGGCGAGGCGCGCGACATGGCGGCCGTCAAGGCGGCCCTCAAGGCGCTCGCGTAAGGCCTGTCGCGGAGGCTCCCCTGCGGGTGGCCTCGCGCGTATCGTGAGACGGCGATCGGCCCGCGTGGGGCTGGTCGCCGTCCCGTGTTTCCAGACATGAAGAACCCGCTCGTCCGGCTGCTTGCGCTGTTCGCACTGCTCGGGCTTTCGCTTGCGATGTGGCGTTGGAGCGGAAGCGCGGCGGAGGCGCAGTCGTCGCCCCTTGCGCGAGAGGAGGCGGCCGTCGCCGAGCCGGTGTTCCTCGACGAGCTCGTGGCCACTCCGTCGACGGCCAAGGCGGCTGCGGCTCCGCTCGCGACCGATGCCGAATCGAGCGATGTCGAGCGCGCGGAAGCTGCGGTCACGCCGCCGCCTCCGCCGCCGAAGGTGCCGACGAAGCTGCGCGGACGCGTGGTGGACACGAGCGCCCTGCCGGTCGAAGGCGCGCTCGTGTACGCGGCGCTGGCTGCCTCGGGACCGGCCCTGCCGCTCGAGGCCGAGGTGTGGGGCGAGAGCTGGCGCAAGCGCCGCGAGGCTCGCACGGACGCCGACGGAAGCTTCGTGATGGAGGATGTCGCCGCTGGCGTCACGCGCGTCGCGGTGCGCGCGAGCTCCGCGGCACCGCTCGACGTCGACAGCGTCGTCGTGGTCGAGAGCGTCGACACCGACGTGGGGGAGCTCGTCGTGCAGCCGGGGCTGCGCGTCGTGGGCAGCGTCGTGTCCGCGTCCGGCGCGCCAGTCGCGAGCGCGCTGCTGCTGCGGCCCTTCGATACGCAGACTCCGAGCTTTCGCGAGCGCGTGAGCAACACGGGAATCCTGCTGGGAAAGAGCGACGAGCTCGGACGCTTCGACCTCGGCGGACTCGCTCCTGGTCCGTGGGTGCTGCTCGCTCACCACGATGGACACCCGGACGCGGTGGCGCGGGCCGAGGACAGCGCGCCGGGCGACGTCGTGCACGGCGTGCGGATCGAGATGGCGGCGTCGGCGTGGGTGCGCGGCAGCGTGAGTGCGCGGCCCGGCGCTCGCACGCCCGCCTACGACAGCTTCTCCGTGCAGGCAAACTACACGGGCTCGTACGAGCGCGCTCCCGGTGAGCCGGAGAACAACTCGCGCCGTGTGCGCTGCAATGCCGACGGCAGCTTCGAGCTCGGCGGGCTGCGCAAGGACGAGCCGTACCGCGTCAGCGTCGTGTGGCACCGCACGAAGGATGACAGCGGCGGGACCGAGGTCGCGGGCAGCGGCCGCGACATCGTGACCGATGGTTCGAGCGTGGACTTCGAGCTCCAGCCGTTCTCCGTGCTGCTGCACCGCCCCGTCGATGCGCTCACGGGCACGCCGGTCAGCGGGCTCGACGGCAAGCTGGTCGCGCGCAGTGCAGATGGACGCGACTACGGGGTGCTCTCGACCACGCGCGACGATGGTGAGGGCGTGTGGAGCGAGACTGCGGCGCAGCTGCCTGCAAGCGGAGACCTGCTCTCGCTGGTCGTGACGCACGAGGCGTATCGTCCCGCGCGCGTGACGCCGGTCGTTCTCGCGCCCGCGGCGACGACCGATGCCGGGCTCGTGTCGATGGAGCCGCTCGGGGTGCTGCGCGTGCGCGTGATGTCGGCGGACACCGGCGAGCCGATTCGCGGCGCGCGCGTGATGGCCGAGCTGCGCACGGGCGACGACGGGACGCGCACGCTCGAGCAACTGGCGACGAACCCGCCGCGGCCAGGCGAGCAGGTTCGCGTGCGCAGCCGCGAGAGCGACGAGCAGGGCTACGCGACTTTGTACGCGAGCCTCGGCGCCACAGGGCTCGCATGCGCGACGCATCGCGACTGGCCGGCCTCCGAGCTCGTCGAGGTGCGCTTCGTGGCCCGCGACTCGGCCGCGGTGGAGCTGTACATCAATCCGGGAGCCGAGGCGCGCGTGCGCGTGACCGATCCCGCGGGTACGCCCATGGCCGGCGTGGCGGTCAACGCGACGTGGCGCGTGCCCGACGTCGGCTCGACGGCCGAGAGCATGCGCTCGGGCTGGCGCATCCAGCTGTCGAACGCCGAGGGCATCGCCTCCTTCAACCGCCTGACGCCCGGTTCGACGGCGTTCTCCCTGCTCGAGGACCGCGTCGGTGGGCCCCGCAATCCGAACGAGCGCGACGCGACCAAGGTCACGATCACGGTCTCGTCGGAGCGCGTCACCGAGGTCACGCTCATCTCGACGCCGCGCGGCGATCTGAGCGGTCGCGTGCTCGACGCGGGGCGCCCGCTCGCGGGCGCGGCCGTGCTCTTCCAGCCGGTCGGAGGCGGCGGTCAGGGACGCTGGGACAACGTGCGCGAGGTGACCGTGCGCAGCGACGCACAGGGACGCTACCTCGTGCAGCGGCTCGGAGCGGGGCTCTGGACGATCACGGTGCGTCACCCCGCGCGACTCCTGCCACACAGCGAGCGCCTCGACTTCGAGGGGCGCGATCGCGAGCACGACCTGCGCCTCTCCGGCTCCGCCGTCACGGGCAGCGTGCGCGACACCAGCGGCCGCGCGATCGAGGGCGCGCGTGTCGTGCTCGGCGAGCTCAAGCCCGATCCGCGCAACAAGGACCAGCGCAACTGGAACGCGCTGGGCGGAAACGCGCGCATCGTCACGGATGCGCTGGGGAACTATGCGCTGCGAGGCGTTCCGCACGGCGTCGAGCTGCAGGTGGCGGTCGACCATCCCGAGTACCAAGGCGCGCGGTCGGAGGCGTTCCAGCTCGTTCCCGACGAGCTGAAGGCGGGCGTCGACTTCACGCTGCGGCGCGGCGCGATCCTGCTGGTCGAGGTCGAGGCCAACGACGGGCGCGTCGTGCGCGCGCAGGTGACGGCCCAGCGCGTTGCCGACGAGAAGGGCAAGAACGTGCGCAGCGGTCCGCGTTCCCTGCGACTCGATGGACGTGCGCGCGCGCGCTTCACCGGGCTCGCCGGCGGGCGCTACCGCGTCGCCCTCGACCGCGCGTTCCCGGGCGAGGACAAGCCCGCGAGCGTGACGATCGAGCTCGAGGCCGGGCGCGAGGAGACCGTGCGCCTGCGCGTGCCCTGAAGCCCCGGTCGAGCCTGCGGCCGGAATGCAGGAGGCCCGCCCGCGGCGACGTGCGCCGGGAGCGGGCCTCGTGTCAGGAGAGGGTCGTCGAGAGCGCTCAGCCCTTGACGCACTCGAGCGCGACGATGATGCGCACGTCGTCGGAGATCGTCGGAATGTAGGCCTTCACGCCGTAGTCGCTGCGCTGGATGTTGAAGGTGGCCTCGAAGCCGGCGCGGGTGTCCTTGAAAGGCGACTCGCCTTCGCCTGTCATTTCGATCGGCACGGTGATCGTCTTGGTCACGCCGCGCATGGTGAACTCGCCGGTGGCCTCGAGCTTGCCCTCCCCCTTGGAGACGACCTTGGTGCTCTTGAAGGTCATCTTGGGGAACTCCTTCGAGCTGAAGAAGTCGGGGCCGCGCAGGTGGTCGTCGCGCTTGCCATCGTTGGTGTTGACGCTCATGGCGTCGATGGTGAGCTCGACCGTGGAAGTCTCGGGCTTGGCGGCGTCCCAGGCGACCGCGCCTTCGACCTTGTCGAAGCGGCCCCAGAAGGGCGCGACGACATGCTTCACGCGGAACACGACGCTGGAGTGGCCGGCGTCGACCTTCCACGGGGCCGCGGCGGAGACCGGAGCGGCGGCGGCCGGGACGGCCGAGGCGCGGAAGGCGAAGGGGATGGCGAGGGCAACGGCGCCGAGGGCAGCGAACTTCAGCATGACGGGGACGGGTCCTTGTGAGGCCTGAGGAAAGTGGTTGGGAGATAACTCGGGGGCCGACCGTAGACCGGCGGGCCTCCCCCATGGCCGACATCTTCGCACGGCGCGAGGCGTCGGATGCGTCGTCCGGCGGGCCGCATGACGCAAGTCAAACACTCGCCTCAGGTGGCAAACACGCGGGCGGAGTCTTGGAACGACTTGAACTCGAGCGCATTGCCGCTCGGGTCGCACAGGAACATGGTGGCCTGCTCGCCAACCTCGCCCTTGAAGCGGATGTGGGGCTCGATGAGGAAGCTCGCCCCGCGCGCGCGCAGGCGCTCGGCGAGGGCGTGCCAGGCGCCCCATTCGAGGATCAGGCCGAAGTGCCTCACGGGCACGTTGTCGCCGTCGACGGGGTTGGTCTCGGCCCGCGCGACCGCGTGGTCGACCAAGTGCGCGGAAATCTGGTGCCCTTGGAAGTCGAAGTCGATCCAGCGCGGGGCGCTGCGGCCGACCTTGCAGCCGAGCGTGTCGACGAAGAAGCGACGCGTGGCTTCGATGTCGGTTACGGGGAAGGCGAGGTGGAAGAGGGGAGCGCTCATCGCAGACCGAGGATGGAGCGCCAGCCCGCGAGCGTCAATGCCGCGTTGCGATCCCAGCGGAATCCGGCGACGAGTGCCTGTGCGGACTGCGCATGCGACGGCTCGCGGGAGCGCACGAGCGCGACTGCCAGAGCGCCGGCGAGCTCCTCCGCTGTCGGGCTCGGGGCGACCCATTGCGCGCACGTGCCGAGAGCCTCCTCGTAGGCCGGAAGGCGCGACGACACGAGCGCGAGGCCGCAGGCCAGGCCTTCGAGCGGCGTCACCGGTGTCCAGTCCTCAAGCGCGAGCTGGACGAGCACGTCGTGGCCCGCGAGCGCCGCGCGCACCTTCGCGTCGTCGGGCTGCGAGTCGAAGCGCACGCGCGAGGAGATGCGGCTGCGCGTGGTGCGTGCCCGAAGCTCGTCGTAGGCATCGCCCACGCGTCCAAGGAACGTGAGCTCGACGGGCTGTCCGACGTCGTTCAGTCGCTCGCACGCGGCGAGCAGCGCGAGAGGAGAGCGGTCCCGGTCGATGCGTCCGATCGCGAGGATGCGCGGCTTCTGGCCCCGCGGCGCGCGCGACGTCACGAAGTGCTCGCACCCCACGGGGACCACCAACGTGCGAGCTGGATCGAAGTTCGCTCGCGCGAGTTCGTCGCGCGCTTGCGCGCTGAAGGTGACGAGTACGTGCGCGACGCGCAAGGGCTCGATGTCCTGCGGTCGCGCGGAGACCGCGAGAGAGAGTCTTGCGCTGCGTGGAGGCGGAAACGGAGTGGGGAGCGCGACGGCGTGCACGAGATCGCACTGCGGTGCAAGGCGCTCGAAACCAAAGCCGAGGCTCGTCGCGATGGGAAGCCAGCTGCGGGGGAGTGGCATGCGCCGCGAGCTCGCGTGCGGCGGCAAGCCCTGCAGATCGAGAGCACCCGGGACTCGCGCTCCGCGACCCCACTCGACCAGCGTGACCGTGGGCGCAGCCTCGAGTGCGACGAGCGCGCGCGCGAACTCGCGCACGTAGCGCCCCGCGCCGGGCTCATGCGTGGCCCCCGGCCAGTGATCGAGCGCGAGCTTCACCGCGCGTGCACGGCGATGGCGCTGAACTCGACGCGCGCGTTCCGCGGCAGCGCAGCGGCCCCGATGGTCGTGCGGGCGGGCGGCGGGTTGGGGACGACGGATGCGTAGATCGCGTTCATCGCGGCGAAGTCGCCCAAGTCCGCGAGGTACACGGTCATGGACACCATGTCGGAGAGCTCGAGACCATCGGCCGCGAGCACGGCTGCGAGGTTCGCGAGCGCCTGACGCACTTGGGCCTCGAGGCCCTCGACGAGCTCGCCGGTCCGCGGATCGATTCCGATCTGGCCCGCGAGATAGAGGTGATCGCCGGCGCGCACGGCCTGTGAGTAGGGGCCGACCGGAATGGGTGCGGCGTCGGTCCGCACGACGGTGCGCGGAGCGGCACCGACGCAGCCGCAGGCGAGCAGGCTCAGGGCGAGGCAAGAGTGGGTGGTCCTCATGGGTGGAATCTTGCGGGTCGAGGGGCCCCAGTCCAAGTCCCCAACGATGTTGCGAGCGATTGGCGGGTGCAGGGAGGCTCTCGGCGGGTGCTGCCGGGCTCGGACTCGCGCATTGCTGTTAGCATTCAGGGCATGTTCGTGGGTGCGCTACTGCTCGGGTTCGGGTGCATGCAAGGGGTTGTGTTCGAGCCTGCGCTCGGACGTGCGCCGGAGGGCTGTTTCGTGTCGCGCGCTGGCGGAGTGTTCGCCTGCGCGCGCCCCGGCGGGCTCGGGCTGGCGCTCGTCGGCGAACCGCGCGTGGGAGCCGCCATCGCGCTCGACTTCGGCTCCAGCGTCCCCGAGGGCGAGGGTGAGCTGTGTCGCGGCCTCGCGCGTTCGCGAGGTGGCGCCCTGCTGGCGACGGACCGCGTTTTCACGGCAGTGCGCTGGCGGGAGGTCGCTCCGGGGATCGACCTGCGCCTGCGAGAGGGCGGCGGCGGGCTCGAATACGATCTTGAGTTGCGCGACGCGCCACAGTTGAGCGAGTTCGAGGCGCGCGTGCGCGGCCATGAGGCGCTCTGGATCGGCCCTGAGGGCGAGCTCGTGATCGAGACGGCGGCGGGGCCGCTCGTTCAACCTGCGCCACTCGCCTGGAGCGTGGATGCGGGCGAGGAGATCGCGTGTCGCTTCGTGCTGCGCGGCGAGAACTCGTTCGGATTCGAGCTCGAGCGCCTCGACGAGCGAGTGTGCATCGATCCGATGCTCCGCTTCTCGACCTACCTGACCGGCGAGTACGAGCAGGAAGTGCGCTCGATTGCGCAGGGTCCATTTGGAGTGGTGTTCGCCGCGGGTACGACGTTCTCGATCGACTTTCCGACCACGCTCGGCTCGTTCGACCCGTTCTACAACGGGGGGACCGAGGGATTCGTGTCGTGTCTCTCCGGCGACGGCACGACGCTCGTGTGGTCGACGTTGCTCGGAGGGAGCGGCGACGACGCGATCCACTCCGTGCGCGTCACGAGCGGCGGCTCTGTCGTGGTCGGCGGAACCACGGCGTCCGCGGACTTCCCCACGACTCCCGGAGCTTTACAACCCGCGCTCAGGGGCGCGCAGGATGCCTTCGTGGCACGCCTCGAAGGATCCGGGACCGCGCTGGAGTGGTCGACCTTTTTCGGCGGTGCGCTTGCGGATCGCTTCGGCGAGCTCGAGCTCGCGAGCAACGATGAGGTCGTGTTGTGCGGTTCCACGCGTGGTGGTCTGCCGGCGAGCCCCGGGGCGTTCGACACGAGTTACAACGGCGGGACTTTCTTCGGCGATGCATTTGTCGCGCGCCTGCGCGCGGACGGATCCGCGCGCGTGTGGTGCACGTATCTCGGTGGCGCTGGCGAGGAGCTCGCGCAACGCATCGCGCTCGACGCCAGCGACGAGATCGCCGTCAGCGGGACGAGCTATTCGGCACTCTTCCCGACGAGCGCCACGGCCTTCGATCGCTCGTTTTCCTCGCCCTCGGACGCGTTCGTGACGCGCTTCGACCCGAGTGGAAGCCAGCTTGTGTTCTCGACGTATCTTGGCGGCAGCGGAGAGGAGACGGTGCTCGATCTCGCGCTCGATCCGGCCGGCAGCGTGCTGTGCGTGGGGGAGGCATTCAGCGCGGACTTTCCGCTCGAACAGGCCTTCGATGCGACGTTCGAGGGCGATTCCGAGGGCTTCTTCGCACGCCTCGCGCCCGCGGGCGACGCACTCGAGCGCGCGAGCTTCCTCGGCGGAGCGGACATCGATCGCGTCGGTGCGCTCGCCTTCGACGCCCTCGGACGTGTGGTGCTCGGCGGGGACAGCCTGAGCTCCGATTTGCCCACGACCGTCGGTGCTTGGAGCCCCGCGCCCAACACCGCCGCAGCCGGCATGGAGCGCGAGGTGTTTCTCGCGCGGCTGCCTGCGACGCTCTCCTCGATCGAGTACCTGACCTACTTCGGCTCGCGATACCCCGATCGACTCGAGGCGCTCGTGCTCGACGCCAGCGGCGAGCCGATCTTCGGTGGCGTGACGTACGGGTCGGGCCTGCCGGTGTCGGCCGGTGCCTTCCAGCCTGCCTGGAACGTGCTCGCCCTGAGCCAGGGCTATGTCGCGCGCCTCGCGCTGCTCACCACGCCGATTCCGCTCGGCATCGCGGCCACGAACTCGCTTGGGGGCCGTGCGCAGGTGCGTTGGGAGGGGTACCCGTCGGCGACGGAGAGCGGCTTCAAGGTCGGCCTCGACCTTGCCGTTCCGCTGGCGTGGTCGCAGGTGATGCGCAGCTTGCAGACGCAGACACATCCGTACCTCGGCGGCCGGCTCTACCTCGCGCCGCCACTCAAGCGCTATTCGCGCCAGAAGACGGACTTCCTCGGCTATGCGCTGCGCGACATCCCGATCGAGCCTTGGTTGGTCGGGCAGACGCTCTACTTCCAGGTTTGGTACGAGGATCCCGGCAGCACCTACGGCGCAGCGCTCACGGAAGCGCTGCGTGTGTTCGTATATCCGTAGCCGGAATCAGCGGAAGCCGCGCGGGCGGGGGCGAGCGGCCGGCGCCGGGCTTGTGCGCGGCCCGCGACGCGAGCTCGAAGGCGCCGCGCCGCCGCGCTCGTGTTCGTCCCACGTCTCGCTCACCAGGGGCGTTTCATGGTTGCCCTCGGCCTTGTTCATGCGGTCGGACTCGCCGCGTGTCAGCGGCTGGCCGAAGATTCCGCCCTCGTCGCGCAGGGAGTCGTTGAGTTCCCTCCACAGCGCGCGCACGAATGGCCACCAAAAGGGTGCGGTGAGCGCGATGAGCGCGTACTTGACGGGCTCGCTGTTGAGGCTGAACTGCATGCTGTCTCGCCGAGTGTATCGACTGCGCGCGCCGGGCGTCGTGAGCCGATCCCGGAAGGAACTTCAGGGCGTGCCCGCCGGACGCTGCAGCGGTCGCAGCAGCGCGTGGGACGCGACGGAGGGAGTTTCGCCGCATAGGCGCAGGAAGGACACGAGCAGCTCCGGACCGGACGGTGAGAGGATCGATTCGGGGTGGAACTGCACGCCGAAGCGCGGGAGCGTGCGGTGGCGCACGATCATCGGGATGCCCTCCGCGGTCGAGCCTTCGAGCAGGAGGTCCGAGGGCCACGGATCGCGCCGAGCCGCGAGCGAGTGGTAGCGACCGACGACCAGCGGGTTGGCAAGGCCTGCGAGCCAGCCCGTACCCGCATGCAGCACCTCGCTTGCTCGCCCGTGCACGGGTCGCGGATCCTCGTCGACCACGCCGCCATAGTGCTCGCACAGCACCTGATGACCGAGGCACACGCCGAGCATGGGCAGGTACGCGGGGGCGCTCGCGAGCAGCGCGTGGCACAGGCGA
Source organism: Planctomycetia bacterium (assembly GCA_005778045.1). Next base: position 21,322 of record SXKQ01000112.1, read on the forward strand.
GCGTCGCGCGGCTTGCCCGGCCCCGGTCCTAGCAGCAGCCCGTGAGGAGCGAGCGCGAGCACGCCTTCGACATCGAGCGCGTCGCTGCGCACCACGCGCACCTCGACGCCGCGGGCCTGCATCGCCTGCGCGAGGTTGAACGTGAAGGAATCGTAGTTGTCGACGAGGACGATCACGGACGCTCTCGCTGCGCTGGCCTGTCGACGATAGCTTGCCGGGATGCTCACGCGCAGCCTTTGGTGTGGCCTTGGCCTGATTCTCGCGATTGGCTGGCTCGGCTCCGCGTGCGGCGAAGAGCCGCGCGAACGCGGGATCCTCGAGCGGGCGGGCGAGAAGCTCGACCGTGCCGCGGAGCGCCTCGGCGACGAGTTCGGGCGACTGGTCGAGGAATCCGACGTGGCCATCGAGCGCGCTCGCCAGCGCTTCGGGAAGCAAGACGACTCGCTCACGCACGACATCGAGAGCGCGCTCGATCGCCTCGGGGCGGAGCTGGAGCGCGGCCGCGAGAAGGCCGGGCGCGAGGCCAGCGACGCGCGCGACAAGCTCGAGCGCGAGGTGGAAGAACACCTCGCCAAGGCACGCGAGGGGCTCGAGGAGCTCCGCCGGGCCAGCAAGGACGACTGGCAGAGGGTGCTCGACGACATCCAGCGCGAGGCCCGCGAGGCGGGCGAGGGCCTGCGCGAATCGGCCGGAAAGTAGTCTCGGCTCGCTCCTGCGGGGCTGTTCGGGAGCGCGCCTGTGCGGCGTTGATGGGGCAGGGCTTGGAGCGTGGCCCGCGGTTGCCCACATTGGAGGACGCCAACGCCTGCACAGTTTCCTCCGTATCGTTCCACCATGACCGAATCGCGCCTCGCCTCCCGTCGCCTGTTCCGCCCGTTCCTCGCCACGTTCGGCTTCAGCCTGTGCGCGCTGGCCCTCTGGCGTCTCGCGCCCCCGGGGCAGGCGGCAGCCTCGCGGGAGCCCGCTCCGCCCGCCGGTCTCGCCGTGCCGGCCGCGGAACGACTCGCCGAGCTGCGTGCCGATGAACAGGCGACGATCGAGCTTTTCCGGCGCAACTCCGCGGCGGTCGTGCACATCACGAACAAGGCCCGCGTGCAGCGCTTCCTCCGCAACCCCGTCGACATGCCGGTCGGCACCGGCACGGGCTTCCTCTGGGACGAGCGCGGCCACATCGTGACCAACTTCCACGTCATCGAGCAGCAGGCGCGCGAGTCGAGCTACTTCGTGCGCTTCGTCGGCGACGAGACGGAGTACGAGGCCGAGGTGATCGGCAGCGCGCCGCACCGGGATCTCGCCGTGCTGCGTCTCGTCGAGCCGCGCAAGTTGGCCGCTCGTCCGATCGCGATCGGGTCGAGCGCCGACCTGCAGGTCGGACAGGCGGCATTTGCCATCGGCAATCCCTTTGGCCTCGACCAGACCTTGACCACGGGCATCATCAGCGGACTCGGACGCGAGATCCGCTCCGTCAGCGAGCACAAGATCGCGGGCGTGATCCAGACCGACGCCGCAATCAACCCCGGCAACTCGGGCGGCCCGCTGCTCGACTCGCGCGGACGCCTGATCGGCGTGAATACCGCCATCGTGAGCCCCTCGGGCGCCTACGCGGGCATTGGGTTCGCGGTCCCGGTCGACACGGTGGCGCGCGTGGTGCCCGAGCTGATCGAGCGCGGTCGCGTGCGTCGTCCGGGCCTGGGGGTCATGCTGCTCGACCCCGGGTCGGGCGCGCGACTCGGGCTCGATGGCGTGGGGATCGAGAGTGTGGTCGAGGGTGGCGCCGCGGCGGCTGCGGGCCTGCGGTCGGCGGTGCAGTCGGGCCGCTCGATCTCGGTCGACGAGATCGTCGAGATCGACGGCCAGCCGGTGCGCTCCCAGCAGAACCTGTTCGATCTCCTCGATGCCCACGAGGCCGGGGATACGGTCGAGCTCCTCGTCCGCCGGGGTGGGGAAGTGACGCAGTTCCGCGTGAAGCTGCAGTGGATCGACTGAGGTTGCCAGCGAGTGGGGGGCGTGCTTGCGGAGCCCCTTGGACGAGCGTCCGCACTCCGTAGACTCGCACTCGGCACGGCTTGTCTGTGTCGGAGATCATGGAGAGTTCGCGGGACACGGGAGCGGCAGTCGCTGGAGCGCATGAGCTCGGGCGCAGGGCGGCGCTTGGACTCGCGCTGTGCGTGCTCGCGTGCCGCGTGCTGCAAGCACAGGCGTTTCCGATCTACGACGACGCCTTCATCACGTTCCGCTATGCACGCCACCTCGCGGCGGGGGACGGGATGGTGTTCAACCCCGGCGCACCTTGGGAACCGGTGCTCGGCACGACCACCCCGTTGTACGCCGCGCTGCTCGCGCTGCCGGCGCTGCTCGGGCTTGCGATCCCGCTCGCGTCGCTCGCGATCAATGCGCTGTGCGACGGCGCGACGGCGTATCTGCTCGCGCGACTCGGCGTCTCACGGCCGCTCGCGACAAGTCTCGGCGTGCTCGCCTTCGGGGCGCTGCCGGTCATCGGCCGCATCAGCGTCGGAGGCATGGAGGCGCCGCTCTTCGCGCTCCTATCGGTCGCGGCCGTCCATGCGCTGCGCAGCGAGCGACCGGCGCTCGCCGGTGTGTGCGCCGGGCTCGCGTGCACGACGCGACCCGAGGGAGTGCTGCTGCTCGTGGTGCTCTCCGCCTTCGAGCTACGCACCGTCGCGCGCGCGCTGCGCTTCCTCCTGCCTGTGGCGCTGACGGGGCTCGCGGCGGTCGCGATCCTCGCGGCGTACTACGGCGACCCGATTCCGCAGTCCGTGCAGGCCAAGGCCTCGAACCATGGGCTGGGCTGGGGGGTCGCGCGGGCGCTCGAGGTGCTGGAGCGCGGCCTGTGGCCGTCGCCGGAGATGTGGCTTGGGATGCCGTTCGCGGCCGCGGGGCTCGTGCTCGCGCTGAAGCGAGCCTCGCGGGCCGTCGTGCTGTTCGGCCTCGGCATACTCCTCTCCTATGCAGCGGCGGGAGCGAAGACGTGGGGCTGGTACTTCTACCTGCCGCTGCTCGCGTGGTGCGTGGCTCTTGGTGAAGGCCTGGGCGCTGTGGTGGGCATCGTGCTGCGTGGGCGCGAGAATGCCCGGCGCGAGCGGGTGGGGCGCGGAGTCGTCGCCACGTCAGCGCTGCTCGCGCTCGCAGCCAGTGCCGTGTTGGCGAGTGTGCAGCGCGATCACGTCACTGGCTCGGTCTACGCGGCCATGGACACATGGTGCAGGGAGCAGGACACGCGCGGTCGGCAACCGACGATCCTCGCCACGGACATCGGCGCCATCGGCTGGTACAGCGGCACGCGCATCCTCGACAGCGAGGCGCTCGTGTGGCCTCCGGCGCGCGCCTACGAGCGGCAGGTCGACGCGATTCGCGCCGAGCTCCCGGACTATGCGCTCGTGGTCGTGAATCGTGCTCGCATGCTGCCGTTCCGTGAGGATTCGGTGGCCGAGCGCTATGAGCCGGTCGCGCGCTTCTCGACCTACGGCCTGACACGCGACGCAGTCGACCTCGAGCCGCGCCTCGACTCGCTCGTCGACGGCTGGACGTCCGACTACGTCGTCTACCGGCGCAAGCCCGCGAGTGACTAGCGGCCGTCGTCGGCGTAGCCGAGCTCGCGCAGCGTGTGTCGCTCGGATTCCGAGAGCTCGCGGCGCTCCGTGGACGCGATGAAGGCGGCCTGCAGGCGTTCGAGCTCGCGCTGCAGGCGCGCACGCACCTCGGGATGTGCAGCACTGCAGTCGGCGCGCTCGTCCGGATCGGTGTCGAGGTCGCGCAGCTCGGCGCGCCGCAGCGCGGGCCACGCATGGAGCTTGAATCGGCCTGAGCGAATGGCGACCTGCCAGCGCTCCGGCTTGTCCTCGTAGTGGCGCGAGCTCGCAACGAGGGTGCGCTGCGAGTCGAACGGCTCGTCGCGCAGCAACGGAGCGAGCGACCGGCCTTCGGCGCGTGGCAACGCCGGTGCGTCGCACAGCTCGAGGAGCGTCGGCGCCACGTCGAGCAGGCTCGCGGGCGTGGGCTCGACGCGCGCGCGGAGTCCGGCCCCTGCGATCGCGAGCGGTACGTGCAGCATCTCCTCGTACACGCTCGAGTTGTGGCCCTGTTCGCCGTGCTCCATGAAGGCTTCGCCGTGGTCAGAGGTCCACACGATCAGCAGTGGACGTCCGGTGGCCTGCGCCTGCAGGGAACGTATGAGCTCGCCGAGGCGCGCATCCACGAAGGTGACATGCTCGTCGTACAGCGCACGCAAGCGCACGACATCGGGATGGTTCGGTGCCAGCCGGGCCCGATGCACAGCACGCGCGCTCTCGATCGAGCCGTCGACATGCGCGAGCGACTCCGACTCGGCGCTGAAGCGACCGCGGTAGGGCGCGGGGGGCTGGTAGGGCATGTGCGGCGGTGAGACGTGCACGTACACGAAGTGCGGAGCGGACGAATTCGCGAAGGCCGCGCGCGCGAGCTGGAGAGCGCGTTCGAAGCTCGCGAGTGAAAAGTCGAGCACTTCGTAGCGCTCGAATCCGCGGTCGACGCCGGTGCGCCGTCCGAGGACCGGTGTCTGCACGATGGCATGCGTCTCGAAGCCCGCGTTGCGCAAGCGCTCCGCCAGCGTGGGCAACTCGTTGGAGAGGCGCAGCTCGTCGTCGCGCGCGCCGTGGACCTCCTGCGGCTGCGACGTGAATAGGGAGGCGACGCTCGGCAGGGTCCAGGCGGCTCCGGCACCGGCGTTCGAGAAGCGTACGCCCTTGGCCGCGAACGTGTCGAAGTTCGGAGTGGTGGGGCGCACGTAGCCTTGGCTCGACACGTGCCCCGCCGCCAAGGAGTCCGCGACGAGCACGAGCACGTTCGGGCGTTCGTCGGTGCGACCGCAGGCGGTGCAGCAGGCGAGCAGGATCCACGCAAGGACACGCATCTGGGGTACTCTCCGCAGCAGGCTAGCAGCCCGCGCCCATGGACGAACCGCTGCGACTTTCCCGGGAAGCACTGCGTGCGCTCGATGCGCGCGCGATCGCCGAGCTCGGCATTCCGGGCGTCGTGCTGATGGAGAACGCGGGGCGGCAGGCAGCCGAGGCGTTGCTCGGTGCGCTGCGCCAGCAGTCGCTCGCGGGGCGCCGTGGCGCGCCGCCGTGGCGCGTGGCGGTGGTGTGCGGCACGGGCAACAACGGTGGGGATGGCTACGTGCTCGCTCGGCACGTGCAGCGAGCGGGTCACGCGGTCGAGTGCTGGGCGAGCGGTGCTCCGGGGACCGAGGATGCGCGCTGCAACCACGCGATCGCCGTGCAGCTTGGAATTCCCATGCGCACGCTCGGCGATACGCCCAGCCTCGCCGCCGCGTCCGCGAGCTGGGAGCGCTGTGACGCGCTCGTCGACGGCCTGCTCGGCACTGGCCTGCGCGGCTCGCCGCGCCCGGAGCAGAGGGCCGTGATCGCGGCCATGAACGGCGCCGCTGGTTCCTTCAAGCTCGCCCTCGACCTACCTTCGGGGCTCGACTGCGACGAGGGCGTACCCCTCGGGCCCTGCTTCCGCGCCGACCTCACGGTGACCTTCGCGGCCGCCAAGCTGGGCTTCGACGCTCCGTCGGCGGCGGACGTTCTCGGGGCCGTGCGGGTGGCGGATCTCGGGTTCGATTTGGCCGCGCTCGGCTACGGCCGGCCCTGAACGGGGCTTGAACACGGCTTTCCTTGCGGCTCGAGTCTGCCATGGATAGTTTCTCTACCGTCCGAGGCCGTTGCGGTGCGCGGCGCGCGCCGAAGTCCTCGCCAACCCGAGATGACTCCATGTTGCATTCCCGCTGGCGCCTCGCGCTCGCTCCGCTCGCCCTCGTAGGCGCCGCTTGGCTCGCCGCGAGCATGCCGGCCGCCGAGGGCGCGCCGGTCGACTTCAAGTTCCGCGAGGCCGCGATCAACGCCGCGGGCGTACAGGGCATGGCCGACCTGCGGGGCAAGCCGATCCTGATCGACTTCTGGGGCAAGAACTGACCCGGCTGCGTCGGGGGGTCCGTGCCGGCCTCCATCAAGGTGCAGGAGCAGTTCGGGGACGACGTGCAGGTGATCTTCGTCGAGTGCCAGGGCACCGAGAAGAACACCTACGAGGCCTTCGCCTGGAAGATGAAGTGGATGGGCAACAACGCCATCTGGACCAACGAGCGCGTCATCCCGACCGTCGGGCGCGGCCTGCCGGAGGTGGCGCTGATCGGCATCGACGGGACGGTGCTGCTGCAGGGCTACCCCGGCGACTTCGGCAAGGAGCTCGAGGAGACCATCGCGGCCGAGGTGAAGAAGTCGAAGGACGCCCCGGCCGGGACGCCGGCCACGCTCAAGAAGGCGTGGGCCTCGTTCGCCAAGGGTGACCTCGGCGGCGCGCTCGCGGAGAGCGACAAGGTCGGCGGAGACGATGGCGCCAAGGCTCGGGCCGAGATGGTCGCGCGCATCGAAGCGCGTATCGCGCGCGTCGAGCGCATGCTCGCCGTCGGTGACATCTCCGAGGCGGACGAGCTCGTCGGTGCGCTGCAGAAGTCGTGCAAGTCGGTCGCTGAACTGGCACCCAAGGTGGCCGAGCTCGCGACGCAGCTCGCGGCTCCGGAGCTCGCGGCCGAGCGCGATGCGGCCAAGGCTTGGGCCTCCTTCTCCTCCAAGGTGGCCAAGGACAAGCCCTTTGACGCCGGCAACGTCAAGAAGGCCGAAGGCTTCGCGGAGAAGCACAAGGGCACGAAGAACGGCGCTCGCGCGGCGCACTTCGTCGAGCTCTCGAAGATCAACCTCAACCGCTGAGCCAACGACGCGCGCTGCCGCGCGCGCTGCGCGAGCCGTGGGCGCCCTCGATCTGGGTGCTCGCGGCTCGCGAGTTCTCGCGCCGCGCGCATCCGCGCGCATCCGGGCACGACGGCGCCCTGCTTCAGGACTTCTTCGGCGCGAGTGCGGCGAGCTGCTCGGGCGTGGCGACCTTTCCCTGCAGCTTGATCGCGCCCTTGCACTCGGTCGCCGGGTCGAGCGTGACCTTGCCACACTTGCTCGAGCCAAAGCCCTTGGGCGTCACGGGATCGATCTCGAGCGCGCTGGTGTTGCCGCCGACGAAGCGGTTTCGTCCGACCACCTGCACATCGCGGCAACCGCCGATCGCGACCAGCGGGCGGTCGCCACAGCCGGGCGCGATCTGGAAATCGTTGTTGCGCAGGATCAGCGTGCCGTTGGGCTCGCCGCCGGCGTCCCAAGCCACGAAGGCTCCGGTGCCGAAGGGCACGCCCTCGCGCGTCAGCTTTGCCAGAGCGGGGTTGAAGCCGGAGCGGTAGCGGTTGTTCTCGAAGATCGCGCGGCCCGTGTGGCGACCGGAGAGCGTGAGCGCGCTCCCGCCCTTGTAGTCGTCGCCGCGCGCGATGCACGGGTCCTCGATCGAGCAGTTGCGCACCGTGAGGGTGCCCGTGCCCGGCGGGCCCCAGTCGGGGCGCGCCACGACCTGCAGGAACGTGCGGCCGAGCCGCGCTCCGTCGACATTCTCGATCGTCACGTCGCCGACGAGGTTCTGCAGGTAGAAACCGTGCTCGTGGCGGATGTCGCGCACGCTGGCGCGGCCGCGCACGCCGCGGAACTCGAAGTCCGCGAGGCAGTTGCCCCACACGCCCCACTTGGAGTTCGCGCCCTCGCCCTTGGCGTGGTCGAAGCCGCCGACCAGATGGCAGTCGAGGAACTTGAAGCCCTCGTGACGGCGCTGGTCCGCGAGCTTGTAGAACATGATCCCCGCCCGGTAGCCGCACTCGATGGTGAGGCCCTCGAAGGTGATCCAGCCGCACTTCAGCTCCTGCGCGACCGCGATCGTGTCGCCGCTCGTGCGCGGCACGACGCGCGCGTCCTTGCTTTGCGCGCGCACGATGATGGGCTGGGCACGCGTCCCGCCGCTGATCGGCGCGTTCCAGTCGCTCTTCTTGGCGAAGCCCACGCCGAAGGACGGGTAGGCACCGTCGGCGAGCATCACCGTGCTCCCCGGACCGCAGCGCGACAGCGCGTCCGCGATCGGGTTCTTCGAGTCGAGCTGCTGGCCGTTCGAGAGGCGGATCGTGGTCGGGGTGCAGGTGATGAACTGCGCCACCAGCGACGCCTTCGCCGGAGCCTGCTGGTTCGGCGCGGGACGCCGTTCCTGCCCGAGCGTCGGTCCGAGTGCGAGCGCGGCGGCGAGGGCGAGGTGCACGAGCATGCTGCTCATGGTCGCCCGTCGGGCTCGATCTGGCAAACACGGCGTGCTGACTCGCGAGCGCATTCCTCGTTACGCTTATGTTCTCGTGACCGTCCCGCGTCCCCCGAGGGGGCGCTGTCCCGCAGGACTCCCCATGCCCCATCCGTTCCCGATCGCCCTCATCGGCCAGCGCTTCATGGGCCGCGCGCACTCCAACGCGTGGTCGCAGGTCACGAAGTTCTTCGACCTCGAGCTGCAGCCGGTCCTGCACACGATCGCGGCCCGCGACGGCGAGGGCCTCGCGCCCTTCGCTCGCCGCTGGGGTTGGCTCAACTCGACCACGGACTGGAAGCGCATCGCGCGCGAGGATGCGGTCGAGCTCGTGGACATCGGCACGCCCAACGACGTGCACATGGAGCAGTCCATCGCGATGCTCGAGGCCGGCAAGCACGTGGCGTGCGAGAAGCCGCTCGCCGGCACGCTGGCCGACGCGCGCGCCATGGCCGTGGCCGCGAAGAAGGCCTCGAAGAAGGGCGTGCACACTTTCGTGTGGTTCAACTACCGGCGCTGTCCGGCGGTGGCGCTGGCGTACAAGCTCGTGCGCGAGGGCAAGCTCGGCCGCATCCGCCACGTGCGCGCGCGCTACCTGCAGAACTGGGGCGGGCCCGACACGCCGATGTCGTGGCGCTTCCAGCGCAAGGTGGCGGGCTCGGGCGCGCACGGCGACCTCAATGCTCACATCGTCGACATGGCGCGCTTCCTCGTCGGTGAGGAAGTGAGCGAGGTCCACGGCGCGATCGAGCGCACGTTCGTCCACGAGCGGCCGATCGCGGGAACGAAGGGCAAGAAGGGCAAGAGTGACGTCGACGACGTCGTACTGTTCCTCGCGAGCTTCGCGGGCGGCGCCACGGCGAGCTTCGAGGCCACGCGCCTCGCGCACGGCCACCAGAACGACAACGGCATCGAGCTCAACGGCGAGAAGGGCTCGCTGCGCTTTGGCTTCGAGGACATGAACGTGCTCGAGCTGTGCGAGGCGGGCGACAAGCGCACGGGGGGCTGGAAGCGCATCATGTGCACTTCCGGCGGGAACCATCCCTACGCCGCGGCGTGGTGGCCCGACGCGCACGTGATCGGCTACGAGCACGGCTTCACGAACATGGCCGCGGACGTGCTGCGCGTGCTCGGAAACGTGGCGCCCGAGGTGCCGCTGCCTGACTTCGCCGACGCCTACGAGACGCAGCGCGTGCTCGAGGCCGCGCTGCTCAGCGCGCGCGAGCGTCACGCCATCAAGCTCTCGCAGATCAAGTAACCCAGCCCACAGTTCCGAAGGAATTCACGGAGAATCGCGATGCCCCGTCCGCTCTGCCTGTTCACCGGCCAGTGGGCCGACCTGTCGCTCGAGACGCTGGCGAAGAAGGCGAAGGCCTTCGGCTACGACGGCCTCGAGCTCGCCTGTTGGGGCGACCACTTCGAGGTCGCGCGCGCGCTCAAGGAGAAGGACTACTGCAAGAAGAAATGGGAGCTGCTCGCCGACTGCGGTGTGCAGAGCTTCGCGATCTCGAACCACCTCGTGGGGCAGGCGGTGGCCGACCGCATCGACGAGCGCCACAAGTCGATCCTGCCCCCAGAGATCTGGGGCGACGGCGATCCTGCCGGCGTTCGCAAGCGTGCGCAGAAGGAGATGATCGAGACCGGCAAGGCGGCGCGGAAGTTCTTCGACGCCGCTCCGGCGGGAGTGAAGACGCAGCTCGCGCGCTCGGGGCGCACGGTGGTGGTCGGCTTCACGGGCAGCCCGATCTGGCACCTGATCTACTCGTTCCCGCCCAACCTTCCCTCGCAGGTCGACGAGGGCTTCCGGGAGTTCGCGAAGCTCTGGAAGCCGATCCTCGACGCCTACGACAAGGTGGACGTGAGCTTCGCGCTCGAGGTGCACCCGACGGAGATCGCGTTCGACCTGCCGAGCACGCGGCGCGCGCTCGCGGCCTTGGGCCAGCACCCGCGCTTTGGCTTCAACTTCGACCCGAGCCACTTCGGCTATCAGGGCGTCGACTATCTGGGCTTCCTGCGCGAGTTCGGCGCGCGCGTGTGGAACGTGCACGTGAAGGACGTTTGGTGGTCGGATCGCCCGACCCCGGCCGGCGTGTTCGGTGGCCACACGGATTTCGGCAGCGACGGGCGCTTCTGGGACTTCCGCTCGCCCGGCCGCGGTCGCATCGACTTCGAGAGCATCGTGCGCGTTCTCAATCACCTGGGCTACCACGGCCCGCTGACTGTCGAGTGGGAGGACATGCTGATGGACCGCGAATTCGGGGCCACCGACGCGGCCGCCTTCGTCCGCAAGCTCGACTTCCCGCGCTCGAACGTGGCCTTCGACGCCGCCTTCGCAAAGTAGGACCCGCGCGCGGGACGTTTTTTTGGAGTCTGGGGCGTCCGCCCCGGGCCCCAGGCACACTTTTCGGGCAGCCCGGGAGCGGCTCGGGGCGTCTCCCGCTGCGGAGGGTCCATCTGCTGCCCGCAGGGAACGCTGGCGGGTGTAGACTTTGGACCGGCGGGCGGCCCCGTTTTTCCCCATGCGTTCCAGTGGCTTGTTGCTCGCCTTGATGGCGATCGGTGCGCCTCTCCGCGCCCAACTGGGCGTCTTTGCGGGGGGTGATCAGGCCGTCAACTATCCCAGCGCCGTGCAGCTCTCGGGCGCGATCAGCAATCGCTCCCCGCTGGAGTGGTGGACCGGCGACGGCAACAACGGGACGGAGAATGCGCTCCTTCGCTGGGTCGAAGGACAAGGGCTCGTCGGTTCCAGCGTCGTGCAGACGGCGAGTGGCGCGATCCTGGGCTGGCCGTCCGACTGGATCGATGTCGGCGGGGTGATCTACGGGAGCGACGTGGCGCGGCGCCAGCTCTACACGGTCAACCCATACACGGGTCTCGCCACGCCGGTCAACGCCACGGGCTGGTCGACGACATGGTCGAACGTGATGTCGCTCGCGCACGATCCGGTGGGCGATCGCCTGTTCGCGGTCGATCTCCTCCGCAAGCAGCTCCTGCGCATCCAGCGCACGACTGGAGCGATCACGGCCGTCGGCACCGGCACGCTCGCGGGCTACCAGCAGGTGAAGTCGCTCGCCTACCACCAGCCGAGCGACACGCTCTACGCGGTCGACAACTTCACCAAGCGCGTGCTGCTGCTCAACCCGATCACGGGAGCGGTGACCCAGTCGGTGCTCGTACAGATGGCCGTGAATCGCCAGTTCGAGGACGTCATGTTCTTCGGCGGCGAGCTCTATGGTTCCTACGCCGGAATGCTCAACGGCAAGCTCGACTCCACGCAGCTCGCGAGGATCGACCTCGCCACGGGCGCGGTGATTCCCGTCAGCTCGATCCTCGCCGAATGCTCGGCGCACACCTGTCTCGTGCGCTCGCTTCCCGAGCCCGCGCTGTGGTCGAAGCTCTCGGGGCCCGGCGTCGCAGCGTTCTCCGACGCGACCGCGCTTGCGCCGACCGTCATGTTCAGCGCGCCGGGCACGTACGTACTCGCGCTGACGCTCACGGCCAGCAGCGGATCGCTCGTCGACACGCTCACGGTGATCTGCGACGGTTGCCCGAGCGATCCCAACAAGGTCGTGGCCGGCTCGTGCGGCTGTGGCGTGCCCGATGTCGATGCGGATCTCGACTCCGTGCCCGACTGCGTCGACAACTGCCCTGCGTTGGTCAACGTCGCGCAGGGCGATGCAGATGCCGACGGCGTGGGGGACATGTGCGACAACTGTCCCGGGCTCCCCAATACGAGCCAGTCCGACTGCGACGGCGACGGAGCCGGGGATGCGTGCGAGCTCGGCAGCGGCACACAGCTCGACGTCAACGCCAACGGCGTCCCGGACAGCTGCGAGGTCGTCTTGGGCACCGTGTTCTGCTCCGGCGACGGAAGCGCGGCGGCCTGCCCGTGCGCGAACTTCGGCGCGGCCGGCGATGGTTGCCGCAACTCGACCGGCGTCGGTGCGCGTCTTGGGAGCATCGGTGGCGCGAGCGTCTCCGCCGACAACGCACTGTTAACGGTCACGCAGCTGCCGCCGAACAAAGCGGGCATCCTGTACATGGGCACGGTCAAGAAGAACGGCGGAGCGGGTGGCGCGCTCGGCGATGGCCTGCGCTGCCTCGCGGGCCTCAACCGGCGCTTCCCGGTCTCGCAGGGAGGCGCGAGCGGCAGCTTCACGCGCGGCGGGCTCGTCGCGGCCTCGGGCGGCCTGCTGACGGCGGGCTCCACGTGGCACTTCCAGGCCTGGTACCGCGACAGCGCGCAGCCCTGCGGCTCGCAACAGAACTTCACCAACGCGCTGACGCTGTCGTTTGTCCCGTGAGTCCGCTAGGCGGGAACTCCGCTCTCCGTTGCGCTACTCTGCCGCACCGATGTCCCGCCCCGCCTCCGCCCCCTTCGGGTTGCCGCTTGGCCTGAGACTGGCGTTCCCGCTCGCCCTCGTGGCCGTCGCTCTCGCCGCGTTCTGGCCCTGCGTCGACTACCCGTTCGTGGCGCTCGACGACGACGCGAACTTCGAGCTCAACTTCCGCTTCCGTGGGCTGGGTGACGAGCAGCTGCGCTGGATGTGGGGCTGGAGGAGCTACCACTACGGGCACTGGCACCCCCTGACGTGGATGACCTTCGGCTGGGACTACGTGCGCGCCGGGCTCGATGCCCCGGCCTACCACCGCACGAGCCTTGCGATCCACGCGCTGTCAGTGCTCACTTTCTGGTGGATGGCGCTCGAGCTGCTGCGCTGGTGCAGCGGTCGATTGCAGGCCGATCAACCGGCGCAGGAGCCGACGCGCGCGAGCGAGCTCTTGCTCCACGGCTGCGCCGCGCTGGCGACGCTGGCATGGGCCATCCATCCGCTGCGCGTCGAGAACGTGGCGTGGCTCACTGAGCGGCGGGACCTGCTGAGCGCGCTATTCCTGTTCGCGACGGTCGCCGCATATCTACGCATGAGCCGCTTCGGAGCGCTGCAGGGAGCGTGGCTCGCGCTCGCGCTCTCGACCTATGCGCTCTCGCTTCTGTCGAAGGCTTGGGGCATGACGTTGCCTGTCGTGCTGCTCGCGCTCGACTTCTATCCGCTGCGCCGGCTCTCGTTGTCGTCGTTGCGCGCCTTGGTCGTGGAGAAGCTGTGGTTCGTGCCGCTCGCGGCGCTCACCGCGTTCCAAGCGGCCTCCGCGCAGCGCGAGATTGCGGCCACCGTCACTCTCGACGAGCATGGCGTCCTGCATCGTCTCGCGCAGGCGAGCTACGGCCTGTGCTTCTACGTGGTCAAGACCGTCTGGCCCTCGAATCTGGGCTGTCACTACCTTCTCGAACTCGACTTCGATCCGTTGAAGCCGATCTACCTCGCGGCGATCGCGAGCGTGGTGGTGCTCACAGTCGTGACGTTCCTGCTGCGCCAGCGCGTGCCCGGCTTGTTCGCGGCTTGGCTCATCTATGGCGTGCTCGTGTCGCCGGTGCTCGGCATCCTCCAGAGCGGTGCGCAGAAGGTGGCAGACCGCTACGCGCAACTCGGCTCGATCCCACTGGTGCTCCTCGCAGCCGGCGTTCTGCTCGCGTGGCTCGATAGCCGTCGCCAGCAGCTCGCGCGGGCACCGCTCTTCGTGCTCGCGTCGCTCGCGCCCTTCGCGCTCGGGCTCGGACTGCTCACGCGCGCTCAAGTGCGCGTCTGGTCGAGCTCGGAAGCGCTGTTCCAGCGCGCCGTGGCCGCGGACCCGGGCAACTACTTCGTGCTCCACAACCTCGCGGCGATGCTGTATCGCCGTCAGGCGTGGGCCGAGGCGATCGAGATCGAGCAGCGCTCGGTCGAGGCGCACCCAGGGCGCGGCAATGAGCTCGCGCGCCACACGCTGGGCCTGCTGTGCCAGATGCAGGGCCGCATGGACGAGGCGGAACGGGCTTGGCGCACTTCGGTCGAGTGGCAGCCGCAGGCGCAAGATCCGCGCTGGCATGGGCGGCTCGAGTTCTGGCTGCCCGATCCGAGCCTTTGCCTGACGGCGCTGCGCGGGCCGCTGGGGAGCCGCGGCGCTTGGGCCGAGCTCGCGGAGCTGTACGAGCGCGGGATCGCGCGGCGAGCGGACGTGGTGCAGCTCTACGTCGACCTCGACGGCCTCTACGCGCAGCTCGGTCGGGCGCCGGAGCGCGTCGCGCTTTGGGAGCGCGCCGACAAGGTGACGAGCCTGCCGCGCTCCCGCGTCGCGTCGGGACTCGGCCGAGCCCTGATCGCCGCGGGACGCGCGCGCGACGCGGAGCCGCACGTCTTCAAGGCTGCGGCGCTCGAGCGCAGCGGCGCGCAAGACGTTCTCGACGCGCTCTCGCAGGCGAACCAGCGCTCGGGGCTCCCGGCGACGCTGGAGCTGTTCGAGCGTGCGCGGCGCTCGTCCGTGCCGGGAGCGATGGTCGAGAACGGCATCGGCAAGGCGTACCTCGCGGCGAATCGACTGCAGGAAGCGGAATCCTACTTGCTGCGCGCGCAGGCGCTGGACTCCCAGTCGCGTGGGTACGTGGTCGATGTGTGTGAGCTCTTCCTGAAGCAGGGGCGCCGCGACGATGCCGTGCGCAACCTGCGCGCGCTGCTCGACATCGATCCGCAGAATGCGCGAGCGAAGGCGCTGCTGGCGCAGGCCGCCGGCGGGGGACGGTGAGCGATGCTGGTGTGGCTCGCACCGCTCGCCCTTGCCCTCGGACTCGGTTCCCATCCAGACTCGCAGTCGAGTTCCCGTCTCACGGTCATGGAGCAGGGCGCGGGACTCGAGCTCTCGATGCAGTCGCTGTCGCTGATCGAGTGCCTCGAACTCGACTCGGATGGCGACCGGCGGCTGTCGGAGTCGGAACTCGAGCGCGGCCGTGCCTCCATCGGCTCCTACCTCGACGCCCGCTACCAGATCGACCCCACCGGCACGCGCAATCCTTGGACCCTCGAGCTCGTCGACGGTGCCCAGACCGGCTACCAGCTGGTGCGGGCCATGACCACGTTCTCGATCGCGAGGGAGTGCGAGGAACTGAACGTGCGCTGTCGCCTGTTCCTCGAGCAGAACCCGCTGCATCGCGACGTGGCTACGATCGTCTGGCGCGGCGAGGATCCCGCCGTGTTCCTGTTCGGTGAAGGCGTCGAGCTGTGGAACTTTCGCTCAGCCTCCGCGCGCGGCGGCGGCGTGCTGGCGAGCTACTTTCTCCTCGGCGTCGAGCACATTCTCGGCGGCTGGGATCACTTGGCGTTCCTGCTGGCCCTGCTGGTGGCGGCGCGCGGCTTGCGCTCCCTGCTCGGCGTCGTGACGGCGTTCACGGCGGCGCATTCGATCACGCTGGCGCTCGCGGCGCTGGAGGTCGTGCGCGTGCCGGGACGACTCGTCGAGCTCGCCATCGCGCTCTCGATCGCGTACGTGGCCGCGGAAGTGCTGCTCGTGCGCCGCCCGGGAGCGCGCTGGGTCGAGGCGTTCCTGTTCGGTCTCGTCCACGGGCTTGGCTTCGCCGGATTCCTCGGCGAGTCGCTGGTGCTCGAGCCGCTCAAGATCACGGCACTGTTGGGCTTCAACCTCGGCGTGGAGGCCGGGCAGCTGATGGTCGTCGTCGCGGCGGCGCTGCTGGTCGCACGCGTGCCGGGTGATCGCAGCTACCGACAGCGGCGCGATGAGTGGCTCGTGCCGCGCTGGCTGCGCGGCGCGCTGGCGGCCTTGGCGCTGTGCGCTGGCCTGTACTGGTTCCTCGAGCGAGCTGGGTGGTTGCCTTGGGAGAGCGCGTGAGCCCGGCCCTGCTGGTGGCGGTCGGCGGCGCCCTCGGCGCCCTGCTGCGCTTCGGCACGATGCAGCTTGCGCGCGCGCTGTTCGGCGCCGGCTTCCCGCTCGGCACCCTCGCGGTGAATGGACTCGGATGTCTGGCCGCCGGGCTAGTGACCGCGTGGCTGGAGGCGCGCGGCGAGTCGGTGCAGCTGCGCGCGTTCCTCGCGATCGGGCTGCTCGGCGGCTTCACGACCTTCTCCGCCTTCGGCGTGGAGACGCTCGCGCTCTTGCGCGAGGGCCGCACGGCCGCCGCGTTGGGCTATGTGGTCCTGAGCCTCGCCTGCGGGCTGGGCGGCGTCGCACTCGGAATGCGCCTCGCGCGCTAGGTCCCGGCGCGGTGCAGCCGCCCGCGCGGCTGGTGGCGGATGACGTCTCCCTCGACCATGAACACGACGTCCTCGGCGATGTTGGTCGCGGAGTCGCCGATGCGCTCGAGGTGGCGCGAGACGGACAGCACCTGTACCGCGCGCTCGACGGTGGACGAGTCACGCTGCATGAGGCTCGTCAGCGTCTCGAACATGTGGCGCTGGAAACCGTCGACCTCGTCGTCGGAAAGGCACACCTTGCGTGCGAGCTCAGGATCCTGCGTGACGAGCGCGTCGAGGCTCTGACGCACCATGCGGCGCACGGACTCGACCATGCGCGTGAAGTCGATGTCGACGGGCAGCGGCGGGTGGGTCGAGAGGAACTGCGCGCGCTCGGCGATGTTGCCCGCGAGGTCGCCCATGCGCTCGAGGTCGTTGTTCACCTTGAGCACCGCGATGATGTAGCGCAGGTCGCCCGCTACCGGCTGGTGCAGGGCGAGCATCTTGAGGCACATGTCCTCGACCTCGAGTTCCTTGCGGTCGATGGCGTCGTCGCCGGCGGCCACTTCGCGGGCCAATTCCGGCTCGCGCGCGACGAGCGCGCGGATGGCGCGGTTGATCGACTCCTCGACGAGCGCGCCCATGGAGAGGACTTCCTTCTTGAGGCGGTCGAGGTCGGTCTGCAGGTGCTTGGTCATGGGCGGTGGGGAGCGGTTGCGCTCAGGCGGGGAAGTGTACGCGGAAGGTCGAGCCGCGGCCGGGGGCGCTCTCGAGCGAGACCGTTGCGCCGAGCGAGCTGGCGAGGTGCTTGACGATGGAGAGCCCGAGTCCGGTGCCACCGAGATCGCGCGAGCGGGCCTTGTCCACGCGGTAGAAGCGCTCGAACACCCGCGCTTGGTCGGCGGGCTCGATGCCGATGCCGGTGTCCTCGACCTCTACGCGCAACTCGCCTGGCCGGCGTAGGACGCGCGCCCAGACGTGGCCGCCCTCGGGCGTGTACTTGCAGGCGTTGTCGAGCAGGTTGTCGAGGATCTGCCGCAGGCTCTCCTCGTCGACCTGCACGGTGGCAGCGTCCTCGGGGAGCTCGAGCGCGAGCGTGATGCGCTTGCGCGCCGCGACATCGCCGAAGCGTGCCGCGGCGTCGCGCAGGCGCGCGCGCAGGTCGATCAGCGTGCGTTCGCCGCGGCCCTCGTTGGCCTCGATCTTGGCGAGCGAGAGCAGGTCCGTCACGAGCGCCGAGAGCCGCATGGACTGGTCGCGCACCCGGTCGAGGAAGCGCGACTGTATCTCCTTGGGCATTTCAGGATCGTCGATCATCGTCTCGATCATGCCGCGGATCGCCGTCAACGGCGTCTTGAGCTCGTGGCTCACGTTGGCGACGAAGTCGCGCCGTACGTTTTCGAGGCGTCGCAACTCCGTCACGTCGTGCATCACGAGCACCGCACCGAACAGCTGGCCGGCACCGTCGCGGATCGCCGAGGCACGCAGCTCGATCTCGACCTGCGCTCGCCCCGCATCTCCCGGGGGCACCAGCGAGCATGCCGCGGAGCGCGGCTCGCCGGTCTTGCGAGCATGGTCGAGCAGATCGCTGACCGCGAGCACGCGCGTCACCTCCCAGATGCGACGCCCTTCGACCGTTGCCGAGTCCGCGCCCAGCAGGCGCGCCGCCACCGCGTTCATGTGCACGATGCGCTCATCGGCGTCGATGGCGACGACGCCCTCGACCATGCCGCCGAGGATCGCGAGCACCTTGTTGCGATCGGCCGTGATCGTCTCGAGGCGCTCCTCGAGCTGGCGGTTCATCGTCGCGATGGCTTCGGAGAGGCGCGCGATCTCGTCGGCGCCTTCGACGGGCTCCGTCGGTCCCGCATAGTCGCCGCGGGCGATGCGCTCCGCGAGCGCGGCGGTCGCGGCGAGTGGAGCGGACACTCGACGGGCGAAGGACAGCGCGACGAGCACCGCGATGCTCGCCGCCGCGAGTGCCGTCAGCGCCGTCGAGACGCGCAGGCTCGTGATGCGCGCCTCGAGCTCGTCGAGCGGGTAGGCCGCGCGCACGAAGCCCGCGAGCTCACCCTCGATGCGCACGGCGCGAGCGAGGTAGCGGTAGGGGCGTCCGACGGTCTCGCTGTCGCGCTCGGCCGAGCCCTCTCCCGTGCGGGCGGCCGCTTCGATCTCGGGGCGCAGGCGGTGGTTGCCGATCGAGGCGGGATCGCGCTCGGAGTCGGCGATCACCACGCCGTCGGGCCGCACCAGCGTGAGCCGCGCTTGTCCCTCGCTGCCGAGGCGCTGGATGCGCACGACGAGGTCGGCGGCCGGCGGTTCATCCCAGCGCCCGGTGGCGACGTCCTGCAACAGGACGAGGCACGCGCGCAGCGATGCGTCGAGGTAGCGCAGCATGTCCGCCCGAGCGCGCCGCTCGAACCACACGCCGAGTGTGACGGTCGAGATCAGGATCAGCGCGACGCAGCCTAGGTAGAGTCGCCAGAAGAAGGACGCGCGCATCGATTGCGCGGGAGTGTAGCGCACAGCGGCCGACGGTCCTTGGGGGCCGAGCGAGGAAGTCATGGGGCGCACGCGCGCAGGTTCTCGGGCCGCGGGCACTCGGACAGCAGCGCAGCAGCGGGCGCCCTAGACGGCGAACTCGGCGTCGCGGAAGCGATACCCCACACCGCGGATGGTCTCGATCAGCTCCCGGCAGCGGCCGAGCTTGCGGCGGATCGAGCCGATGTGGACGTCGATGTTGCGGTCGATCACGACCGCGTGATCTCCGATGGCGCGCGACAGCAGTTGGTCGCGCGAGAACACGCGGCCGGGGTGCGTGGCGAGGAAGTGCAGCAGGCGCATCTCCGTCGCGGTCATCGTGATTGGCTCGCCGTCGACGGTGACGACGTGCTTGGTGGCGTCGACCACGAGCCCGTCGCGCACCACGCGATCGCCGTTCGCGCGGACCTCGCGCAGGGGACCGCGCCGCAGCACGGCCTTCACGCGCGCGAGCAGCTCCTTCGGGCTGAAGGGCTTGGTGACGTAGTCGTCGGCGCCCAACTGCAGGCCGAGCACGACGTCGCTCTCCTCGCCCTTGGCGGTGACCATGATCACCGGGATCGCGGCCGTCAACGGGTCCGCCTGCAGGCGCTTGCAGATCTCGAGCCCGTCGATGCCGGGCAGCATCAGGTCGAGCAGGACGAGGTCCGGGTTCTCCTTGCGGATCCGATCGAGCCCCTCCTCGCCGTTGCGGCTAGTGACGACGAGGTAGCCCTCGCGTCGCAGGTTGTACTGGACGACTTCGAGGATGTCGGCCTCGTCCTCGATGACGGCGATTTTTTCGCGCTTGGACATGGGGTCCCTTGGGGATGCTCGGATCGGGGTCTTGATGGACGTGACGGAGTACGTTTCTCGTCCGTGAAGCCGCGATAAAGCAACGCACAAGACCTTCGCCGCGCCCCGAGGCGGCTTCAAGCGGGAGCTTTCCCTTGGCCCGCGGCGGGCTTTGCGGTTGCCCTGCGTGCCTCGCAGGGTCTACTAGGGCGGGCCAGCCGCCTTCGGGGCACCCGCGGGGCTCCCACGGGCCCCCGTCGCCGCTCCGGTCCTCCCCATGCATCCCTTGCCCGCAGCTCGGAACTCCTGATGGCCCCGGCCTGGACCGAGATTGCCCTGATCGCGCCCGTGGGCTGGCTCGAGCTCGTGGCGGAGACCCTGTCGCTCGGGCCCTGTTCCTCCGTGGCCTTCGGGCGGCCGTCCCTCGCCACTCCGGAGCCGCCGGCGGGCTTCGAGTGGGTGCGGGCCTACGTGATCGAGGACGACGACACGCCGGCCCTGCGCGCGCAGGTCGAGGCCACGGTGGGAGGGCTCGCCGAGCTCACCGGCGCCGAGGAGCTGCGCGGCCTCGCCGTGCGCTTCCGACGCCTGCCGGCCGAGGACTACGCCACCTCGTGGCGCAAGAGCTGGAAGCCCCTGCGCGTCGCGGACTTCGCCATCGTGCCGCGCGACTTCGCCGGCGCCCTGCGCCCGACCGACCGGCGCCTCGTGCTCGAGCCCGGCGGCGCCTTCGGCACCGGCCGCCACCCGACCACGCGCGGCTGCCTGCGCGCGCTCTCGCGCCTCGTGCGCCCCGGCGACCGCGTGCTCGACGCCGGCTGCGGCAGCGGCATCCTCGCCGTCGGCGCGGCCCTGTGCGGCGCGCGCGAGGCCTTGGGCTTCGACATCGACCCGACCGCCATGCCCTACGCGCGCGAGCTCGCCCTCTGGAACGGCGTCGAGGAGCGCTGCGAGTTCCGCGCCGGCACCTTCGAGTGCCTCGGGCCCGCCGACACCGGCTTCGACGGCGTGCTCGCCAACATCTTCGCCGACCTGATCCAGGCCCACGCCGAGGACATGGCCGCGCGCCTGCGCCCCGGCGGCTGGTTTGCCTTCTCCGGCTGCCTCGACAAGAAGCGCTACCCGACCGTCGCCGCCATCGAGGAAGCCGGCCTCGTCCTCGACACCCTCCACACCCGCGGCCAGTGGGACACCTTCGTCGGCCACAAGCCCTGACCGCGTTGCGTCCGCGTCCGTGGGTCGAGTCCACGGATCAGGTCCAGAGTTCCTCCGCAGCGCGGCGGTCGAGGAAGCTTGCGGCGGGGTGCGAGTCGTACGAATGTCGGAGCGCAGTCCGAGGACTGCGAGACATGAACGATGCACCGCGCGAGACGAAGCGAGCCACGGACCTCCTGCGACGCTGGCAGGAGTAGGACGATCGCGAGGCGCTCGACGAGCTGCTGCGCGAGGAGGTCGCCGCGGTGGCGGCGCGACTGCGGGCGCGTGGGCGCGGCATGCTGCGACCTTCGGTGAGCGCCAGCGATCTGGCGCAGGAGGCGGTGTTCCGGCTGCTGCGGCTCGAGGAAGCGCCGGAGTTCGCCGATGCGGGCGCGCTGCGCGCGTACCTGTGGACGGCAGCGTGGCGGCTGCGCGTGAACAAGGCCCAGGGCCGGGCGCGCGAGCCGGTGCGCATCGACGCGCAGCAGTCGCAGGAATTCGCGCTCGCGATGCCGGGCGCCGGCGGGCTGTCGCAGGCCGAGCGCGCCGATCAGGCGCAGGCCATGGCGGTGGTGCTCAACCTGCTGCGCGAGGAGGACCGCGAGGTGCTCGAGTCGATCTACTTCCGGCAGGAGGCCATCGAGGCCTACGCGCAGCGGCACGCGATCGCGCGCGCGGCGGCCGACATGCGTCTCTCCCGGGCGCGGCGGCGCCTCGCGGAGAAGCTCGCGGACTGGTCCGACCTCGTCACCTGACGCGCGCGCTACGGTCGCGCGAGCGACTCGATCTGTTCGAGGATCTCGAGCGCCGTGGGGCGATCGGCGTGGCTCTGGCCGACGTGCGACCAGCGCACGAGGCCTTGCTTGTCGAGCAGCAGGCTCGAGGGCACGGCGATTTCGTCGCGGATGCCGAGCGCGTCGACGAGCGCGACATCGGCGTCGTAGAGCATCGCCCACGGCGGCTCCTGCCCGTAGCCGAAGGTCAGGTTCCACGCCTCGCGGAACGCGTCGAGCCCGCTCTTCGGGACGGGGTAGACGATGCAGACCTCGGTGTCGCCGCGCTCGAGCCGCGCGCGCTCCTTGCCGAGCGCCTTGAGCTGCGCCGTGCAGTCGATGCACACCTGTCCGCCGAAGCCGCGCAGGATCACGAGCAGCACGTTGCGCTTGCCGCGCAGCGCGTCGAGGTCGAAGGGCTCGCTGCTGCCGGCGCGCGCGAAGCGCGTGAGCGGCAGGCGACGCCCGAGGTGCTCGCCCGGCTTGGCAACGCCCTCCGGATCGCGCAGGGCGACGCTGCGGCCGGCGGCGACTTGGTAGCCGTCGCTGTCCGTGGCGCTCGCGGAGCCCGTGGCATAGAGCTCGATGAGCCGCGGCAGGATCTGGCGCTCGTAGGCGGTCCAGGGCTGCGCGCGGGCGGGCGGCGGAGCGGGCGGCGCGGCCTGCAGTCGCTCGCGCAGGGGCGCCTCGGCGAGCGGCGCGGCCGGGAGCGCGGGCGGCGGCTGCAGCGGCGAGGCGAGCTCCGCGAGCCAGCGCTCGAGCGCTGCGCTGTCGATGGCTCCGACGCCCTCTTCCTACCACGAGCCATCGTGAGCCCGACGCGGGCGAGCGAGCTCGTAGGTCTCCTCGCGCCAGCCATCCGCGGTGGCGAAGCGCCAGCGGCCGATGAGCGCGCCCTGACGCACCGAACCTTCCGCGAGCAGGTGGCCCTGCGCGTCGCAGGCCTGCACGAGCCCCTGGGGCTGGTCGCTCTCGAAGAGCGCACCGAGCCAGATCCCGCCCGCTGCGTGGCGACCGGTCCACAGACCCTGCTTGCGGCCGTCGACGAGCGCGCCGGAGCGGCGCACGAGCGACAGGTCGGCTTCCTCGGCGGGCGACTGCGGCGCGCGGCTGCGCTCGACAACGAGCGTGACACCGCTCGGAGTCGGGTACGACGCGCGCGCCGGTCGCGGTGAAGAAGCCGAGGCCCGCGACCACGGTGTAGTTGCCCGGTGCGAGGTTGGTCTGCAGGGTGCTTCCGATCGGCAGACCGTTCGTGCCGCTGAACTGCTGCGTGCCGTTGATCGTCAGGCTGATGACGTCCTAGCGGGCGCTGTTCGTGAGGCGCAGCGTGCCGGTGCGCGCCCCAGCCGGGACGTTGACGCGGATCGTGCTCGCGGAGACGAACAGCGGGATCACGTCCGTGGTGCTGGTCGCGGTGAGAAAGCGCACGCGCCAGGGAATCTGGCCGCTCCAGAGCGCGCCGCTCGCGTCGCGGTTGAACGAGGAGCCGCTGATCGTGATCTCGGAGCCGACGGAGCCGCTCGTGGGCGTGAACGAGCTGGCGACGGGCGCCGAGATGACCGAGTAGGTCGCCGCGCTCGTCGACATCACGGTGAAGCCCTGCGAGAGGCTGATGGGCGCGGACTGGGCCCCGGCGGGGACCACGGCCGTGACGCGGGTCGCCGACACGAAGGTCGGCGTCACGGTCGCGACGCCGCCTCCGATCGAGAAGCGCACGCGCCAAGGGATCGAGCCGGTCCACAGGGCGCCGTTGACGTCGCGGTGGAAGTTGGTGCCATCGATGGTGACCGTCGAGCCGACCGTGCCGCTCGCCGGGCTGAAGCTGGTGATCGCCGGCCGCTGGGCGAGGGCCGAGCCGGAGAGGCCGCACCAGGCGACGACGGCGAGGAGGACGAAGGCGAGCTGCTGGAGGAGATTTTTCATGGGAGTCTCGTGAGGCTGGGAGTCGTGCGGAGGTGGGCCACGCGGTCCGTACTCCTCTCCCAACAGGCCGCCCGGCGAGATCCAACCGGCGCGCTCGAGAAAACTTGCGCCGAGGCGAGCAAGCCCCGGCTCGGGGGCCATGTGGTGCTCTCGCCCGCATCCCCGGAACAAGCCAGCGAGCGCCGACGCCCGAGGTTCGGACGCCGGCGCTCGCCGTGCGGGAGGCTGGTGGGAGCTAGTTGAGGCGCGTGAAGACCTTGGAGCCGATCTGCATCCCGTTGCCGTCCGTGGTGAAGGCGAACCGCAGGTCGGCCGGGGCGAAGCCCTGCTCGGTGACGCGGATCGCGCCCGCCGCGATCGGCGGCCAAGTGAAGTTCGAGCGCGAGATCTGGCCCGGGGCGCCGTTGACGATCGAGAACTCCTCGATCGAGCCCGTCAGGTCCGGCGCGAAGGTCAGGCGGTCGACGTTGATCACCGTGAAGCTGACCGGCGACGTGTTCGACTGCAAGATCTCCTGATTCTCCCAGCGACCGATCAGGCGCGCGTCGATGGCGACGTTGCCACCGCCGTTGTTCCCGCCACAGGTGTTGCCACCGCCCGTGTTGCCACCGCCCGTGTTGCCACCGTTGCCGGTGCCCGGGGCCGGGGGAGCGTCGTTGGCGCCGCCGCCGCCGCAGGAGGCGAGCGCCACGAGCAGCCCAGCCAGGACCAGCTGCGTGGCCGCGGGGCGGGCGGTGGGGGCTGAGGTCGAGGTTCGGGCGGTCGTGGCGAGGTTGGCGAGGGCGAGGTTGGCGAGGGCGAGGTTGGCGAGGGCGAGGAGTGCGTTCTTCACGGGAGTGCTCGGGGCGCGGGGGAGAGGTGCTTGGTTGGGAGCGGCCACATGGGCCGCACACTCCTCCGGACAGGCCCGAGCCCGCCCTCCAACTGACTTTTCAAGAAAACCGACGCCGGCCGTCCACCGACCCTGCCGGCCGGACCGGCGACGCTCCCGGGGGCGCTGCAACCGCCGCTCGCTCTCCGCCGTGGCGGGCGCCCCTTCCTCGAGTGAAGAACGAGCGCTGCGACGCCACCGGGGCGGGGGAGCCGCGAGCCGCGGACCCCGCGCTCCAGCGCCGGGGTCCGCGCGCGGGCCTCAGGCCTTCTTGGCGGCCTTCTTCTTGGCAGCGGGCTTTCCAGCAGGCTTGGCAGCCGACTTGCTCGCAGCCCGCTTGGCCACGGGCTGCTTCGCGGGCGCCGCGGGAGCGCTCGAGCCGCTGAGCGTGGCGAGGACCGCATCGACGTGGCCAGCGACCTTCACCGGCGACCAGACGGCGGCGAGCTTGCCCTGCTCGTCGATCAGGAAGGTCGAGCGGATCGTGCCCTGCACCTTGCGGCCATACATGAGCTTCTCGCCGAAGGCGCCGTAGGCGCTGGCGACCTTGCTGCCCTCGTCGACCAGAAGATCGAAGGGCAGCGTGAACTTCGCGCGGAAGCCAGCGTGTGACTTGAGCGAGTCGGCGGACACGCCGAGCACGACCGCGCCGGTCTTCTGCAGCGCGGAGTGCTGGTCGCGGAAGTCGCAGGCCTCGACCGTGCAGCCCGGCGTGTTGTCGCGCGGGTAGAAGTACAGGACCACCTGCTTGCCCTTGAGCGAAGCGAGCGAGACGGTCGCGCCGGAGGTCGAGGGCAGGGAGAACGCGGGGGCTTTCTGGCCAGGCTTCAACATGCTGACACGATAGCGAGCGGGCGCGGGGTCGCGCGTTATCTTGGGCGCGATGGTCCGCACCGAATCGACGATGCTCTCGCTCGGCACGCCCGCTGCCGATTTCGCGCTCCCCGACACGAACGGCCGCACCGTCCGGCTCGGCGAGTTCGCCGCAGCCAAGGCCTTGGTCGTCATGTTCCTCTCGAACCACTGCCCGTTCGTGAAGCACATCCAGTCCGGGATCGTCGCGCTCGCCCGCGACTACCAGCCGCGCGGCGTCGCCTTCGTCGCGATCGCCTCCAACGACGTCGGCACGCACCCGCAGGACGGCCCGGCCGAGATGGTCCGCGAGGCCCAGGCGGCCGGGTACACCTTTCCCTACGTGTTCGACGCGACCCAGCAGGTCGCCAAGTCCTACCGCGCGGCCTGCACGCCGGACTTCTTCGTGTTCGATTCCGCGCACAAGCTCGCGTACCGCGGCCAGCTGGACTCGGCGCGCCCGGGCAACGACCGTCCGATCGATGGCGCCGACCTGCGCGCGGCCCTCGACAGCCTGCTCGCCGGCCGCCCGGCCCCCGCGCAGCAGCGCCCGAGCATGGGCTGCAACATCAAGTGGCGCCCGGGCAACGAGCCCGAGTGGTTCCCGCGCTGATTTCGGGTTTCGGGCGAAGGATCGGGCCCGCGAGCGCCCCTAAGCGCGCGAACGTGTGAGCCAGCAACCCAACAGCGAACCGGACGGCGATCCGGGCGAACGGGGCGAGCTCGAGCTGCGCGACCGGATCCTCGCGGGGGACCGGGAGGCGGCCGGGCAGCTCTTCCAGACCCACTTCGAGGGGCTGTATGAGTTCGTGCACTACCGGGTCGGCGGCGACCGCGCGCTCGCCGAGGACATCGTGCAGGACACCTTCGTGGTCGCGCTGGAGGGGCTCTCGAGCTTCGACGGGCGCTCGAGCCTGCACACGTGGCTGTGCGGCGTCGCGAAGAACAAGCTGCGCGAGAGGCGGCGCAAGCGGAAGGCGGTGCCGCTGTCGGACGTGCTCGACGAGGCCTCGGACGACATCGACCTTGTGCTCGCGCGCGTGTCGAGCGAGCCGCTGCCCGACTGGGTGCTCGAGCGCAAGGAAACGCGCGAACTCGTCGGCGCCACGCTCTCGAACCTGCCGCCGGACTACCGCCGCGCGCTCGCGGGCAAGTACCTGAAGGGCGAGAGCGTCGCGCAGCTCTCGGTCGCGCTCGCCAAGTCGCCCAAGGCCACCGAGTCGCTGCTGACGCGCGCGCGGCTCGCTTTTGCCGAGGTTTTCGAGCTGCTCGCCAAGCGGCGCGGAGGCGTCGATTGAAGCGCGACTTCGACGTGCTCGACGCGAACTTGGCGCAGCTGATCAAGCTGTGGGAGCCCGTCGTCGCGCGCGAGGAGTTCCGCGCCGGCGTGGAGCGCGACTTCGTGGCCGCCGTTGCGCGCCGCGGGCTGCGTGTGGTCGCGCAGGAGCGCCCCCAGCCCGGCACGCCCTCGCAGCGTCGTCGCCGCACGCTCTCGGGTCCGCTGCTGCGTCTCGCCGCCGCCGCTTCGGTCGCGCTGCTCGCGTTCGTGGCTTGGGAGCGCTTCGCGCGCGAGCCCGACGTCGTCGTCGCGACCGTCGAGGTGATCCTCGGCCGGGGCGAGGTCGCCTCGCGCTCGATGCGCGACGGCCCGTGGAGCGCAAGCCCCGCCGGCCTCGAGGCCCCGCCGCTCGAGCTCGCGGGCGAGTTCCTTGAGGTGCTTTCGCCTGAGGAGGCGCCCGCGCGCTTCGCGAGCGAGGGCCGTGAGCCATGGAGCCTCTTCCCCGGGTCGCACGTGACGCTCGAGCGCGGCCCGGACGGCCCGACGGCGCAGTTGCACTCCGGCGGACTGGTCGCGAGCGCCCCGGCGCGTGTGCGGACGACCGAGGGCGAGCTCGTCGCGTCGCGTGGGGCCGTGCGGGTCGCCTTCGAGCGCCCCGAGGATCCGCGCTTGCTGGCGCTCGCCCCCGAGGCTCGCGAGTGGATTCACGTGAGCGCACGCGCAGGCTCGGTCGAGCTGCGCGGCCGCGAGCGCGGAGTGCTCGCGCTCGAGCGCGTCGCGGAGGCCTGGCTCGCCGACGGCTCCGCGTGGCCCGCGCCCGCGGAGGAGCCCGACGAGCCCGATCGCACGGAACTCGGCAACGAACCGACGACCCCGCCGGACGCGCTCCCGAGCGAAGGGCTCTTCGGCGCCGTGACCTTCGCGGGCGCGCCGGTCGCGCGCTTCCGCGTCGTCACGCTCCAGCAGGTCAACCTGCCGCAGCGCGCCGAGCCGCGCGCGTTCGCGATCGAGGACGCGCAAGGACGCTTCGCGCTCTCAGACCTCGTCCCCGGCACGCATCGCGTCTACGTGATCGCCGAGGGATTCGCCGTCGCCAAGAGCGACCTCGTCGTCGTCGGGAGCGGCGTCGCGCAGCGGGTCGACCTCGCGCTCGAGCGCGGCGGCAGCGTCACCGGCAGCGTGCTGGACGCCGAGACCGGAACTCCCGTGCCCGGCGCCTACCTCGTCTCCGAGAGCGACACGCAGATCGCGGTGCTCTCGCTCGATCCGCCCGACAACGCCGGTTTCGACCGTGCGACCGTCGGTTTCGGCAACGGCAACTTCCGCTTCGAGCGCCTCGCGAGCGGCGACCAGATCCTGCGGGCGAGCGCTCCCGGCTACGGTGCCGCGTGGGTCGACGTGCTCGGGCTCGCCGACGGCGAGGAGCGCGGCGATGTCGTGTTCCGGCTGCCGCGCACGGGGCGCATCGAGGGCTCGGCGCTCGACGCCGCGGGCCTGCCGATTCCCGAGGTGATGGTGATCGCCTCGACCACCGACTTCGAGCGCAACCGCCCGTGCCTCACGTACCGTCGCGCGATCGGCGACGTCGAAGGGCGCTTCACGCTGCCCGATCTGGGCGCCGGAGCCTGGACCGTGCTCAACTTCGGTCCGGTCGCGAACCTGCGCGACGGCCAGTACACGCCGGAGTTCGCGCTCGCGGGCGTGCGCGTCGGCGAGGCGACCCGGGTCGACTTCCACGCCAAGCGTCCCAAGCGCGTGCTCAGCGGCGTCGTGCGCGACGCGCGGGGCGAGCCAGTGGCCGGGCTGGGCCTGATGCTCGCGCCCCGGGGCGGTGGGGACCCGACGTCGGGCAACGGCTGGAGCAGCGCTACGACGCTCGCCGACGGCGGCTATCGCATCCCCGAAGTCGAGCCGGGCGAGCACGACCTGTACGTGGCCAGGGGCGGCCTGACCGAGATGGTGTACGTCGAGAGCTTCGAGGTGCTCGGACGGGGAGACGCGGTGCACGACGTGGCACTGCCGGCGGGCGAAGCGCGCGGGCGCGTGCTCGACGGCGTGCGCGGACGCGGCATGGAGCTCGCCGTGGTCGTGCTCTACTCCTTCGAGCCCCATGGCACGCGGCGCTTCTCGGGCAAGGTCGTGACCGATGCGGAGGGCCGCTTCACGATGCGCCCGCTGCGCGACGGTCGCCACGAGCTGTGGGCCTACTCCGGCACCGAGGCCTACGGGCAGGAATCGGGAGCGCTCGTCGTCGAGGGCGGAGTGGCGCGCGGCGCGACCGAGTTCACGCTCTTCCCGGGCGGCTCGCTGCTCGTGCGAGTCTCGGCGGGCGGCAAGGGTCTCGTCGGCGCCGACGTGCGCTTCCACGACGAGCGTGGCCTCGAAGCGCAGCTCTCCGAGCGCACCACGACCGATGCCGCGGGCACCTACGTCGTCGGCGGCATCAAGCCCGGTCGTTGGCGCGTGAGCGCGAGCGACGCCGCGGGCCGCACCGCCGAGGCCGAGGTCCAGGTCGAGGTGGGGGCGCGGGCGCTCGCCGAGCTCGAGCTCGGCACTCGTTGAGACGCGCTCCTGCGAATCCGCGGAGGATCCGTCGCCCTCGCGCCACGAACCCTGCGACCCCGGGAGCTCCCGGGGCCGACCGCTACCCCCAAGGAACCTCGACCCGATGTCCAAGCCGCTCTCGCCCCTCGTGATCCTCCCCGTCGCCCTCGCGTGTGGCATCGGCGGTGGCATGATCGGTGCCCGCCTGTCCGCGCCCAGCAACACTCCCGCCATGGAAGTGCAGGCCAGCGCCCCGGCGCCGGAATCGCCGCGGCTTGCCCAGCTTGAGGCCCGCGTCGACAGCCTGTCGCAGGCGCTCGAGATCGGCCTGTCGAGCGGCTCGACGCGTGTCGAGGCCGGCGACGACCAGATCGAGCGCGCCGTCGCGCGCTGGATGGAGCAGAACGGCATGCGTGGCGCGGGTGGCGCTCCGGCCGTGGCCGCGGCCGTCGAAGTCTCGCCCGAGAAGCGCCTCGCCGACGCCCTCGCGGCGCTCGAGAACCCCGAGCTCACCGACACCGAGCGCCAGAAGATCTGGGCCGAGATCGCCAAGGCTGGCCTCGTCGACCAGCTGCTCGCGCAGTTCGAGGAGCTCGCCAAGCTCGCGCCCAACGACCCCGACGCGCAGGTCGAGCTCGGCTCCGCCTACCTGCAGCGCCTGTTCCAGGCGACGCCCGGCCCCGAGCAGGGGCAGTGGGCCGGCAAGGCCGACAAGGCCTTCGACGCCGCGCTCGCGCTCGACGCCAACCACTGGGAAGCGCGCTTCTCCAAGGCCGTCTCGCTCTCCTTCTGGCCTCCGATCTTCGGCAAGCAGAAGGAAGCCGTCACGCACTTCGAGACCCTGCTCTCCCAGCAGTCGCAGAGCTCCGCCAAGGACCCGCGCTTCGCCCAGACGCACCTCCTGCTCGGCAACCTCTACCAGCAGTCCGGCAACGCCGCCAAGGCGAGCGAGACTTGGACCGCCGGCCTCGCGCTCTACCCCGACAACGCCTCGCTGAAGGAGAGGCTCGGCCAGTAGTTTGCGCCGCTCGCTGGCTCTTCGCCGCGCCCCGGCCCGCTCACGCGGCCCCGGGGCGCGCACCGTTTCTCCGGACCCAGCACCAGCGTCGAGGCCGAGTCCGAGCAGGCCGCTGCTAGCAGCGGGGAGCTGCTCAGGCTCGGGGGGCGCGCTGCCAGCACTCGGCGATTCCCTCGCGCAACTCGCGCTGCGGAGCGAAGCCGAGCGCGCGCAGCTTGCGTGTGTCGGGCACGCGGCGGCGCACGGAGCCGGGAGGCGCGGGGCGGGCGTCGACCTTGGGGTGGAAGCCCGTGACGTCGAACACGACCTTGGCGAGCTCGGCGATCTGAGTCTCGCGATCCGAGCCGATGTTGTAGAGACCGCCGTGGCCTTCGAGTGCTGCCTTCAGCACGGCACACAGGGCGCGGGCGGCGTCGTCGACGTGCAGGAAGGAGCGCGTCTGGTCGGCGCCGAAGACCGGGAAGGGATCGACCTTGGCACGGGCGCGCGCGAGGAACTCGGGGATGACGTGGGTGGGGCCCATGCGCGGTCCGTACACGTTGTGGAAGCGCACGACGATGGGAGTGAAGCCCCCGAGCCTGGCGGCGCCGAAGACGGCGCTCTCGCCGGCGATCTTGCTGGCGGCGTAGGACCAGCGCGGCAGCGCGATGTCGTCGATCGCGAGCAGCACGTCCTCTGGGGTAGGGATCGGCGCGAGGTTGCGGTCGACGGACGCGGCGTAGTTCTCGCTCGAGGAGGCGAAGAAGAACGTGCGGCAGCCGGACTCGAGCGCGGCATCGAGCGCGTTGAGCGTGGTACGCATGTTGACCGCCATCGTCTCGTAGGGATGGTCGGTGACGTACTGCACGCCGACGATGGCGGCGAAGTGGAAGAAGGCGTCGAAGCTGCCCCTCAGGAGCGCGCGGTCCTGCGCGAAGTCGCCACGGCGCAGCTCGAGTCGGCCCGGGTGGCGCGTGGCGAGCGCCTCGAGATCGCCGAGGCCGCCCTTCTTGCCGACGTCGACGGTGGTGACGGTGTCGCCCTGCTCGAGCAGCTGACGCACGAGCTCGAAGCCGATCACTCCAGCGCCTCCGGTCACGAGGTGTCGCATCACGATCCGTCCTTGGGTGCGCGCGCTAGTGCGCGGCCTTACGCTCGTAGTCGCCGCGCCCGTAGACCTTGAGCGCGATGTCGCGGCGCACGAAGTCCGCCGCGCAGGCGTCGACGATCATGTTCCACGGGTCGATCACGATCGCGCCCGGGCGCAGCTCGGCCTTGAGCAGGTCGGCGAGGAACGGGCGGTAGAGCGGATCTGGCAGGCAGATGATCACGGCATCGGCGCCGGCCACGACACTCTTGGCGTCCTGCGAGACAGAGAGCTCCGGGCACTCGTCCCAGTGCGTGACCAGTGGGTCGTAGGCGCACACGTCGGCGCCCTTGGCGGCGAGCGCGCGGCCGACGAGTTCGCTCGGCGTGCTGCGCGTGTCGTTGACCCCGGGGCGATAGGTGACGCCGACGAGCGCGACCTTGCGACCGGCGAGGGAGCCCACGAAGTGCTCCTCGATCCAGCGCACGGCGCGCATGGGCATGGCCTCGTTGGTCAGGATCGCGCTGCGCGAAAAGGGCATCGTGACGTCGAGGCCGAGCAGCTTCTCCGCGCCGTACTTGGCGAGCAGCGCGTCCTTCGTGAGGCAGTAACCGCCGACGCCGAGGCCTGGGAGCATCATGTTGTCGTGCGTGCCCTTGCGCATGCGCACGGACTTCACGATGTCGAACAGGTCGACGCCCGCGCCCTCGGCCAGCTTGGCCCACTCCTCGATGAAGGCGATGTTGGTCGCGCGGTAGCTGTTCTCGAGCAGCTTGGCCATCTCGGCCGCGCGGGTTGACTTGTGGCGCCAGAGCGGGAACTTCTCGACGTTCACGTACTGCGCGAGGAAGTCGCGCGCGGCGTCGGCGCTCGCGGCGTCGATGCCGGCGTAGGCACGCCAGAAGTTGTTGACGCTGTCGAGGTAGTCAGGCCCCGGCATCACGCGCTCGTAGCAGTAGGCGAGCTTCGGCGGGCTCTTCGCCACGTCGACGCCCTGCTTGCGCTGGCCTTCGCACAGCGCCGGGTAGAGCACGCGGTCGCACAGGCCGATCGGGAGCGTGCTCTCGACGGTCACTAGCGTGCCCGGGCGCATGTACGCGCCGACCATGCGCATGGCGGCGGCGTAGCCTTCGGTCGGAACCACGAGCGCGTCGACTTGACCCGCCTCGCGCTGCACGTCGAGGTTGATGCACGAGACCACGATGTCGGCGAGGCCGATCGAGCGCGGGTCGTTGGAGCCGACGAGGTTGCGCGCGACCGTGCAGGCCTCGTGGATCACGCGCTCGAGGCTCGGGTCGTTGGCGTAGGTGGGGGAGCTACCCCGGTCGAGGCGGCCGACCTTGGCGCGGCCAGACTCGTCGTCGCGGTCGAGGCCGATCACGAAGTACAGGCGCTTGTCGGCGCGCTCGGCGCGGGCGAGGTTGCCGGCCACAGCGGTACCGACGAAGCCCAGACCGAGCACGAGCACCACTTCCTGCCCGGCGGCCTTGGCGGCGCGAGCGCGGGACTCGATTCCAGCGAAGTCCATCTCTAGAAATCCATCCCGAGCCGCAGCTTCAGCCCGTTCTTGACCTTGTACCAGCCGACCTTGAGGCCATCCCAGACCGTGACGCCGGGGACGGCGAACGGCACGTGGATGGGAACCTCCTTGTACTTGAACCCGGCGTGCAGGGCGCGCAGCAGCAGCTCGCTCTCGATCTCGTAGCCCCTCGCGCTCAGCTTGAGCGTGTAGAGGCGCTCGGCCTTGAAGGCGCGGAAGCCCGACTCGGTATCGGTGAGCCAGCGCCAGGTGACCGCGAAGGAGATGCACTTCAGGCCCCAGTTGCCGAACTTGTTGATCGTCGAGGTGCGCAGCGTGCCGAGCATGCGGCTACCGACGACCATGTCGACCGGACCTTCCTCGAAGGGCTTGAGCAGCACCGGGATCTCCTCCGGCAGGTGCTGGCCGTCGGAGTCCATCACGATCACGATGTCGGGCTGGAACTGGCGCGAGGCCTCGACACCCTTGATCAGGGCGTAGCCCTTGCCGCGCACCATCTCGGGCTCTGGAACGGTCGCTCCGGCCGCCCTGGCGGCGGCGGCTGTACCGTCCTTGGATGCGTCGGCGGTGACGACGACATGGTCGACGAAGGGCAAGGTGCGGCGGACGATCTCGGCGATCCCCTTCTCGAGGTTGTACGCCGGGAGCACCGCGACGACTTTTTTGGTGCGGGTCATGGGGTCGAACCTCTTCGAGAGACGCCGCTGCGATTCTAGAGGTGCGGGGGTCTCGGAGGCCAAGTCGCGGGTGGCCGGGAAGGACTTTCGTCCCGAAGTTGGGGCGATCTAAGCCGTTGCGCTGTGGAGTGGGACGGGTGGGGCTCGCTACACTCCTTGTTCTAGCACTGCACGAGATCACTCACCGACCACGCCGCGCTCCCATGTCCCCTGAGCCCATGGCCACTGCACAGACCTCGATTCCGCTCACCTACAACGGCAAGACCGTGCCGCTGCCCCTGATCGAGGGCACGGAAGGTGAAGTCGCGATCGACATCCGCAACCTGCGCGCCCAGACGGGCCTGATCACGTTCGATCCGGGCTACGCGAATACGGGCGCGTGCAAGACCTGCGGCCTATCATTGGCGGCGCGCTACTCCACACGGCCGGGGGCAGGAACCGGGAGCTGGTGCATGCTGTGGAATACATCGTGTGCGCCACCGGAGGAGAGCCATGGCCGCCAGGAACC
>SXKQ01000113.1 GCA_005778045.1 Planctomycetia bacterium
ACAGCACCTGCTTGCCGCGCCGGTACGCCTCGCGCACCTCGGCGCCGGTGTCGCCGACGAACGGGCGCAGCACCTCGCCCAAGTGCATGTAGCGCGCGAGTTGCTCCTCGAGCGCAAGCGGCTGCTCGCCGTGCACCTGCTCGAGCAGCGCGTTCTTTTCCGCGAGCGCCGCGGCCAGGCGCCTACGGCAGCGCTCGGGCTCGAGCAGGTCGGCGACACGCAGGCCGGTACGCGCGGCCTTGTCGGCGTAGCACGGACCGATGCCGCGCCCCGTGGTGCCGATGCGACCGACTCCGCGCCAGCGCTCGGCTGCCTGGTCGATGCGCTTGTGGTGCTCGAAAATCACGTGCGCGGACGAGGAGAGCCGCAGGTTCGAGCCATCGACCTTCACGCCGCGCGCGCGCAGACCCTCGACCTCCTCGATGAACTTGAGCGGGTCGACCGCGAGGCCGTTGCCGATCACGTTGACCTTGCCCGGGTGCAGGATGCCGGAGGGGATCAGGTGCAGCACGTACTTGGCGCCGCTCACGATCACGGTGTGGCCCGCGTTGGCGCCACCTTGGTAGCGCACGATGACGTCGGCATCGCGCGCGAGCCCGTCGATGATCTTGCCCTTGCCCTCGTCACCCCACTGGGCACCAAACACGCAGACGGACGACATGGCGGGATTCCTGTGGGAAGCGCGGGGCAGCTCGGTTGGAACTCGCTCCGGAGGAAGGGCGCCGGAGGGTGCGGGATTCTCGCGCCGCGCCACGGCCGCAACAAGGGCCACGACACCCCCAACTCGCGCCGCTCGTGCCCCACCGCGCCTCCCCTAGATCCAACTGGGCCCGACCTTTGGCCTCCGCCAGCGAGCCGCGCGCGGGCGGCGAAGCCGTAGCGGCGACAAGCTCCCCCGCGCCGGTCTAGCAGGGCTCGCTAGCGCCGCGGCGCGCGGCCGTGGCCCCCGCCGCCGGGCGTCTTCACCGCGAGTTCATCTCCCGGGGCGAGCTCGAGCGTCGCGCGCGGGCCCAGGGGCCGCGGGATGCCGTCGCGCAGGTGCGCGAGCGAGCCCGTCGCGCCCGCAGCGCCGCCGGCGAATCCGTAGGGCCCCACGGAGGTGCGGTCTCCGATCCACGCCGCGCGCGCGCTCACGAGGAAGCGCAGCCGCTTCTCGATGCCATCGCCGCCGCGGGCTCGACCGGCCCCGCCCGAGCCGCGCCGCACGGTGCAGCGCTCGAGCCGCACCGGATAGCGCCGCTCGAACTCCTCGATCGGGGTGTTGCGCGTGTTCGTCATGTGCGTGTGCACCGCGTGCGCACCCGCACCCTCGGCCGAGGCGCCCGCGCCGCCGGCGATGGTCTCGTAGTACGCGAAGCTCGCGCCTGCGTGCACGCCGCCGAACGAGAGGTTGCTCATGGTGCCCGCGCTCGCGGCGGGAATACGCTCCGGAAAGACCGCCGCGAAGGCGCCGAGCAGCACGTCGACCAGCCGCTGGCTCGTCTCGACGTTGCCGGCGGCGACCGGCGCGGGGTAGCTCGCGTCCACGACGCTCCCCGGCCGCGTGAGGATGCGCCCGCGCGCCCGGCTGCCCTCGTTGATCGGCGTGCCTTGAGGGAGGAGCAGCGCGAGCGAATAGGCCACGGCCGCCTCGGTCACGGCCCGCGTCGCGTTCAGGCTCGCACCCTGCTGGTCCGCGCAGTGGCGAAAGTCGAGCTCGAGCTCGCCGCGCACGCGCCGCAGGTGCAGCACGAGCTCGACCGGAGCGCCGTCGACGCGCGCTGGCTCGAGCGCGTCGCGGAAGGTCACGCGCCGCGCGGGGAATCGGCTCACGAGCTCCCCCACGCGCGCGGCGGTCCAATCGACCAGCGCGCGGGCGCGCAACGAGAGTTCCTCGGCCCCGTGCTCCGCCGCAAGGTCCGCCAGCCGCGCTTCCGCCCGGCGATTCGCCGCCCACTGCGCGAGCAAGTCGCCTTCGCGCTCGCGCGCATCGCGCAAGTTCGCGCGCAGCAGCGCGAGCAGCTCAGGCACGAGCGCACCGGCGCGCACGAGATGCACCGGCGGCAGCCGCAGGCCCTCCGCGTGTATGTCGTCGACCGGCGCCATGGAGCCCGGATGCGCGCCGCCGATGTCGGAATGGTGCGCGCGACTCGCCGCGTAGAAGCGCGCGGTGCGCTCGCCCGGCAGGAACACCGGGGACACCAGCGTGACGTCCGGAAGGTGCGTGCCGCCCGTGTACGGATCGTTGTGCAGCACGGCGTCGCCGCGTCCGAGCCTCGCTCCGGCGCGCACGCACTCCACGGCGCGTCCCATCGAGCCGAGGTGCACAGGGATGTGGGCCGCCTGCGCGACGAGCGCTCCAGACGCGTCGAACAAAGCGCAGGAGAAGTCGCGCCGCTCGCGAATGTTGGCCGAAAGCGCCGAGCGCTGCAGCGAGAGGCCCATCTCCTCCGCCACCGCCGCGAACAGGTGGCGGAAGACCTCGAGGCTGGCGTAGTCATGCCGCGCGCGCCCGCGGCGCGCTGCCTTGCGCGCGGCCATTGCTCAGCGCCCGTCCACCGGGAAGTCGATGACCTCGAACGGCGTGTAGTCGAGGACTTCCCAGCGCACCAGCGGCACGAGTTGGGCCTCCGCCCCGTCGGTCTTGCGCCACACGACGGAGCGCACGGTGCGGACGAGCCCCTTGCCACGCTCGTCCTCGCGCTCGCCGGGCTTCGGCACGCCCAAGGTGCCGCCGAAGTCATCGTTCGAGCCGGTCTTGCGGCGGGCGGTGATGTAGATCGAGAACACGTGGCTGCGCACGCACAAGAGCGAGCGCACGTCGCCCTTGGCCCCGTCGTCGAGCCGCTCCCACCCGTCGACGTCTTCGACTTCCTCGAGCGTGTCGAAGATCTCCCGCTCCACGATTTCCTCGCCGTATTCGTCGAGCTGCGGCTCCGAGTCGTCCGTCTCGCCCTCCTCACCCTCTTCCTCCTGCTTCTCGAGGTTGCGGTACTCGACCACCGAGTCCCAGAAGCCCGGCGCGACCGTGCGATCGTCGAGCAGCGACTTGAGCACGGCGACCGGCGCGGTGTTGAGGTTGACGCACACGCCCCAGTTGGGATCGTTGCCCTGCGCGCTCGCGGCCGCGTTGACATCCTGCTCGCCAGAGCTGCCGTTGCCCTGCTCGCCGGACGCATCCTCCTTGGAGGAACCCTGCTGGACCGAGGTCCAGACGGTCAGGTACGAACCCAGCGCGTGCACGATGTCCCCGCGCTCGTCGCGGAAGTCGCGGAACAGGCTCGGGTTCAGGCGCTCGAGCACCTCGAACTCCTTCAGCGTCATCGGCAACGCGCGCTCGCGGTTGTCCTCGATGTCGCTCATCTGCTTCGCGCGCGGGAGCACCGAATTCAAGCGGTTGCGCAGGTGCTCGCGCATCACTTGCGCGATGCGGAGGGCTTCGCTGCGGTCCACGTCGACCGTCGAGCCGTCGCGGAAGTAGTCGATCAGGCGCGCGAGCCGCTCGAGGGCCTTCTCGCTCTCGTCCTCGTCCTCGAAGAGCAGCTGCAGCACGTTCATCTTGCCGTCCTCGTCCTGAACGAGGATGCGCAACTCGATGTCGCCGATGGTGGAGCGCTGGGGCCGCCCCCACGAGTCCATGCGCGAGTCGGAGGGCTGCTCCTCCTGACCTGCTCCACCGACCGCGGGCGCCCCGGCCCCGGCCGGAGGTCCGGCGCCCGCCGCCGCTTCGCCTTCGCCCTCGGCGGGCGCGGCGTCCTGCTTGAGCATGTCGTAGACCTCCTGCAGGGCCGACTCGATCGCCATGTCCATCTGCGTGGTCGTGACGTCGTTCTCGGCCACGCGCAGGTCAGCCTTGGTGCCGTAGGAAAGCTGGAAGACGATCGCGTACAGCAGGATGATCATCAGGAACGCCATCAAGAGCGCCGAACCCTTGCGGGCGTGGCGAGCGTTCGCGGAGCGATCACGGCAGGAGTTCATCGGGGCGGGAGGGACGATTGGCGCAGGAGCTTCTTCCCCGTGCCACTGGCTGCAGGAGTCTACGCCGCCGCCGGACCGAACCCCACCACCGCAGACCCGGACGGCCGCGGGGCTCGCGGACCCTAAAACTCGCGGTTGAGGTCGTTGCCCTGCAGGATGCGCGGCCGGATGAAGAACAGCACGTTGGTCTGTTCCTTGCGCGTGAATTTGGCCTTGAAGAGCAGCCCGAGCAGCGGGATGTCCCCGAGGAACGGCACCTTGCGCTCGTTGTCGACCGTGCGCTCCGTGATCAGGCCGCCCAAGATCACCGCCTGCCCGGGCTGGAGGTAGACCACGGTGCGCGCCGCGCGCTGGGACACGATCGGCACCTGCACGGGCGAGTCCGAGGAGGTGACGAGCACGGTCTCCGAGCCCGAGATCTGGGACTGCTCGACGTCGATGTTGAGCGCCACGGTCTGCGTCCCGACCACGCGCGGCACCACGAACAGCTTCACGCCCACCTCTTGGTAGGCGATGGTCGCGTTGGCAAAGCCACCGGCGTTGTTGACGCCCGTGATGTTGAGGTACGGGATCTTGGAGGTGTTGGAGATGTCCGCGCGCCCGCCCTCGCGCACCGCGATCTTGGGCCGGGAGATGATCGAGACGTTGTCGTTGACCGCCAGCGCCTCGAGCGCCGCGTTGAACGTAACGGCGTCTTGAACCCCGCCGACCGTCAGCACGCCCTCGACGTTGTTGGCGAGGTTCTGCATCGAGCTGTCGAAGCTCTTGACGAACGCCGTCGAGGGAAACTGGAACATCGGAGTTCCATCCGGCGAGCGCACGCCGACGTCGAGGATTTCGTTGAGCGTGACCTCGACGATCTTGGCCTCGATCTCGATCTGCGGCACCCCGGCCGCGAACAGGTTCAGGAAGTCCTCGACCTCCTGCATCAGCTCCGGGCCCGCGGTGACGACCAGCCAGTCGGCGAGTGCCGTGGGGGCGCCCGCCGCCGCCGTCTTCACGTCGCGCAGGTCCTGATAGAGCTCGACGTCCCAGCCCGCGAGCAGGTCGAGCTTCACCATGCCGGGCGGGCTGGGCTGGCCCTTGTCCGGGGTCCACAGCGGGAAGTTGCCGTAGCTCTCGAGCAGGCTCTTCAGCTTCTCGCCCGTGCCGACGCGCAGCGGGAAGGGTTTGGTGATGGTGCCGTCAGGGTAGACCTTGATGCGCGCCCCAAACTGCAGGAATGGGTTCTGGGGCGGTTCCGGGGCTGCCACCGGCGCGGGCTTGGGCGAGTCGGCCGGCGCAGACACCACGGCGGGCACCCGCGGCTCGTCCATGCCGAGTTCGAGGTCGGCAAAGGGGTTGTCCCCTTCGAGCTGGGTCACGGGCCGGATCGTGCCCTGCTCGAGCAGCCCGCGCAGCTCGTCAGGAGTCAGCTCCTTGGGCGTCGCGGCCTGGGACTTCGGCTCGGTCGAGCTGGTCCGACAGCTCGGGAGCAACGGCGCACCGGCGAAGAGCGCCGCGCCGAGGGCAACGCGGGCGAGCGCCCTGAAGAGGCACCGCGGCGCGCGCGCGGAAGTAGAGGCAGTCGTGAGCAAGGTCGGGCCGGGGTTGGGGCCGCTCGGGCAGCCGACCTTCGAGCGTAGGCGAGGATCAGCCGGGCGGGGAGGGTTGGGCGCG
Source organism: Planctomycetia bacterium (assembly GCA_005778045.1). The sequence continues at coordinate 5,617 of SXKQ01000113.1, forward strand.
GGAGCGGAATCCGGGAAACAGGCGACTAGAGCTGGGCCTTGACGAGGTCGGTGAGGTCGGTGACCGCCCGCCCATCCTTGTGACGGATCGACTTCCAGACGCTGCAGTGGCCCTGGGACGCACGGAGGCTCTCGCAGGCCTGCGTCACCCGGTTCGAGGCCTCGTTGAGGAGTTGGATCCCCTCCGGCGAGTCCTCGGCGATCTTCTCGCTGCGCAGCTTGCGCACCTCGGAGGTCGCTTCGAGCAAGCTCTGCCAGTCGACCACGGCCGGGCTCGAAACCTGCGAAGCCTCTTTCAGTCCACAGACGTTGTCCGTCGATTTCGCGATCCAATCACGATTGGCTTTCGCGAGCGCCGGAAACGCGTGGGACTCGGCGACGAGCTTCGGGGCCGTTCCAGCGGGAGCGGCGCTCTCGGCGGCGGGTGCGATCAGGCTGATGAGCGACAGGATGAGGTGCAGGGCGTTCATGGCGATCTCCAGGGTTCGAGCGCAGGCGTGCAACCGGCAGTCCACGCGCGGGACAATCGAACTCACTTTTTCAGATCGATCGCCTAAATCATTTCTATAAAAGCCTTTAGGTCGTCAATTTTGCACGGCTTCGCAGCGAAGTCCAAGCTCCAGCCGAGCGCTGCGCCCCTCGTCGAATTCGCCATTACTCGTCAAGGCCGTGCCGTTATGGCCCAGAACGGCTCGGTAGGGCCTTCGCGCTCCGCCGGAAGCGGGCTCCGCGCCGGCTCCCCTCCTGAATCAAGTAGCCCTGCTCCACGAGCCCCTGCAAGTCGCGCAGGGCTGTGCGGGCCGAGATACCCTCGGCCTCGGCGAACTCGGCCGAGCTGGTCCGAGCCCCCGTTCCAAGCCGCTCGAGCAAGCGCTCGGAGCGCTCGCTCAGAGGCCCTTGGGTCAGATCCTCGACCGACACCGGCCCCGCGGGCTCCGCCGCCACGAACTCGAGGTGCTCGGGTCCGAACTCGGCCCCTTGGGCGAGCAGGCAGGCGCGGGCGAGCACGTTCTCAAGCTCCCGCAGGTTGCCCGGCCAGGTGTGGTCGTGCAGGGCATCGAAGACCTTGGGGTCCACTCCGGTGACCGGCCGGTCGGCGCGCTCGTTGAAGCGTCGCACGTAGGCCTGCACGAGGTCGGGGATCGCCGAGCGGCGCTGGCGGAGCGGCGGCACGGTCATGTGCGCCACGTTGAGCCGGTAGTACAGATCCTGCCGGAAGCGCCCGGCCTCGACCTCGCGCGCGAGGTCGACCGAACTCGTGGCCACGATGCGCACGTCGATTTTGATGGCCGTGCTCGAGCCCAGCGGCTGGACCTCCCGCGACTCGAGCAGTCGCAGCAGGGCCACCTGCCCCGCCGGCGGCAGGCCCGCCACCTCGTCGAGCACCACCGTGCCCCCCGCCGCGTACTCGAACGGGCCCACGCGCCGCGTGTGCGCACCGGTGAAGGCGCCCTTCACGTGGCCGAAGAGCTCGTCCTCGATCAGGCTCTCCGAGAGCGACGGGCAGTGCACGTGCACGAGCGGCCCAGCCGAACGCGGGCTCCAGCGGTGCACGAGCTCGGCCACCCGGTCCTTGCCGACCCCGGTCTCCCCGCTGACGAGCACCGAGAAGTCCTGAGCCGCGATCAGGCGCAGCGTGTCGAGCAGCTGGATCATGACCGGGCTCGCCGCCACGAAGTCCACCGGCACGAGACTCGCCAGCCGGACCAGATTGACGGTCGGCAGGCCCGACTGCACCTCGGCCATGCGCTCCTCGAGCACGGCCAGCACGAAGCGCGCACTCGGGCCGTCGACGGGCCACGTCGCGTGGGAGCAGAACAGGCCCGTCACGGCCTCTCCATCGGGCCACGGACCCGAGGTCAGGCGATCGACGAGCCGGGCCGCCAACGCCTCCGCATCCGGAGCCGAGCCGCGCCACGGCAGAGACAGCTTGAAGTCCGCCGCGCCGGCGCGCCCGAAGACCGCGATACCGCGGATCGAGGTGCGCAGGCGGCTCGCCGCCTCGCGCAGGCGCTCGCCCGCCCGCTCGTCGTCGCGCGGCAAACCGGCGAGGTGCACCTGCAGGAGTGTCACGCCCGCCCCCGTGGCGCTGCCACAGCGCTGGATCTCGTCCGCGACCCGCTGGCGGAAGCCCGGGTCCGACAGGAATCCCGTGACCGCGTCGCGCACGGCCTGCCGATACAGGCGCGCGTTCTCGAGCACGATCGCCGACTGGGAAGCGGCCGCAAGCAGGAAGGCCTGGTCCTTGCGCGGCAGGTCGGAGTCGAACCCGATCACGACGGCACCGCGCGTCTCGCCGGACGCGACAAGCGGCAGGCACAGCACGCGCCGCGCCGGTCCGAGCACGGTGCGCTCGAACTCAGACAAGACATCGACTTGGCCGCGATCGACGACCATCAGGGGCTCGCCCGCGACGAGCGCAGCCTGCAGCGTGAGCGCATCGTCGGGCAAGGCGAGGTCGCGCCCGCCCTCCGCATGCACGTGCGGCTCCTCTCCCGCCTCGCCGCGCCACAGGATCGCGAGTCCCGTGGCGCGCGTGTGGCGCACGAAGAACGCGAGGATCGCCTCGCGCGCCTGGTCCGGATCGAGCCGCCGCGACATCTCGCCCTGCGCGCTCTGCAGGCGCTCCATCTCGCGCACGCGCTCCGCGATCTGCTCCGAGTAGTCGCGCACCGCGACCGCGAGGTTGCCGACCTCGTCCGTGATCTCGGGCTCGACTTCGCCGGGTCGCCCGGCGCGCAGGGCGCGGTCGAGCCGCTCGATGGGGCCGACGAGGTGCCCCGTGAGGATGCCCGCGAAGAGCAGCACCGTGAACACCGCCGTGATGCCCGCGGCCAGCAGGAGCTCCGTCAGCGAGTAACGGCCGAGCACGGCCTCGCCGCGCTCGCGCTGGGGCGCGACGAGCACGCCGACGAGCTCGCCGCCGCGCGCATCCCAGACGCCGCGTCGCAGGTCGCTACCGCCCAGCTCGAGGTCGCCGGCCACCGGCGCGGGATCGGAGCCAGCGCCGACGAGGCGTACCTCCGCGCGCGCATTGGCGCTGGCGCCCGGCAGGCCGGGCGCGCGCGCCACGGCGACGCACAGCGGCTGCTCCGCGCCCGGCGCTGTCTGCGCCACGCCGAACAGCCACAGCTGTCCGAACGGACGCACCGGTCCGGACTCGAGGGTGAACGTGCGCGGCAGGGCGCGCCAGCTCTGGCCCTGACCGACACGCACGCGCCGTCCATCGGGCTTCGTGCGCTCGAGCCAGCGCACGTCCCCTTGGGGCTCGCCCCAGCCGAGCGCGAGTTCCTCGCTCGTCTCGGGGTAGCGCCCGTCGATGCGCTTCTTGAGCTCGACGATGCGCAGCAGGCGCTGGGCCTCGCGCTCGAGTTCGCGCACCTCGCGCTCGAGCTGCGCCTCCGCGCGCGCGATCGCCTCCGAGGCGCGCTCGGCCTCGCGCGAGCGGTGCTCAGCGCCGAGCGAAGCGTCGAGCAGTAGCGTCAGCGCGAGCAAAGGCACGGCGCTCGTCACCGCGAAGCCGACCGCGAGTTTGCCGCGCAGTCGACGCCGCGTGCCGAGCCACTCGGCGAACAACGCCACGAGGAAGGGCGCCACGGACGCCAGCGTCACGAGCGGCGCCGTCTCCCACACCGACTTGGCGGGCGGGGCCACGTCGCGCAGGTAGATCGTCCCGAGTTGCTCGCTGCCGAGCCGCAGGGGACGCGCGAGCTGGCCGCGCGCGACCTTGCGCGGCGTTCGACCGGGAGCGACGACCTCGGCCTCGATCGTCGGATCCGCGAGCGCCCAACGCCACTGGCCCTCGGTCGTCGTGCGCAGCGCGCCGAGGTCGACCGGGCCCGCTCGCGGCACGCGGGCAGTGGCCGCGAGCAACTGCACGGAGTAGCTCGTCGGCGGTCCGACGTGGCGCACGAGCACTTCATCCGCCTCCACCGCGGCCTCGAGTGCGAGCGCCAGCGCGTCGGCGTGCAACTCGCCGCGCGGGCCGCCCGGCAGGACGAGCGCCGGCTCGAGCCCGGCTCGCTCGACGTGCGAGTCCGCGTCGAAGTGCAAGTCGAGCGCGTCGCGCACCTCGAACGGCGGCGCCACCGCGCGCCCGCCGCGCCGCACTTCGATCGAGAGGATCGGGATCTCGCGTGGCGAGGTGCGCGCGTAGCGCGGATCGCTCACGCGCGTGACGACGAGCAACCCGTCGACTTGCGAAGGGCTCGAGAGCGGCAGCGAGATCGACTGCGCCGGCGAGAGTGTGATGCCCGACAGCGGAGCACGCCCCGCGATCGCGATCGGCTGGAACGGCGTGTCGCTGCGCGACGTGCGCAGACTCGCCTCCAGCGTCGCGCCGCCGGGAACCAACGCCACTTGCTCGCGCGCGGGCTCGGGCGAGATGGCGCCTCCGGAGAGCAGCGTCGCCGCATCGCGCAGGAGCTCCTGCGGCTCTGGCCTGCCGAGCACACCCGAGCGCAGCAAAAGGTCGAAGCTATCGGCGTAGGCCACGAGCTGCTCGCGCCGCTCCTCGGCCGCGCTCACGCGCGCGATCCGCACACCGATCGCCACCGCCCCAGCGACCGCAAAGGCACCGATGCCGATGCGCAACCCGATGCGCCGCGCGTGCGACTGGCGCCAGACCTTGCGCGAGACAAGCGCGAGCGCGTACAGGGCCGCCAGCGCGGCGAGCAGCCACGAGCGCGCGCCCTCCTCGGGCGCCTCGAGCGGTGGCAGCGCCTCCTCCGCCGGGGGAGGTTGCAGCCGCAGGCGACCGCGGCGCTCGGCGCGCATCGCGATCTCAGCCTCGCCGGTCCACGTGGCGTAGCTCTCGAGGAACCCGCGCTGGTCGCGGTCGCACTGGGAGAAGTTGAACCCGAGCTCCGCGCCCGCGCTCGGCGCGAAGCGGCCGAAGGAGCGCCACGGAAAGCGCGCCTCGAAGCGATAGCCGCCGCCCATCGGCTTCGATGCCACCTCGACGCCGCCAAAGCCACCGTCAGGGCGCCCGGGTTGGCCCGAGCGGGGGTACACGCCCCACGGACGCTCGCTCCACGACGGAGCGATCATCACCTGCCAGTCGTCGACGCCCCACTCCGCCACCACATCCGCGGTCGAGAGGTACAGCTCGATGCAGTCGCCCTCATACCAGCGCTGCGGGTCGTGCTGCTCGTGATCGTCGAGCACTTCACCGCACAGGAACAGGTCGCTCGCGTTCCAGCCAAGCCACACGCGCACGCTCGCGTCCGCAGGCCCGCGCCACAGCGCCACCGGCGCCCGCCCGTCGAGCGAGACGAGCTGCTCGGCGCGATCGATGACGACGTCCGGCGCGCGCTCGCCGCGCCACTCCGTCCCGTCGCCGTCGAGCACCAGCGCCGTCGCGTCGACGAAGGGCGCCGCCACCAGCGACGCGGGTGCGGCTCGATCCTGCCCCGTCACCAGCGGCGCGAGGGCCGCGATCGAGAGCAGGCTGCGCGCGAGGATCGACACGAGCGCATCCTATCCCGCCTGCGCGCGGGCGCGTGACGTGGGGCCCGCAAGCGATGAGGGCCGACGGACGCGTGACGTCCACCGGCCCTCGCTTGCGCGCTTGCGCGCTTGCGACGCTGGCGCGTTAGTCGCGACCGCGACCGCGGCCGCCGCCGCCGCCGCCGCGGCCACCACGGAAGCCACCGCGGAAGCCACCGCGGTCGCCACCGCGATCGCCACCGCGATCGCCGCCCTCGTAGGCCGGCTCGCCGCCTTCGGGGTTGCCCTCGAAGCCGCCTTGGCCACCCTCGCTGCCTTCGGCCGGGGCCTCGCCACCGGGGAGCAGCGCCTTGCGCGAGAGCTTGATCTTGCCGCGATCGTCGACGTGGATCACGACCACCTCGACCGCGTCGCCCACGTTGACGATGTCCGTCACGCGGTTGACGTAGCCGTGGTCGAGTTCGCTGACGTGCAGCAGGCCCTCGACGCCGGGCAGGATCTCGACGAACGCGCCGAAGTCCTTGATGCCCTTCACGGTGCCCGAGTACTTCGTGCCGATCTGCGGCGTCTCGCACATGCCGCGGATCGTGTCGAGGCACGCGTCCACCTTGGCGCGATCGACGCCGGCAACCTGCACGTTGCCCTTGTCGTCGAGGATCGAGATCTTGACCTTGTACTGCTCCTGCAGCGCCTTGATCTGGCGACCGCCGGGTCCGATCAGGTAGCCGATCTTGTCGGCCGGGATCTGGATCAGCTCCATGCGCGGGGCGAACGGGCTGATCTGGGCCTTCGGGCGCGGCACAGCGGCGAGCATCTTCTGCAGGATCTCGCGGCGGCCGAGGCGCGCCTGCTCGAGCGCCTTCTCGAGGATCTCGCGCGACACGCTCTTGACCTTGATGTCCATCTGAAGCGCTGTGATGCCGAGACCCGAGCCGGCGACCTTGAAGTCCATGTCACCGTTGTGGTCCTCCGAGCCCATGATGTCCGAGAGCACCGCGTAGCGGCCGCCCTCAGTGATGAGCCCCATGGCGATGCCCGCCACCGGCTGCGACAGCGGCACGCCCGCGAGCATCATCGCGAGGCAGCCACCGCACACGCTCGCCATCGACGAGGAGCCGTTCGACTCCATGATGTCGCTGACGATGCGAATGGTGTACGGGAAGCGCTCCTTCGGCGGCAGCACCGCCGCGAGGGCACGCTCGGCCAGCATGCCGTGACCGATCTCGCGGCGACCGGGGCCCGAGATGCGGCGCGTCTCGCCGACCGAGTACGGCGGGACGTTGTAGTGCGGGTAGAAGTTCTTGCGGTACTCGTCCTCGAGGCCGTCGATGATCTGCTCATCGTCGGCCGTGCCGAGGGTCACGCTGACGAGCGCCTGCGTCTCGCCGCGAGTGAAGAGCGCCGAGCCGTGCACGCGCGGGATGAAGTCCGGCGAGATCGCGATCTCGCGGATCTGGTCCAAGGCGCGGCCGTCGGCGCGGCGACCGTCGAGGATCGCGTCGCGCTCGACCTGGGCAACCAGATTCTCGAGCAGCGCCTTGACTTCCTTCGAGCGCGCCTTGAGCGCCTTCTCGTCGCTGACGCCGGCGAGCAGCGCGGCCTTGGCCTCGTCGACCACCTTGGCGAGCGCGTCGTGACGATCGTGCTTGCCCGGCGTGAAGATCGCGTCGCGGATCGCGGGGCGGTAGCTGTCGACCTTGGCCAGCAGGTCCGCGTCGGTCTTCGGAGCGGCCCAGTCCATCTTGGGCTTGCCGGCCTTCGCGCGCAGCTCCTCGATCAGCTCGGCGATCTCGCGGATCACCTTGTGGGCGAGTTCGAGGGCGTCGATGACGTCCTTCTCCGGCAGCTCCTTGGCGTTGGCCTCGACCATGCACAGGCCTTCCATGTGGCCGGCGACGACGAGGTCAAGGCGCGACTCCAAGCGGCGGCGCGCGTCGGGCGGGAAGGCGCACAGGGCGCCGTCGAGATGACCGATGCGCACCGCGCCCATGGCGCCGTGGAACGGGATGTGGCTGATGTGCACCGCGGCGAACGACGCGATCATCGCCACCACGTCGGAGTTGAGTCCGCCGTCGTAGCTGAGCGCGTGGCTCATCACCTGGACCTCGTTCTTGAAGCCCTCGGGGAACAGCGGGCGGATGGCGCGGTCCGTCAGACGCATGGAGAGGATCTCCTTGGTCGTCGGACGGCCTTCGCGCTTGAAGAA